>JAJZGG010000025.1 GCA_021804965.1 Acidobacteriota bacterium
GCAAAACATCCCTCTGGTTTCAGATTGAATCCATTGCCGCCTCCGGTTCCGATTGCGTCCGTTCGCAAGGAATCCCCGGAAGGCGCAGAGGCCTGACTCAGGCCTGCGGAAGGCGCGTCCGGTCTGGGCTACGGGCATCCGGCCTGCAGCACGCGCTCCGTCTAGGCTACGGGCTCCGCCTGCGGCTTCGCGCCGTCCTCCAGCTCCGTCCGCAGCGTGGCCATCGTCTTCAGATAGAAGGCCAGGTTGTGGATCGTGCCCAGCGTTCCGCCCAGCGGCTCGCCGGTCTGCATCAGGTGCCGCAGATAGGCCCGCGAATACCGCTCGCAGGTCGGGCAGGAACAGGTCGGGTCCGGCGGCAGCGGATCGTCGGCAAAGCGACGGTTCTTGATGTTCATCCGACCCTCGCTGGTGAACAGCAGCCCATGCCGCGCCGCGCGCGTCGGAATCACGCAGTCCATCATGTCCACGCCCATTCGGGCATACTCCACAATCTCATCCGGAAAGCCCACGCCCATCACGTAGCGCGGCTTGTCGGCCGGCAGCAGCGGCAGCGTCTCGGCAATCACCTGCCGCGTCAGCTCGCGCGGCTCGCCCACGCTCAGCCCGCCGATCGCATAGCCGTCAAAGTCCATCTCCACCAGCCGCTCGGCAGACTCCCGCCGCAGATGCCCATACATGCCGCCCTGCACAATGCCAAACAGCGACTGCGTGGCTCCGCCCAGCTCCGCGTGCCACGGCACCTGGTCGGCATGCGCCCGGAAGTGATCCAGCGACCGCCTGGCCCAGGCCATCGTCACCCGCAGCGACTCCCGCGCCCGCGCCTCGTCCGCCGGATACTCGGTACACTCATCAAACGCCATGCAGATATCGGCTCCCAGCGCAATCTGCACGTCCATCGAGTGCTCCGGCGTAAACAGATGGCTGGAGCCGTCCAGGTGCGAGCGGAAGCGCACACCCTCGTCCGTCAGCTTGCGCAGCCCGGCCAGGGAAAAGACCTGAAAGCCGCCCGAATCCGTCAGCATCGCCCGCTGCCAGGCAATGAACCGGTGCAGCCCGCCCATCTGCCGGATCAGCCCATGGCCCGGCCGCAGATACAGGTGATAGGTATTGCCCAGGATGATCTGTGCGCCCAGCTGCTCCAGCGTCTGCTGCGGCACGGCCTTCACCGTGCCCTGCGTGCCCACCGGCATAAACACCGGCGTCTCCACCGTCTGGTGTGGCAGATGGAGCCGTGCCCGTCGTGCGCCCGAGGCGGCCGTGGAAAGCAGTTCGAATCGAAGACCCACAGGCTGATTGTAGCCGCCCACCCAATGCCAGCCCCAACCGGCACCGCTCCGTCCGTGCCCGGTCATTGTCCCGTCCGTGCCCGTCAGTTCGCCCGTCAGTGCGCCCGTCAGTGCGAGATCGCCGAGTAGAACGTATTCCCTCCCGAGCGCAGATCGTGGCCCCAGCCCAGAATCAGCCGCGATCCCTGGAACAGGTGCAGCCGCGCCTGCAGCCCGGCATCGGTCATCCAGATCGGCGAGCCGAAAAGGCCAGTCCCGCCAGAACTGGCCCCGCCCGATTCTGACGAGCTGTAAATTCGTCCCGTATCCACAAACGGCCCCACCCGGACCGAGACAAACGGATCCCGCCACAGCTGCCGCTCCAGGTCCAGATTGCCCAGCAGATACCGCGTGCCCAGCGGCGCATTGCCCTTGCGCCCCTGCACCAGTCCGTTGTGTCCGCGCATCCAGAGCGGGTTGTCGCGGTCAAAGCCCAGCATCCACAGCTCATCGAAGGGAATCGCTCCCAGCGTATCGCCCCCGCGTGCCTGCGCATGCAGCCGATAGCGGTCGCCTGCGGCCTGCGGCAGCCACACGGCATCCAGTCCCGCCTGCAGCCGCGCCGACTGCGTCAGCGGTGCGTGGAAGTACCGGCTTGCCGCGGCCTGCAGCATCGCCGTCAGCTGCAAACGCGCCCCCGGCGCATCCACCAGCTTTGCCTGCACCGCCGAGCGCACCGTCATCGCCGTCGTTCCGGTAAAGTAGCTGCTGCCCGTCGGCAGTCCATAGCTGCCGCGGAAGCGCCTGCGCGAGACCTCCGCCGTGGTCTGCCACAGCAGCCGCCAGCCAAACAGCTCGTCCAGCGAAACGCCCCCGGCCAGTCGCTCCTGATTCAGCCCCGCCGCCACCGGCCTGCCCGGCGTCAGCGTTCGTGCCAGATCCCAATTTTCGTTGCGTGCATCCAGCCAGACTCCCAGCCGCTGGTCCGGCGTATGCACCGGCCCGGCCAGCGAGGCCAGAATCATGCGCTTCTGCGCATCCCAGCGCAGATACGTGGTCAGGCTCGTCGCCGTGTGGCCCAGATTCCAGAACTCCGGATTGACGGCCTGATACGGCAGGCTGCGCAGCGTGGAAAGCAGGCTCGCCACCGGCCTGCTCCGCCACGCCGGATGCGGCACCGGATGCACCGCCAGATCAAACCGCCCATCCGGCAGCGGATGCAGCTCCAGCGAAGTGGACACAAACAGCTGCTGGAGCGCCAGTTCCGCCTGCGTCCTCCGGTATTGCTGCAGCCGATAGACACCATTCATCGCAAACGGAAAGACGCGGTCCATCAGCAGCGGAGGCAGCGCCGCGGAGTGCCCCGAAGCGTCCAGTTGCTGATCGTCCAAACGCTGGTCGGCCAGCACCGGCCGCCCCACCGGATTCCAGTCCGCAATCGCAGCCTCCAGGTTGCCTTCCAGATCATCCACCGTTCCCAGAAGATTGCGCGCATAGGCCAGATTCGGGTCCTGCGGCCTCATCTGCCGGATGGCCCGGCGCAGCAGCCTGGCAGCCGCCGCATAGCGATGCTGCCGGTAGCGGATCCCGGCCAGCTCGGTCGGAAACCGGGCATCCCGTGGATACAGTCCGCCTGCCAGACGGAGCGTCGCGGCTGCTTCGGCCAGCCTGTCCATGCGCGCCAGCGCCAGTCCGCGCAGCAGCAGCAGCTCGGCCGCAGGCCCGGCATCGCCTGCAGGCCCGGCATCGCCTGCAGGTCTGGCTTCGCCCGGCCCGGGCAGCGGAACCGCCTGCACCACGGCACTCCACTGCTCTGCCTGGTAGAGCTTGCGGACCCGCTGCACGATCGCCTGATCCTGCTGCTGGTGATCCTGCCGCTGCTGATCCTGCTGCTGGTGATCCTGCCGCCTGCCTGTTTCTGTCTGGCTTGCGCGTCCGCTTTGCTCTGCGCTTCCGGTCGGGTTTGCGCTTCCGGTCTGCTTCCCACTTCCGGTCTGGCTTGCGGGGGTTGCCTGTCGGCCCGTCCGCGCAGGTGCAGCCCCGGCGGCTCCGCTAGCGAGCAGTAGCAGGAGCAGCAGCTTGGGATCGGGGAACAGCAAGCAGCGTCCAATCATCGGTGGCGCTCCATTCGGCCAGAAAGGCCGCCCGCGAAAGGCGCAGCAAACGCTGCCGCGCCGGATCATTCAGATACACCGCATCGTTGCCCACGCCGGCCAGAACCACGTAGTGCAGCGGCCCGTGACGGCCGCCATCGCGCACGGCGGCGATCAGCGGCCGTCCCAGCGCCAGGTGGTGCTCCAGGTCGCTCCACTGGCCGTGGAAGGCGTAGGCGGCAAATCCGGCCTGCTGCAGTGCTGCCACCATCTGCGAAGCGGGAATGCCGTGCGCCGCGCGGGAGAAGAGCTTCTGCTGCAGCGGCCCGGCTTCGGCCGTCATCGGCAGATGCTGCTCCCGCTGCCAGTAGCGCATCACCATGGCCAGCGAAGCCGAGCCGCATCCATCCGGCGTCTGCGCCACAAAGGGCAGATCCAGCCAGACCGGGCGCGGCTCCGTTTCGATTGGCGGGCTCTGCTGTCCGCTCAGCCGACCTTGTGCAACCGGCAGGGCTGCCAGCAGCGCCGCAGCCAGCAGCAGACGCCTGCCCAGCCTGTATGGCATTCGGATCGCTGCCTCAGTGCACTGCAACAATAACCAGCAGCAGCGCGGCTACGACTACCAGGATGATCAGCAGATCATGATCGGTGATCGTACCTGCGGCAAAGTCCTTCTGCGCCGAGGCCGTTCGTGAGGCAATCGACGCCAGGTCGGCATCGCTCAGCTGGCTCACCGCGCGGGTCACCTGCTGCGGGTCCATGTGCGCCGCACGCAGCGCCTGCTGCACCTTCGGCTGCGCATACAGGGATTCCACCTGATGCTCGTTCTGCTGCCGCGTGGCGGCTGCGGCCTGCAGATCCTGCTGCAGCGCGGCCGGCGGCAGAACATGCTCTGCCTGCTGCGCCTGCGCGGAGGGAAGACACGGGACGGCGACGCAGAATGCCAGCGCCGCGAAGAGGGAATGCATTTGGGGGATTTTCACGTTGTTTTCCTCATGGATGCCCCTTGCGGGGCTATTTTTGACTCCAGTATAAAACGGAAAACACCGGCCCCGGCTCCAAACCAGTTCCAAAGAAGAACCGGCGCACGCGCCCTGGTGTTTGCATCCAGGCAGCGCCCACCGGTTCTGCGCGGCACCCGCTCAGCGCGCTCATCCCACAAGCTGGCGGATCTTCTGCTCAATCATGTGGCAGGGAATCATGAACGGCTTCTCCGTACACTGCATCCGCAGTGTTCCGCTGGCTGCGTCATAGCTCCACTGGAACTGCATTCCTGAGTACTCCGTCGTTCCCGCATCCCCGCTCAGGGCAATCCCCTGCTTCTGGGCCGCCTCCAGCAGCGCGGCATATTTCTCCGGGGTCAATCCATCCAGCACAATCTCCGGACATCCACTCATCGTCGTTTCTCCTCGCGCATGGTTTTTCCTCCCGCTGAAGACCATAGCAGAAACCGGAATAATTCCCTGTCACCCCGTCGCCCGGGCGGGAATCTTCCGGGCAAAGAAAAACCCGCAAAGGCCAGTCTGGCGCTTTGCGGGTGGGCAATCCTTCAAAGGAATACAGCCGAATCCCCCGAAACAGCTTATATTTCCTTCACGCCCTCAACAAAAGCTCGCAGCTTGCGGCTCCGCGACGGGTGCCGGAGCTTGCGCAGTGCCTTGGCTTCAATCTGACGGATGCGCTCGCGCGTCACCTGGAAGCTCTGTCCCACCTCTTCCAGCGTATGCTCGGAGCCATCCTCCAGTCCAAAGCGCAGCTTGATCACGCGCTCCTCGCGCGGGGTCAGCGTGCGCAGCACCTGCGAGGTATATTCCTTCAGGTTCACGCCAATCACAGCCTCCGACGGCGAGACCGCCTGACGATCCTCGATGAAGTCGCCCAGATGCGAGTCTTCCTCTTCGCCAATCGGCGTCTCCAGCGAGATCGGCTCCTGGGCAATCTTCAGCACCTTGCGCACCTTGGCCACCGGAATGTCCATGCGCCGGGCAATCTCCTCGCTTGAGGGCTCGCGGCCCAGCTCCTGCACCAGCTGGCGGCTGGTCCGGATCAGCTTGTTGATCGTCTCGATCATGTGCACCGGAATGCGGATGGTGCGTGCCTGGTCGGCAATTGCACGCGTGATCGCCTGCCGGATCCACCACGTCGCATAGGTCGAGAACTTGTATCCGCGCCGATACTCGAACTTGTCCACAGCCTTCATCAGGCCGATGTTGCCCTCCTGAATCAGGTCCAGGAACTGCAGTCCGCGGTTGGTGTACTTCTTGGCAATCGAGACCACCAGACGCAGGTTGGCCTCGATCAGCTCGCGCTTGGCCTTCTCCGCGTCCATGTCGCCCTGGATCATCTCGCGCTGCGTCCGGCGCATCTCGCCCATCGTCGCGCCGGCTTCCAGCTCCAGCCGCTCCAGGTCACTGCGGCAGTTCTTCTGCTGCCGCCGATACTCCTTGCGCAGCTCCTCGCTCTTGGAGGCCTCGTGCTTCTGGTCCAGGCTCTTGATCTGCCGTTCCAGCGAACGCATGATCTCGACGGTCTTGTTCACCTTGTCCAGCAGCCGCTTGCGCTCCTGCGGGGTGTACTTCAGTTCGCGCACAATGCGCGAGGCCAGAATCTTCTCCCGCGCAATCGTCCAGCGGGTCTTGCGCGCTTCCTTGGCCTTGGTCTTCACGTTCAGCGTGGGCAGCTTTTCTTCCAGCTGCGCGGCCTTCTTCAGGTGACGCACCATCGCGTCGATCCGGCCCACGGTCGCCTTCACGCGCGTCTGCACGATCTCCTCGGTCAGCTCCTCTTCGTCAAAGGTGACCACTTCCTTCACGTTGCGCACGCCGCGCTTCAGATCCTCGCCCAGCGCCACAATCTCGCGGATCACCACCGGCGACCGCGACAGCGACTTCATCACGCGCATCTGGCCGCGCTCAATCCGCCGCGCAATCTCCACCTCGCCCTCGCGGGTCAGCAGGGGAACCGTGCCCATCTCGCGCAGGTACATGCGCACCGGGTCGTTGGTCTTTTCCATCGCCCCCGGCGTCAGGTCCAGCTCCACGTCTTCGCCTTCTTCCAGGTCGAAGTCCTTGTCGCCGCCGAACTTGGGACCATCCAGCAGATCAATGCCCTGGGTTCCGATGGTCGTGATCAGGTCGTCGAGGTCATCGGCATTGTGCATGTCCTCGGGCAGCATGTCGTTCACGTCGTTGTAGGTCAGGTAGCCCTTTTCCTTGCCGGTGTCGATCAGGCTGCTGATGTCGTCTTCGTATTTGTCGTCGATTGCCAAGCGCTCGCGTCTCCTGCGCGTACATTCCTGAAAAAGCCATCCGAAATGGCAGGAAGCAAAAAGTTTTCCACCGGAAAATTACGCCCCAAGGGCGCTTCCGGCATAAAACCGCTTCCCTGCCATCGCAGCGGCGATGACGGGTTACTTTCTTCGGATCAGGATCGTTTGCGCACAGTGGCCAGCTCGGCCTGCCCGGGAGCCTCAGCTCATCGCAAGGGGCATTGTCGGACGCACGTCCTTCAGTTTTCTTAGATTACCACAGCCGGCGGCAAGATACAGGATTTTCCGCGCTGCCGTCAAGGAAATTTTGCTTCCACCCTGGCCCGACCTGCGCCAAACCCGTACCAAACCCACGCCAGGCCTGCTCCGCGTCCGCACCAGGCCTGCTCCGCGCCCGCATTTTCCCCCTCCCGCGCACCCCTGCGAGCAGCCACCCGATCCCGGAAATTCACCCCCTCCGCGGCCACTGCTGCTAAACTAGAATTGCGGGATTGCGCGGCCTTTGCGCCCTTTTCCTCCTGCCTCCGGTCAGCTTGCCCGGAGAAACCCTGTGGCGCGCCTCGGGTCGCGTGTCCCCGTATCTCTGCAACCGATCCGGCATCGGCCCCCAGCGGCGCCCATGTGTCAACCCATAAAAGGAATTTCCCGTTGAGCCAGACGATTCGCAACATCGCCATCATCGCCCATGTCGACCACGGCAAGACCACTCTTGTCGACGCCATGCTTCGCCAGTCCGGAACCTTTCGCGCCAATGAACAGGTCGCCGATCGCGTCATGGACTCCAACGATCTGGAGCGTGAGCGCGGCATCACGATTCTGGCCAAGAACACCGCCATCCACTACAACGGCGGCAAGATCAACATTGTGGACACCCCCGGCCACGCCGACTTTGGCGGCGAGGTGGAGCGCGGACTCAAGATGGTCGATGGCGTCATGCTGCTGGTCGATGCCGCCGAGGGACCGCTGCCCCAGACCCGTTACGTCCTCAGCAAGGCTCTGGAAGCCCGTCTGAAGCCCATCGTCGTCATCAACAAGATTGACCGCCCCGATGCCCGCGCCCAGGAGGTCCTCAACGAGGTCTATGACCTGTTCATCGACCTCGACGCCGAGGAGGAGCAGCTCGACTTCCCCGTGCTCTACACCGTGGCCAAGACCGGCACCGCCAGCACCGACATCCACACCCCGGGCACCGATCTGGAGCCGCTCTTCCAGGCCATCGTCAACACCATTCCCCCGGCCACCGGCGACGCCCAGGCCTCGCTGCAGATTCTGGTCACCAACCTCGACTACTCGGAGTACTTCGGGCGCATCGCGATTGCGCGCGTCTTCCAGGGCACGCTGAACGTGGGCGACGAGGTTGCCATCTCCCGCCGCGACCTCTCCCTGCAGAAGACCCGCATCACCAAGCTGTTCACCTTTGCCGGCCTCAAGCGCACGGAGACCTCGACCACCGAGATCGGCGACATTGTCGCCATAGCCGGCGTGGAGGGCATCACCATCGGCGAAACCATCACCAGCCTGGAGAATCCGGCTCCGCTGCCGCTGATCGTCATCGACGAGCCCACCATCGCCATGCAGTTCTCGGTCAACAACTCACCCTTCTGCGGCAAGGAAGGCTCGCTGGTCACCAGCCGCAACCTGCGCGAGCGCCTGGACCGCGAGCTGCTGACCAACGTCTCCATCCGCGTGGAGGAGACGGACTCGCCGGACAGCTTCAAGGTGCTGGGCCGCGGCGAAATGCAGCTCGGCGTCCTGATTGAAATGATGCGCCGCGAAGGCTTTGAGCTGAGCGTCGGCCGCCCGGAGATCGTCACCAAGACCGTCGACGGCGTCCGCATGGAGCCGGTCGAGCACGTCACCATCGACGTTCCGGAGGAGTACACCGGCGTCGTCATTGAAAAGCTCGGACCCCGCAAAGGCGAGATGACCAAGATGCACAATCACGGCTCGGGCCGCGTCCGCATGGAGTTCCGCGTGCCCAGCCGCGGCATCATCGGCCTGCGCAGCGAGATGCTGACGGAGACCCGCGGCACCATCGTGATGAACACCCTCTTCGACGGACACATGCCCTATCAGGGAGAGATTCCGCAGCGGCCCTCCGGCGTGCTCATCAGCGACCGGCAGGGGGTCACCACCACCTATGCCCTGCACGGCCTGCAGGATCGCGGCGTTCTCTTCCTCGGTGCCGGTGTCGATGTCTACGAGGGCATGATCGTCGGCGAACACTCCCGCGACAACGACCTCGACGTCAACGTGGTCCGCGAGAAGAAGCTCACAAACATGCGAGCCTCCAGCTCCGACGAGGCCCTGCGTCTGGCCCCGTACCGCATCCTCAACCTGGAGCAGGCGATCGAGTTCATCGCCGAGGATGAGCTGGTCGAGGTCACGCCGAAGAATCTCCGCCTGCGGAAGAAGATTCTTCCCGCCAACCAGCGGCCCAAGCGTCGCAGCGAATAGCTGCGACGCGCAGCCCCTGCCGCGCAGCGAATAGCTGTCCCGCGCAGACCGGCCGCGCAGCGAGTCATCCCGCCGACTGTGGTACGTTCCAGACAGGCACGTACCCCGGCGGCCCAGGTCCATCCATGCCCGATTCACCCTCCAAACCGGCTTACTCTCCAACTCCGGGCGGCCTGCAGCCGGTTGCGCCGTCCCGGCCTTCGTCGTCCTGGCCTGCCGCCGACCATTCTCCGCCTCATGCTCCGGCTCATCCCCCGTCCCATCCCCTGGGCATACCCCGCTGGATCCGCCAGATGGAGCGGATGATCGCCGTCCTGCTCCGGCTCTACATCGGACTGGCGCTGTGCTTCGTCCCCTGGTTTCGACCGCTCTGGGATAACAATCCGCTTTTCCTGCACCTGCCGGCGCTGCTTCCGCTGCTGACCAGCGGAGCAGTCCGCGGGCTGGTCTCCGGTCTTGGCCTGCTCAATCTCTGGCTCGCCCTGGACGGAGCCATCCGCTCCTCGCGCGAGTGGGAGTCCTGAGCGCTTTCCCCTTGTGCCCTGCGCCGGATAGACTGGGGAGTCGCTGCCGCCCGCAAGACAGCCGCATCGCAAGCAATCCAACGAAGGGGACACTCCATGCCTGAGCAACCGGAGCCGCTCGAACGCGCTCGCCTGGCCTATGAAAACCCGGACTTCCTCAACAGTCCCGACGGTCGGCTCATTCGCATTCTGGCCGAGTACACCGAGCCGCTGGCCCGCTTCCGCCGCGAGCGCATTCAGGACACCATCGTCTTCTTCGGGTCGGCCCGCTTCCACAGCCTGGCCGAGGCCGATCAGGCCCTTGAGCTGCTGGACAACACCGGCTCCTCGCAGCTGGCTCCGCCCGAGGAGCAGCCGGCCACGATCGACGCCATCGAACACGGCTCGGCCACCAGCCTGCAGCGCCACCGCGCCGTTGCCGCTGTGGAAATGGCACGCTACTACGAGGATGCCCGCCGTCTGGCCGGCATGGTCACCCGCTGGGCCGCCACGCTGCCCTCCAATCCCCCTGGACGCCACCGCTTCGTCATCACCTCCGGCGGCGGTCCCGGCATCATGGAGGCGGCCAACCGCGGCGCCTGGGAGGCAGGCGGCAAATCCATCGGTCTCAACATTCGCCTGCCCTTCGAGCAGCATCCCAACCCCTACATCACCCCCGAACTCAACTTCGAGTTCCATTACTTCTTCATGCGCAAGCTCTGGTTCGCCTATCTTTCCAAGGCTCTGGTCGTCTTTCCCGGCGGCTTTGGCACGCTCGATGAGATGTTCGAGCTGCTGACCCTGGCCCAGACCCACAAGCTTGCCAAGAAGATGACCGTCGTCATCTACGGCTCCGAGTACTGGAAGCGCGTCATCAACCTCCACGCCCTGGTCGATGCCGGTGCCATCTCGCCCCGCGATGTGGACATCTTCCAGTTCGCCGACACGCCGGAGCAGGCCTTCGAGATGCTTCGCGACGGCCTTACCCGCAATCACCTCAGCGTCGAGCATCCCGCCGAGCCGACACTCTTCAATCTGGATGCATTTCTTGGTCCGGAATTTGCCAAAACCAACGTATAGTATTCGGTAAGCAGAGAAGCGTCTGATTGCCCTGCGGCAGACAAGCCGGGGAGGGGCGGGAATCAGGATTTCCAAACGATTTCTGTGAGGTAGGTCAAACAAGATGTCTGCAGGAGCTGGAAAATATCCCGGGAAATACCCGCCGGGTTCCGTCAAAGCCCGAAGAAGCGCCGCAATTGAACGGAAATTCGCGGGGTTTTCACGGTCTGTTGATGAGTGGGCCGCGATACTGAAGCCGCAGATTGAGCGGATCAGGAGGACGACCGACCCCATGCCAGCAACCTCAATCTCCTATCTTTGGCGCGACCCTCGCGCCGTCGAGGGGCACACCACCGGCGTTTCCCTCCACAGCCACACCAACCAGTCCCAGGAGACGCTTTCCTTCATCGCCGACTGGACAGCCCAGTACGGCTTCGTCCGTCCGCTTATGCGCTATCTGGACCGCCGTTCCTGGGACCGGCATCGCATCCGCATCGACTGGACCCGCAGCTACTGGACGCCGCCGCTCACTCCGCGTCAGGCCTGGGAGCTGGAGAGCGGGCAGATCGAGAAGCTCGGCCTCAAGCCGATGGTCTCCATCACCGACCATGACAACATCCATGCCCCGCTGCTGCTGCGCACCATGGATGCCTCCCGCCACGCGCCCATTTCCGTGGAGTGGTCGGCGCCTTACAGTGACGTGCAGTCCTTCCACATCGGCGTGCACAACCTGCCCAGCGCACGCGCTGCCGAGTGGATCGCCCGGCTGAACGCCTTCACCGCCAACCCGGCCGATGAGCAGCTTGGCGAGATTCTTGCCGATCTCCATCAGGAACGCGATGTTCTGCTCGTCTTCAACCACCCCATGTGGGATCTTTACCTCATCGGGCGCGACCGGCATGAGTTCCTCGTCAACGAGTTTCTGCTCAAGTACGGCAACTACTTCCATGCCCTTGAGCTGAACGGCCTGCGCAACTGGGCCGAGAATCGCACCACCCGCAGACTGGCCGAGCAGTGGAACATGCTGCTGGTGGCCGGAGGCGACCGCCATGGCGTGGAACCCAACGCCAACATCAACCTGACCCGAGCCACCAGCTTCACGGAGTTCGTGCACGAGGTTCGCTACGAGCGCCGCAGTGAGGTTCTCTTCCTGCCGCAGTACGCCGAGCCCTGGAAGATGCGCATCCTGCAGTCCACCATCGACGCCATCCGCGACTTTCCCGACTTCCCCATCGGCTCCCGCAACTGGGACGATCGCGTCTTCCATCCGGACCGCAACGGCGAGATTCAGCCCATCAGCACGCTGTGGCCGCGCAGCCATGCGCCGCGCACCATGCAGTTCATCCTGATGCTGGCGCGCTCGCTGGGCCGCCGTCCGCTCAGCTCCAGCCTGCGCTACGCCTGGAGCGAGGATCACGAGCTGCGCTTTGCGCTGGGCGAGCAGGAAACCGCCTGATCGCCTCCCGCTGAACCCCAAATTCTGAACCACCACGGCAGATCCTCGGAGCTCCGATGCCCCCCTGCGTCTCTTCGCTTCCCCGCGTCGCTTATTTCCCGGACTCCTTTCACGAAGTGAACGGCGTGGCCCACACCAGCCGCCACTTTGAGCAGTATGCGCGCCGCCATGGACTGCCTTTTCTCTGCATTCGCGCCGGCGAACGCAGCCCGGCGCTCACCCGCGAGGGTCCGCTCTGGACGCTGGAGCTGCCGCGCGGCATGCTTTCCTTTGCCCTGGAAAAGGATCTACGCTTTGACCCGGCCTACCTGCGCCACATCCCCGTCATCGCCGATGTGCTGGATGAGTTTGCGCCCACGCTGGTCCACATCACCGGGCCCAGCGAGCTGGGCATGCTGGGAGCCGCCGTCGCCGCCCACCACGGGCTTCCGCTGGCAGCCAGCTGGCACACCAATGTCCACGAGTACCTGGCCCGCCGCTCCGACTGGCTGCTGCGCCTGCTGCCCCAGGCTGCCGGCCGCCTGCTCGAGGAGTGGACGCTGGCGGCAACGGCCCACTTCTACTCCCAGGCCCAGGTTCTCTTTGCGCCCAGCCACGCCCTCTGCGAGCAGCTTCGCAGCCTCACCGGGCGCGTCTGCCACCGCATGCCCCGCGGTGTTGACACGGATCTCTTCCGCCCCACCCGCCGACTGCGGCCGCGCCAGGCGCAGCCCTTCACGCTGGGCTTTGTCGGTCGTCTATCCGTGGAGAAGAATGTGGCCCTGCTGGCTGCCATCCACGACCAGCTTTTGGCCCCGGGGCAGGCTCAAGGTCAGCGCAACGTGCGCTTCGTCATCGTGGGCCACGGTGCCGAGGAGCCGCATCTGCGTGCCCGCATGCCCGGCTCCCAGTTTCCCGGCGTCCTGCGCGGCGAGGCCCTGGCCTGCGCCTATGCGGACATGGATCTCTTCGTCTTTCCCTCGCATACCGACACCTTCGGCAACGTCGTCCTGGAGGCGCTGGCCTCGGGCGTTCCCGCCATCGTCACCCCGGACGGCGGACCGGCAGCCATCCTGCGCGACGCCATCCGTTCCGGTGCCGGGCCGGTTGGGCGCATCTGCCCCGATGACGGCTTTGCCGACGCCATCGAGTCTCTGCTGCGCCAGCCTGCGGAGAGGGAAACGCTGGGTGCCAATGCGCGGCGCTACGCGCTCACCGCCACCTGGGACGCTGTTTTTGAAGGGGTTTATCGCGGGTATGCCGATGCTCTGGACGAACCGTCGTCCGTAGTTTCCTGCGCGCTCAGCGCATGAAGTCCAGCGCCCGCTGCAGATAGGCTTTCAGCTCGCCGCGCGGCACCACGGCATCGAGGAATCCATGCTCCAGCAGGAACTCCGAGCGCTGGAAGCCCTCGGGCAGCTTCTGCCGGATCGTCTGCTCGATCACGCGCGGCCCGGCAAAGCCGATCAGGGCACCGGGCTCGGCAATGTTCAGGTCGCCCAGCATGGCAAAGCTGGCCGTCACGCCGCCGGTCGTCGGGTCCGTCAGCACGCAGATGTAGGGGATGCCGGCATCGTCCATCTGTGCCAGTCCGGTCGAGATCTTCGCCAGCTGCATCAGGCTCACCACGCCTTCCATCATGCGCGCCCCGCCGGATGCGGCCACAATCACCAGCGCGCTGCGCGTCTCCAGGCAGCGGTCAATGGCGCGGGCAATCGTCTCGCCCACCACTGCACCCATGCTGCCGCCGATGAAGCTGTACTCCATGGCGCTGACCACCACCGGATGCGGTCCGATCTGCCCGACCGCGTTCACGATCGCGTCCTTCAGCCCGGTCTGCCGCTGCGCATCCGCCAGCCGGCTCTGATACGGCTTCCGGTCCACGAACTGCAGCGGGTCGGTGGACTGCAGATTGCCGTCCACCAGCGTGTAGCCAGGCTCCAGCAGCAGCGCAATCCGCTCCCGTGCGCCCATCTTGAAGTGCTTGCCGCACTTGGGACACACCTGCAGATTGGCCTCGATCTCCGCCTTGAACAGAATCTGCCGGCAGCCATCGCACTTCGTCCACAGACCTTCCGTGCGCACGCGCGACTCTTCGTTCCCGGCCGCACCTTCCACGCTCGAATCTGCTCGCTTGAACCAGGTCATAACCCATCCATTGTACCGGAACGATGCTGCCCTCCGGCCGGCGTTGGCAAACAGCCTGCATCAGCCCCGCAGATACGCATCCGAGCCGTCCATCCAGTCGGTGCGCGGCGGCTGGAAGATGTCCAGATCCTCGGTATCCTCCAGCGCAAAGGCCTCATGCGGCAGATGCGGCGGAATGCACAGCACCTCGCCCGGCCGCACCGTGACCTCGTGATCATCAAAGACAAACCGGAGCGCACCGCTGAGGATGCAGGTTACCTGCTCATTGGGGTGGCTATGGCGCGGGACGTGGGCCCCCTTGGCCAGCAGAATCCGCGCCACCATCGTGGCCGTGCCCACCACAAACTGCCGCTCGATGCCGGCCTTCATCGGCTCCAGCGGCATCTCTGCCCACTGATAGTGCCGTGCTCTGCCTGCCTGCCCTGCTTCTGCCTCTGTGCTCATCGTCGTCGGCTCCTTTCGCCTGCGTTCCTTACTCGATTCTGCTCCGGACTCGATTGCGCTCAGTACTCGATTCCGCGCTGGGCCAGAATCCCCTTCTGGTAGGCGTGCTTCACCTCGCGCATCTCCGTCACGGTGTCGGCAATCTCCACCAGCGAGGGATGCGCATTGCGTCCCGTCAGGATCACGTGCACCATCTCCGGACGCTTCAGCAGCACCTGCACCACTTCGGCCGGGTCCAGCATTCCATAGCTGATCGCGTAGTTGATCTCATCCAGAATCACCACATCCCACTCGCCGGAGAGGATCGCCGCACGTCCCTCGGCCCACGCCTCCTGGACCATCCGCACATCCTCCGGATCGGTCTCCGCGCCGCCCACCTTCACAAACCCACGGCCCATCGGCTTCAGCACAAAATTCCCGTCAAAGGCCTGCACCGCATCCAGCTCGCCATAGTGCCAGGAGCCTTTCAGGAACTGCAGCATCAGCACCCGCATGCCCACGCCCACCGCGCGCATGCCCACGCCCAGCGCCGCGGTCGTTTTGCCCTTGCCCGGCCCGGTATGAATCAGAATCAGTCCCTGTCTCGATTCGCTCATTGTCTTCCCCCTGTTGCCTGCCCACGCCGCGGGCGCGACCTTTCAGTGTCCACCATGGTACGGGTGCCCTGCCAGAATCGTACATGCCCGGTAGATCTGTTCGGCGGCCACCAGCCGTGCCAGCTCGTGGGCCAGCGTCATCCTGCCAAAGGACAGCAGCAGCTGGGCTGCGGCACGCGTTGCCTCCGACCACCCATCCGCCGGCCCAATCGCCACCACCACCTGCTGCGCGCCGCCATCCCGGCGCGCGCCCAGCCACGCGGCAAACTCCTCGGAACTCATCTGCCGCCCGCGCGCATCGGCCAGCACCAGCGTGGCCGTTGCCCGTCCATGCTGCCGCGCCAGCCAGGCCAGCAACTCGCTCTCGCTGCGAAACATCTCGCAGCGCATTCCGTGGTAGGGCTGCACCCGCTCCACATACATGCCTGTCAGCGTCTCAAAGCCGGCCTTGGCCCCGCTTCGCTGCATTCGTGCGCCGATATGGGCCAGAGTGATCTGCATCGCGTCCCCAGTCTACACAGCCTGCGGTCAGCCCGGCAGCGCCGCGTCGCAAGTTACATGCGCCTCCGGGCAAGACACGTGCGCCGTCGCTCCGTTACACTGCGGTCATTCCGTGCGGAATCGGTTTACCTCCGCATCGTTTCCCCTGAGGTGTTCGCCATGCCCATCGTTGCCGGAGTTGACTTCGGAACCCTCAGCGTCCGCGTGACGCTGGTCCACAGTGAACGCGGACCCATCGGCACCGCCTCGGCGGAATATCCCCTCCATCGCCGCCGCGAAGATCCCGACTTCGCCACCCAGTCCCACGAGGACCAGATGCGCGCGCTCACCCGCGCCATGCAGGCCGTCCTGGAACAGACCGGCATTGCCGGCGAAGGCGTTGCCGCGCTGGCATTGGACACCACCGGCTCCAGCGTCCTCGTGGTGGACTCCGCCATGCAACCGCTCGACGACTACTATCTCTGGTGCGACCATCGCGCCCACGCCGAGGCTTCCGAGATCACGGCCAAGGCGCACGCCCTGCAGATTGAGGCCATCGACTGGTGCGGTGGCGTCTACTCCCACGAGTGGGGATTCGCCAAGCTGCTGCACTGGCTGCGCCACAACCCGGGGCAGCGCGAGCACTTCGGCACCGCACTCGAACACTGCGACATGGTGGCCGCCACCCTTTGCGGCGTCACCGATCCGGCGCAGCTGCGCCGCAGTGTCTGCGCCATGGGCCACAAGTGGATGTGGAATCCACGCTGGGGTGGTTTCCCGCCCGAGGAGTTCTTCGTCGCCGTCGATCCACTGCTGGCCGGCGTGCGCGACAAGCTCACCGGCCAGTTCCTCACCTCGGACCACCTGGCCGGCCATCTGAGCTCCGACTGGGCCGGGCAGCTCGGCCTGCGTGCCGGCATTCCCATCCCCGTCGGCGCCTTTGACGCCCACTGGGATGCCATCGGCTCCCACATCCGCGAGGGCGACGTGGTCAACGTCGTCGGCACCTCCACCTGCATCATCGCCATGGCCCGCCAGGCCCAGCTTGTGCCCGGCGTCTGCGGCGTGGTTCCCGGCAGCGTCCATCCGGAGTTCACCGGCATTGAAGCCGGACTCTCCGCCACCGGAGACATCTTCGACGCCATCGCCCGCCGCGCCGGCACCACGGTTGCCCAGCTTTCCGTGGGCCTGTCCGACTATCGCCCCGGCCAGACCGGCCTGCTCCGCCTCAGCTGGGACAACGGCGACCGCACCGTCCTCGTCAACCCGGAGCTGGGCGGCGTCACCCTGGGCTGGAACCTGCTCCACACCCCGCAGGACGAGCTCTTCGCCGCCATTGAAGGCACTGCCATGCACACCCGCATCATCCTCGAGCGCATGGCCCAGCACGGCGTCTCCGTGCAGCGCGTCATCAACGCCGGCGGCATTCCCCAGAAAAACGAGGTTCTCAACCAGGTTTACGCCAACGTCCTGGGCAAGCCGGTGCTGGTTCCGGCCGGCGTTCCCACCAGCCTTGGCTCCGGCATCTTTGCCCTGCTGGCCGCCGGAGTCTACCCCAGCATCGAGGCCGCGCAGCAGGCCGTCTGCCTGCCCCTGCGCGAGGTGCATCCGGAGCCGGCCGCCGTTGCCGTCTACGAGGAGCTGTTTGCCCACTATCGCGCGGCCTACTTTGCGCTCGGCCAGTCCGGCGCAGCCAGCGCCGCACCCCACCAGACAACGCCCAATCTGGCCACGCTGCTCCCGGCCCTGCGCCGCATCGCGGCCCGCGCCCGGGCCTGAATCCGGCACCACCGGCGCGGCGCAACTTCCGATGGATCGAATCACCCCGAACCGCACCCGATTTCCGCCCGGAAATCGGGGCATATCAGTATGACCATACTGTCATTGACTGCTGGAAATCATTGCTAAATATAGCCTTGCATGCCATGTGATTCGCGTCACAGGAATTTCCCCCACACTCCACCATACTGATGCCCGGATGGACCCTTCGGGTCTGTCCTCTGTCAGGGTCTCACGGGATTGGCCCAGCCCTTCAGAAAGCTGCTCTGCGCAGCCCTGCACCTGCAGTGCCGTCGCAGAAGAACAGGATGGGCGGGACCAGTTCGTGTGGGCAGAGACTCGGTATGCAGAGACTCGATATTCTGTCGCCTCCGCAATTCTGGCCCGCACCGCATCGGCACCCGCACTCAGGGAGAGACGACATGCGATCCAGAGTTTCCTACTTCCAGACCTTCCGACTTTCAGCCCCCTGCTGGAAGTTCCTCCTCGGCTCCCTGCTGCTGATGCTGGCGCTCATTCTCTTTGCCACAGAGCCGGCACACAGCATGGGACGCGCGCCCCGGCCAGTGGCGCATCCCAAGCCCGCGCAGTCGCAGCCCGCAAAGGCTCCGGCGGCCAACGGGCCATCCCCATCGGCCCACATCGTCGGCAACGACACCTGCACCACCTGCCACTCGGACGAGTCCAAGGCCGTTGACGCCAATGCCCATGCCCGACTCGCACTCCAGCACGGCGGCAAGGGTGCCACCTGCGAGAGCTGCCACGGTGCCGGCAGCGAGCATGTGGAATCCGGCGGGGATGAAGCCAAGATCTTTTCCTTTGCCAAGGCCACTCCGGCCCAGGGTTCGGCCGTCTGCCTCACCTGCCACGCGGCGGCCCATCCCAACTACAAGCGCACGGCCCACGGCGAGGCCGGCGTCTCCTGCATCGGCTGCCACAGCGTGCACCACGCAGCCGACACCCAGCAGACCCAGAGCCGCCAGGCCATGCTGCGCCAGCCCCAGCCGCAGCTTTGCTACAGCTGCCACACCGACGTCAAACCCGCCTTTCAGCAGGCCTTCCACCACAAGGTCAATGAAGGCATCATGAGCTGCAACGACTGTCACGATCCCCACGGCAGCTTCCAGAAGAACAATCTGCGCGCCGCCGCTGACCAGAACCAGGTCTGCATGAAGTGCCACGCTGATGCGGCCGGACCTTTCGTCTACGAGCATCCGCCGTTGAAGACCGAGGGCTGCACCAGCTGCCACACCCCGCACGGCTCGCAGAATCCGCGCCTGCTCACCCAGAACAATGTCAACAACCTCTGCATGCAGTGCCACACCGCCTCGTCGCTGTTCACCGCACCGGGCACGCCGTCCTTCCACAATCAGGCCAACCAGTACCAGGCCTGTACTGTCTGCCACACGCAGATCCACGGCTCCAACTCCAGCAATATTTTCTTCAAGTAAGGGGGAATCATGAAGCGCTTATCCATCATTCTGCCGCCCCGGATTGCTTCCCCAATCTCTGCCCGGCCCGTCCCTGCATTGCCCGGCGTTGTCTGCCGTCCCATGCCCACCGCAACGGCACCCCTTGGTCTGGCTGTGCTGCTGCTGCTTGCCACCCTGGCCCTCCCCGGCACGGCAGCAGCGCAGGCCACGTCGCAACCTGCCGCCGACACCAGCACTTCGTCGGCTGCCACCCCATCGGCAACTCCGGCCTCTGCTGCGCAGACGCGCAACGATGCCAACCACTACGAAGCGCCCCAGGATCCGGCTCCGCTCAGCCAGACCGAGGAGAGCGCCAAATTTGCCTCCCAATATAAGATTCACAATGAGATTGAGGTCGGCGGCCACATTGCCCCCGTCGGTGGCAGCGGAGAAACCTACGCCACCTTCGTCAACCTCCACACCGGGCCCCGCATTCTCAGCGAGTCCACGGACATGCAGGTTGTCCCCGGAGCCCATCCCCTGCTCTTTGACCATCTGTCCAGCAACAGTTACGGCTATGGCGGCGACCCCTACAGCGCCACCTTCCTGAACTTCGACAAGGGCAGGATCTACGACTTCGTCGGCAGCTTCCGCCGCGGTCGCAACTACTTTGACTACGATCTGCTGGCCAACCCGCTGGCGCCTGCCACCACCGGCAGCGTCCCCTACCTCACCTCACCGCATCTGTTCAACACCGTCCGCAAGATGACCGATGCGCTGCTCACCTTTGGTCCGCTCTCGAACGCCAGCCTCCGCATCGGCTTCAGCCAGAACAACAGTGAAGGCCCGTCGCTGAGCACCGTTCACTTCGGCGCCGAAGCGCTGCTGAATCAGAACTGGGACATCCAGACCCAGAACTGGACGCTCGGCATCGACGCCAAGCTGCCGCGCCACTCCAGCCTGAGCTATGACCACATCATCACCCTCTATCGCCAGTTCACCACCTGGAACCTGGCCATGCTCAACGCCATGCTTTCCAACGGAACCCGGGTCAGCGGCGGTGTGGACTTTGTGCCTTCCTGGAATGTTCCCTGCGCGGCACCCTTTCTGCCCGGCGGAGCCTACAATCCGGCCTGCAACGGCTACACGGCCTACACGCGTCAGGCGCCCACGCACCTGTTCACCCCCACCGAGCAGTTCCGCTTCCACAGCGCAGCCATTCCGCGTCTGGATATGAACGGCCGCTTCGTATACAGCGGCAGCACTGCCACGCTCGACAACTTCAACGAAACCTTTGCCGGCAATGAATCCCGCGTCAAGCTGCTTGGCTCGGTGGAAACCGGTGCCGCCCGCATTCGCCGCGTGAACACCAGTGCCGACTACGCCGTCCTGTGGCAGGTCGCCCACAACTTCACCCTCTCCAACGTTGTGGACTATCAGTACTGGCGCATCCCGGGCACCAACAGCTTCACCACCCTCAACTACACCGGCACTTCCATGCTGGCCACGCCCACCCCACCCACCTCCACTCCGGCTCCCGTGGCCGACTACCAGTGGATCAACCAGAAGTGGACCTCCGATACGGTGCTTGCCAACTGGGAGGCCTTCAGCCGCGGCAACTTCTCGCTCGGCTACCGCTATCGCACCCGCACCATTAAGGACAGCCTGGGCGACAACATCCCCATCCATGAGGACTGGGTGCTCTTCGGCTCCGTCCTGCAGCCGGTCTCCCAGCTCCGCATCAACGTCAACGTCGATGCCATGTCTGCCGACCGTGCCTACACCCGCATCAGCCCGCGACAGAGCCAGCACTACGTTGTCCGCTCCACCTACAAGCCGGAGAAGTGGATGACCTTCACCGGCGCCGTCAACATCTTCGAGAGCCGCGACAATGTGCAGTACGTCCACGCCCTCCAGCACAACCGCAATTACTCCCTCGGCACGGTTCTCACCTGCGGCGGCAACTGGTCCGTGGACGCCAACTATGCCTACACCAGCGTCTACTCCACCGTCACGGAGTGCTACACCGTCACCCCGGCACCAGCCAACCCCGTCGCCGCCCAGGACCCGGCCTGCATCGCCCTCGGCACGCCCTACCAGACCAACGACTACTACAACGTGCCCACCCAGACCGGCTCCATCGGCTTCGTCTTTGCGCCCTTCTCGCGCATTCACTCCACCCTTGGCTACCGCGCCACGGCCGTCAACGGCAACGCAGCCACCATCAACGTCCGTCAGGTGGACGGCTCGCTGCAGTCCGTCTACCAGACCCCCTACTTCACCGTTGCCTATGACCTGCAGAACAACTGGCAGTGGAGAGGCAGCTACGACTACTACGGCTACAGCGAAGGCAGCCCCATTGGACCTGTCGGCGCACGCCAGTTCCACGGCAACGTCTACACCCTCTCGGTGCGCTATGCCTTCTAGGTTTCAACACATGTTCCTGCTCTCCGCGGCCAGACCCTCCCGTCTGGCCGCGCAGGGTCTGTCCCAACCCGCAACCATCCGAACCGGAGGTCACCATCCCATGACACGCATTCCTGTCTGCCTCGCCCAAACTTCCAATCCCTCGGCAACACCAGCCCATCGTCCGGCAACGGGCCGCCTGCTTCCGGCCGTCTTTGTCGCGCTCGCACTGCTGGCGCCGGTTGCCGCCCGTGCCCAAAGCTCGGGAGCCGATGTCTACAAGGCCAAATGCCAGATGTGCCACGGTGCCGATCTGAAGGGCAACACCCCCGGCGGCAAGATGACCCACGCCCAGCCGCTGGATTCGCCCGAGGCCATCCACAAGACCGATGCCGAGATGATCGCCGTCACCCGCAATGGCAAGGAGAAGATGCCCGCCTTTGCCGCCAAGCTCTCTGACGCCCAGATCAAGTCCGTCATCGCCTACATCCGCACCCTGCAGAAGAAGTAGCAGCCCGGCAGCCGGGCCGGAGGCAGAATTCCAACCCTCCCCGGTTGCCTGATTCCCCGGCTTCCGTCCCACTTCGTTCCCCACTCAGGAGGCTTTCCCATGTCGGCATTCCAGTACATCCGCGAGCAATGGCTTCGTCCGGCCCTGTTCTTCGGCAACAACCTCCTCAGTCTTCTCGGAGGCGCGATCACCAGCGCCTCCGCCTTTGTGCTCATCGGCTTCTGGCTCATCGACGCCTTCGGTCACGGCGGCTCCCAGAATCCCTACCTCGGCATCATCCTCGACTTCTTCCTGCCGGCCCTGTTTCTGCTCGGCCTCATCCTCATTCCCATCGGCATGCTCCTGCGCCGTGCCCGGCTCCGCCGCGCCGGGCAGCTTCCCGCCGCCTATCCCCGCATCGATTTCAGCGATCCGGTCTTCCGCCACGGCGTCGACATTGTCCTCATCGCCACCTTCTGCAACTTCGTCATCCTGGGCACGGCCACCTATCGTGGGGTCGCCTATATGGACACCGTCAGCTTCTGCGGTGCCACCTGCCACGTCATGGCGCCGGAAGGCACCGCCTACCCCGTCTCCACTCACTCCGGCGTCGCCTGCGTGGACTGCCACATCGGCCACGGCGTCGGCGGATACATCTCGGCCAAGGTCAATGGAACCCGCCAGCTCCTGGATGTGCTTCGCCACCACTATCCCACGCCCATCCAGCCCAATGACATGCTGCCCCCCGCCAGCCAGACCTGCCTCAACTGCCACCGGGCCGACGCCTGGATCGGCGACCGCATCCGCATCCAGACCACCTTTGCCGATGACGCGACCAACACCCGCTCCCGCACCCTGATCCTGCTGCATGTGGGCGGCCGCAACCTCGACGGACAGCTCTCCGGCATTCACGGTGCCCATCTGGGCCACATCGAGTACATCTCCACCGACGCCTCCCACCAGACCATCCACTACGTTGCCCACACCGCCGCCGACGGCACCGTCACCGAGTACACCGACACCGACCGCAAGTCCGCCATGACCGGCATCCGCCGCACCATGGACTGCACCGACTGCCACAACCGCGTCGCGCACTCCTTCCAAACCCCTGCCCGGGCGCTCGACCAGAGCATGCTCGCCGGACTCATCAGCCCCAGCCTGCCCTACATCCACAAGCAGGCACTGGCACTGCTGCAGGCCAGCTACCCGGACCAGAAGCAGGCCCTCACCGCCATCCAGACCAGCCTCGACCACTACTACCAGACCAACTATCCCGCCATCTGGCAGAGCAGCCAGCTCCAGATCACCCAGGCGGCCTCGCGTCTGGCCGTCCTCTGGGGCCAGAATGTCTTTCCCTTCATGAAGGTCACCTGGGGCACCCATCCCAACAACCTGGGCCACAACGACTACCCCGGCTGCACCCGCTGCCATGACGGCAGCCACAACTCCGCCTCCGGCAAATCCATCGCCAGCGACTGTGCCACCTGCCACAACGTCCTCACCCTCGACGACAGCAACCGCAAGCAGCTGGCCGACCTCGGCATCCAGTAGCTGATCCGGCAGAGGCCTGGGGCGGTGCATCTGCTCTGGGCCCGCTGACTCTGGGCCCAGCCGACTCTGGGCCCGCCGGCTCCATGACGATCCGGTGAAAATCCCGCAGCCGATGCAACACTTTCCCACCCTCCGGCATCGGATCATCAGCAAAAGAAAGCGATTCCTGCGCCAGCTCCGGCGGATCCGGACTCCGCGTGGGCCTCGTTTCCGGCAGTCGGCCGTGCCATCGGGGATCGGGGCAGGATAAACGCAAGCCAGTCTCCGGCCAGTCCGAGCAGACCGCAGGGGCAACTTCCCCACCGGTCTGGCCAGTCGGCTCCATCGCACCGCCCGCAGCCCCGGCCAACAAGCCGAAGGCCGCAGCAACCGCAGGAACGATTACAGCTCAGGGTCGGCAGTTTCGCATTTTCGATTCAAGATCAGGATTCAAGACTAGAATTCAGAATCAGGATTCAAGACCAGCAGCATGCGCCAGTCGCACTCCAACTCGACGCTCTCCGCCGTACTGCCCGCGCGGCACCGCTTCCGTGCGATGGTGGTGCTGCTTGCGCTGGCCGTTGTCACCTGGGGTGTCGGTTATCGCGCATCGCTCTATTCCAGCCAGAGCCTGGTCAGCAACTCGCTGCCCCCGGCCCGCATGCTCGCGCATCGCGCCTGTCCGGAGCGCAATCCGGGGCGCTACTCTGCGCGGGGAGCTGCGCGTCTGCACCGCATGTGGCGCCCGGTGCTGCATCAGAACACGAATCAGAACACGCATCTGGCCACCCATCTGGCCATTCTGCTTCCGGCCAGCTCCGGCGCGGCGGCTGCGGGTGTTCGCCAGGCTTCCTCCATTCGACCCGCTCGGGGCCTGGGTGCCCGGTTGTCCCGGCTTGGACTGCCGCGTCCGCCGCCTGTCGCGGCCTGAGCCGCATCTCTCCGGCCCTGCGTGGCAGCCCTCGGGGTGCAGCCTTCGCTTCGGTTCTTCTCCTCTATCTCTGACTCCAGCTTTTGAAAGGTGGACACGTGTTTCGCAAGCGCTCTCTCTGGATTCTGCTGCTCGTGGTGGCAGCCATCATCATCGTCGTCGTGGTTCGCAGCCGCAAACCGGCTGCTGCGCCGCAAAAGGCACTTTCGGCCGCCGTTGCCGTCGCGCAACAGGGCGATCTGACCGCGCAGCTCCAGGTGGCCGGCCAGTTCATCCCCTACCAGAACGTGGACGTCCATGCCAAGGTCTCCGGTTACGTCCGCTGGATCAAGGTGGATATCGGCGACATCGTGCATACCAACGAGGTCATGGCCAAGCTCGACGTGCCCGAACTCCGCGATCAACTGGCCGAGACCAAGGCTGCCGTCCAGCACGCCCAGGCCCAGGTGGTCCGGGAAAAGGATGAGGTTGCCAACGCCGATGCCGCCTATCGCGCCATCCACCTCAACTACACCCGTCTGGCCGAAGCCGCCAAGGAGCGCCCGGGGCTCATCGCCCAGCAGGAGATCGACGACTATCAGGCCCGCGATCTGGAAGCGGCCGCCAAGATTGACGTCGCCAAGGCATCCTATGAAGCGGCCCAGCAGCAGTTGAGCCTGGCCAAGTCCAACCAGGATCGCGTCTCGGCGCTCTACGCCTACACCGACATCGTCTCGCCCTACAACGGCGTCGTCACCTTCCGCTACGCCGATACCGGAGCGCTGGTGCCGGCCGGAACCAGCTCCAACGGAACCAATACCAATACCGAGTCCATGCCCGTCGTCAAAGTCGCCGAGAGCGACCTGCTCCGTCTCCGCATGCCGGTGCCGGAGTCCGACGTGCCCTATATCGACATCGGCGGCAAGGTGGACGTTCACGTGGATGCCACCGGCGAAGTCTTCCCCGGCAAGATCATCCGCTTCACCCGCGCGCTTGATCCTTCCACCCGCACCATGCTCACCGAGGTGGACGTGCCCAATCCCACGCTCAAGCTCACCCCGGGCATGTACGCCGAGACCACCTTCTACCTGCACACCAAGCACAATGCCATCTTCGTTCCCGCGCAGGCCGTGGTCACCTCCGGCAACAGCTACTACATCCTCGTCCTGGATGCCACCAACCACGTGGAAAAGCGCATTGTCCATCTGGGTATCCAGACCCCGAACAAGACTGAGATCATCGATGGCGGCCTCAAGGCCGGAGAACAGGTCATTGCCGCCGGCCAGGACAACTATCGCGAGGGTGACCTCGTCGATCCCCATCCGGCCTTCATTCCCACAGCGGCGCAGGAGGAAGGCAAATAAATGTCCTCATTTGCCATTCGCTACCCGTTCTTCATCCTGATGTTCTGTCTGATGATCGTGGTTGTCGGTATCACCACAGTCGCCAGGATGCCGGTCGATCTCTTTCCGGAGATCAACATCCCCGTCGTCGTCGTTGCCACCTTCTACTCCGGCATGCCGCCGCAGCAGATCGAGGCCGACATCACCGATACCTATGAGCGCTTCTTCACCCTCGGCAGCAACATCGAGCACATCGAGTCCCGCTCGCTGACCGGCGTCAGCCTGATCAAGGTCTACTTCCAGCCCGGCACCGATCCCAACGCAGCCGTCAGCAGCATCTCCGGCCTGGCGCTGGCCGATCTGCGCCGCCTGCCGCCCGGCACGCTGCCGCCGGTCGTGCTGCCCTTTGACGCCTCCAACCTGCCCGTCTGCCTGATCACGCTCGAAGGCAAGGGGCTCAACGAAGTCCAGCTCAAGGATCTTGCCCAGTTTGAGGTCCGCAACCAGGTGGCCAGCGTGCCCGGCGCATCCGTGCCCCAGCCCTACGGCGGCACCTATCGCCAGATTCAGATCTACGTCGATCCGCTCAAGCTGGAAGCCCATGAGATGTCCGTCATGGATGTGGTCAAGGCCATCAACGCGACCAACCTCATCCTGCCGGCCGGCGATGTTCGCATCGGTGCCAAGGACTACAACATCTACGCCAACAGCCAGGAAGACATTGTCCAGCGCATGAATGACATGCCGGTCAAGAGCGATGTCTCCAATACCGTCCGCTCCGTCGTCCGCGTCCGTGATATCGGACACGCCGAGGACACCGGCGCGCTCCAGTACAACATCGTCCGCGTCGATGGCCAGCGCTCCGTCTACATCCCCATCCTCAAGCAGGGCGGCGGCTCCAACACCATTGCGATCGTCGATGGCATCCGCGAAGCCATCAAGCACCTGCTCGACGTTCCCGAACAGCTCAAGACCGCCGTCGTCTTTGACCAGTCCGTCTTCGTCAAGATCGCCGTCAAGAACGTGATCAACGAGGGCACCATCGGTCTGTTCCTCACCGCGGTCATGATTCTGCTCTTCCTCGGCAACTTCCGGGCCACCGTCTCGGTCATGCTGTCGATTCCCATCTCCGCGCTCACCGCCTTCATTGCACTCAACCTCGGCGGCAGCACCATCAACACCATGGTCCTGGGCGGCATCGCCCTGGCGCTCTCGCGACTCATCGACAACTCCGTCGTGGTGCTGGAAAACATCTTCCGCCACATGGAACTCGGGGAAAGCCCCCGCGATGCAGCCGTGAACGGCGGCAAGGAAGTGCAGCTGGCCGTGCTGGCCGCCACGGCCAGCACCAGCATCGTCTTCTTCCCGGTCATCCTGCTGGTCGGCGTCAGCAAGTACCTCTTCACCGCTCTCGCCCTGGCCGTCGTGCTCGCCCTGCTGGCCTCCTACATGGTCGCCATGACCGTTGTGCCGCTCTACTGCGCCCTGTTCATCAAGGGGGTGGGACACCACGGCGCCGCGCACAATGCCGAAGAGGCCGAGCTGGAGATGGCGGAAGCGCACCATGCCCACGCGCATGCTCCGGCGCAGAAGGTCAGCCTCTTCCAGCGCATCGTCAACGGCTTCAATGCGCAGTTTGACCGCCTGCAGCACGCCTATGACAAGGCCATCGTCGTCTGTCTCGATCGCCCGGTCGTCGTCGTTCTCGGCTTCTCGGTCTTTGTCGTCGTCAGCTTCGCACTCTTCCCGCTGCTCGGCAAGGCCTTCTTCCCGCGCACCGATCCAGGCCAGTTCGTTATCAACTTCAAGGCTCCGCCAGGAACCCGCCTTGAGGTCTCCAACGAATACGCCGCGATGATGGAAAAGGAGATCCGACAGATCGTCAGCAAGGACGACATGAACATGATCGTCACCAACATCGGCGTCACGCCCGATCTGTCCTCCATCTACACCTCCAACTCGGCCATGCACACCGGCTTCATTCAGGTCAGCCTGAAGGAGGACCACAAGGTCAGCAGCTTCGTCTACATGCAGCGCGTCCGTCAGCGCTTTGCCAAGGACTTCCCGGAGATCGGCGTCTACTTCCAGACCGGCGGTCTGGTGGACTCGGTCGTCAACCAGGGCAAACCCGCCCCGATTGACATCCGCGTTGGCAGCGCTGATCTGGAATCCGGCTTCGAATACGCCACCCGCGTCTCCCGTGCCGTCCGCAAGCTGGACACCGTCAACGACGTGCTCATCCCGCAGGATCTCGACTACCCCGGTCTGCGTCTGGACATCAACCGCGAGCAGGCAGGACTGCAGAACATCTCCGTCGAGGATGCCGTCGACAACGTCATCACCGCGCTCACCTCCGACTCCCAGGTCGCACCCACCTTCTGGGTCGATCCCAAGACCGGAAACAACTACTTCCTCAGCGTTCAGTACCCCAACGACCAGATCAAAACCCTCACCGACTTCAAGGAGATCCCCCTCCGCGCCCGCGACAACAAAAGCTACGCGCCGCTGGAGTCGATCGCCAACGTCGTTCCCATCAACACGCCCACCGAGGTCGATCACTACCAGCTGCGCCGCAGCTATGACGTCTACATCCAGCCCAGGGGCGAGGATCTCAGCGTCATCGGCTCCCAGGTGCAGAAGCTGCTGGCCAAAATGCCCCCGCCGCGCGGTGTCACCGTTCGCGTCTCCGGCGCCGTGCAGGATATGAATGAGGTCTTTGGCAGCTTTGCCATCGGTCTGGTTCTGGCCATCGTCCTGGTCTACCTCATCCTCATGGCGCAGTTTGCCTCCTTCTCCGATCCGTTCATCATCCTGCTGGCCATTCCGCCGGGCATGTCCGGTGTGGTGCTCTTCCTGCTCGTCACCCACACCACGCTGAACGTCATGTCGCTGATGGGCGTCATCATGATGACCGGTATCGTCACCTCGGACAGTATTCTGATCGTCGAGTTCGTGGGCACGCTCCGCAGCCTTGGCCGGCCGCTCAAGGTCGCGCTCGCCGAGGCCTGCAAGATTCGCCTGCGTCCCATTCTCATGACCACGCTGGCCACGGTCCTCGGGCTCATCCCCATGGCTCTGGCTCTGGAACCGGGCAGCGAACAGTATGCCCCGCTGGCGCGCGCCATCCTCGGCGGACTCACCGTCTCCGGTACCGTCACCGTCTTCCTCGTGCCCTCAGCCTATTACCTGATGCACCGCAAGGAAGAGGCGCTTGAAGCTGCCGCCGCTGCCAGCGGCTCGGAGGCCATCCATGACTAAGCCACACCTGTCCCAGTCGGCCCTGCTGGCTGCCGCGCTGCTGCTGCAGCCGGCGGTCGGCCTGGCCGCCGCCAATCCACCCGCAAAGCCGGCCCCGGCCACACCAGCCCCGGCCGCCGCACTGCCCTCCGCGCCGCAGAGCCGCGCCTTCGGCATGTCCCTGCTCTCGGCCCAGGCCAATGCCGAGTCAGCCGCCTTTGACGCTGCCGCAGAAAAACGCGCCGCCCAGGTGAACGGCCCCGCCGGCAAAACCCTCACCCGCCATCAGGCCGAGCAGCTTGCCCTGCAGAACAACCCACGCATCAGCCAGTACAAGCTGCTCGCACTGGCCCAGAACCAGGTCGTCCGCGAATCCCGGTCCGCCCTGCTGCCCACCCTCGCCATCAACGCCACCGGCGTTGCCGCCGAGCAGGCCTCGCGCATCTCCTCGGGTACCGTGGACTCCTCGCGCATGCTCAACCACATGGGCGCCGGCGTGGCGCTCTCCCAGCTCATCACCGACTTCGGCCACACCAACAACCTGCTGGCCACCTCCGCCCTCCAGGCTCGCGCCGCCGGCGCCAGCTCCCTGGCCACCGTCGACCAGATCGTCCTCACCACCGACGTTGCCTTCTACAACACCCTCGAGGCCCAGGCCACCGTCCGCGTCGCCAAGCAGGATCTGGCCGCGCGCCAGGCCGTCCGCGACCAGATCGCCGCACTCACCGCCAGCAAGCTGCGCTCCGACCTCGACCTCAGCTTCGCCGACGTCAACCTCTCCCAGGCCAAGCTCTTCCTGCTCGATGCCAACAACCTGGCCGATATCGCCATGGCCCAGTTGAACCGCATCCTCGGCCTGCCCACCTCCAACAACTACAAGCTCGTCGATGACGCCGATCCGCTTCCCGAGCTTGCCCTCACGCCCGACCCGCTCCTGCAGCAGGCCATGCAGCAGCGGCCCGACCTCCAGGCCTACAACTTCACCCATCAGGCCGATCTCAAGTTCGCCAACGCCGAGCGCGACCAGCTGCTGCCCACCGTCTCGGCCATCGGACTGCTTGGCACCACCCCCGTCGGCGACAAGCAGTACTACAACCCCGACTGGTACGGAGCCGCCGGCGTCAACGTCCAGATCCCGGTCTTCAACGGCTTCCTCTTCACCGCGCAAACCGCCGAGGCCAGGCTCCGCGCCCGCGCCTCCGACCAGCGCACCCGCAACCTCACCGAGCGCATCCAGCGCGACGTCAAATCCGCCTGGCTCAACGCCAACACCGCACGCCAGAAGATGACCGTCACCGCCGAGCTGCTCAAGGAGGCCAACATGGCCCTCGACCTGGCCCAGACCCGCTACAACCTCGGCCTCAGCTCCATCGTCGAGCTCAGCCAGGCCGAGTACCAGCAGACCCAGGCCGCCATCCAGGATGTCAACGCCCGCTTCGCCTACGAGTCGGCGCTGTCCAACATCCGCTTCCAGACCGGCGTCCAACCCTAACCCCGCAACCTGAACCGCATCCCCGCATCCCAGCTTCCACCCGCGAAGCTGGGATGTTTTTTGCCTCCGGCGCCAGCCTTTCCCCCGCGCCAGTCTTTCCCTCGCACTAGCCACCGCCGCAGTGGTAGCGTGATTCCATGACACGGCTGCTGCCCTTCGACCTGCGCGCCCTCCACACCGCCCTCGCAAGCGCCCGCATGGAGCGCGGCCTCAGCTGGACAGAGGTGCTGGCGCAGATCAACCGGGCCTTTGAGGGTACGCCGTCGATCCCCATCAGCCTGGGAACCCTCCGCGAGATGGATCGCAAATCCTCCGTCACCAGCGCCGTCGTCCTGCAGGCGCTGCGCTGGCTCGGCCGCACCCCGGAGAGCTTCCTCGTCTCCGCCGGCCAGCAGCCCTACTCCGGCCCGGCACAGCTGCTGCCCGAGCCGGGCCCCGGCCGCATCCTCCGCTTCGACACCCGCGCCCTCCATGCCGCGCTCGACGCCCGCCGCACTGAAGACGGACTCAGCTGGAAGCAGCTCGCCGCACAGCTCCCCGGCTTCACCCCGGCCATGCTCACCAACCTGGCCACCGGCCCGCTCATCGGCTTCCCACGCGTCATGCTGCCCACCCAATGGCTCCAGCAACCCGCCGCCCACTTCGTCCGCATCTGCACCCGCTAAGCCACGCCCAGCCGCAAGCGCCCGGGCCGCAAAATCCATGAGCGCACCCGCGAAGGTGCGCTCATGGACGAGGCAGAATTAGGACTATTTTCGAAAACGGCGTTTGTCGTTACCTTAACTGAATATAGAATTGGTAACGTTTTAACGTTTCAATTTGACGATCCCGAACGGAGCAACCGAGTGGCGAAAGACCTTCCCTATCTTGCTACCAATAAGAACGTTCCTACGCTATTCGAGAAGATCGCGAAGGCGAAGATTCCCGACGCATTCACAATGAAGTTCTTGGCCGATACTATTGGCTTAAAGGGATCAAATGACCGCCAGCTTATATCGATCCTGAAGAAGCTCGGGTTTCTTGATAACGCGGGAAAGCCGTCGGTCGAATACGGCCGCTTGAAAAACACTGCAACCGCAAGGTCGGCTATTGCAGAAGGTATTCGCAAAGCTTACGCGCCGCTTTTTGAGGCAAACGAGGCTGCCTATTCTTTGCAAAATGAGCAACTGAAAGGCCTCGTTGCGCAGGTCAGCGGTGCCGATGAAGCGATGACTAAGCTCATCACTTACACTTTCAATGCACTTGTCAAAGCCGCCGATTTCAGCCATGTCCAAGCTGCTGAAGAATCGTCCGAGGAAAGCGCCCCGAAAGACGAAAAGCAAAAGGAGGATTTCAGTGTAACGGCCCGGCGGGAACCTGATGTTCGGCAGTCGGGATTCAACCCGGACTTCAGATTTAACATTGAGATTCACCTCCCATCTAACGGCACCGAGGAGACATACTTGGCGATCTTCAACGCACTGAGGAAGTCTTTGGGATGAACTCCGCCAACCTCGCAAATTTTCTGATGATTGGCCGATCAGCACAGCGGCGTGTACTCACTTTGCCTGGCACTGTGCCTCGTTCAGCCCTGATGATCTCAGATACCTTCAACGTTGCAGAAGTGTTGCCGGATGAATGTCGCGAGGCTGATGGTGCAGCAAATACCTTCAAATTGTTCTTCGTTTTAGAAAGTTATCTAAGGGATTTCGTTTTGACAGTTCTTTCGGAGGCCGACAAGGAAAACTGGTGGGACTCAGTTCCGCAAAACGTCCGGGACGACGTCTCAAAACTTGAAGAGACCGAAGACAAGAAGAAATGGATGAACCTTGATTCGCGAGGTAAGCTTGCGATGACCACCCTCGGCCAACTCATCAGCATCGTGGATGATCCGAGCAATTGGAAGAAGCATTTCGAAGCACTCGTCGGTGACAAAGGTCTGCTACAGCAGACGCGACTTATTGTCCACACACGAAACACCATCTGCCACATGAGCACGGTTACCCCGGAAGAGCACGAACGCGTCAAGCAGGTGATGCGAGACTGGTTTCGAGTGGTCGCCCCATAGAGACGTATCGATCAGCAGCGCTTCCCAGGGCTCTCATCTGCAACTTCGTTTACTCCTCATAAGTCGACTTGTGTTTACCAATCTGACTGGCGGGTTGCCCAGTCAAGCAACAGAAGCTTGAGCGGGCCACCCGCCTGCCATGGCGGCATCGAGCGTGAGTCTTCCGTAGCGAATGCCGCGAGCCTGCTCCGCGACCGTAGGGAGCGCCACCCAAGCCCCGGCTGCCACGGATGGCGCGGCGAGAGCTGCGCTGCTGCTGCATGCAATGCTCGGTATACTGGCGACATGCGACCGGAAGTGGAACAAGCCGCTGCGTTGTTGCGGGAGAACACGCCTGCCAGTGTCAGTGCCGCGATTGAGCTTCTGCAGCGCACGGTTTTCGCCTTCAGCATGAAGGTTTGCGGCCATCCGGAAGATGCCGAGGACACGATGCAGGAGGTGCTGATGCGCTCGGCACCGCATCTGGTTCGCCTTACCGACGCCAACGCGCTGGCCGTCTGGCT
>JAJZGG010000100.1 GCA_021804965.1 Acidobacteriota bacterium
GACGAGGAGAAATCCCGCGCCAAGGAGCGCATCTACTCCTTCCGCGATGGCGCCGGACAATGGGACCCCAAGAATCAGCGCCCGGAGCTGTGGAATCTCTACAACGCACGCATCCATCCCGGCGAATCGATCCGCGTCTTTCCGCTCTCCAACTGGACCGAGATGGATGTCTGGCAGTACATCCACCTGGAAAACATTCCGGTCGTCGATCTCTACTTCGCGCGCGAGCGGCCCATGTACGTCCGCGGCGACGCGCTGATTCCCATCGAGCAGTCCTTCGTCGCGCTGCCTGGCGAGCAGCCGCAGATGGTCAAGTGCCGCCTGCGCTCGCTGGGCTGCAGCCCCTGCACCGGGGCCATCCGCTCCGATGCCACCTCCATTCCGGAGATCATCGCCGAGCTGCTTTCATTCCGTTCCTCCGAGCGCGCCAATCGCGTCATCGACCACGACCAGGAAGGCTCCATGGAGCTGAAAAAACGCGAAGGATACTTCTAACCCATGTCCACACTCCACACCGAATCCGCATTCTCCCTCGATGACTTCATGGCCGCCGAGCAGCGCAAGGACCTGCTGCGCTTCTCCACCGCCGGCAGCGTCGATGACGGCAAATCCACGCTCATCGGCCGCCTGCTCTATGACACCCGCTCGGTGTACGAGGATCAGGTGCGCTCCATTGAAGGCAAAGGAACCACCGCGCCCGGCCAGCTTGACTTCGCACTGCTGACCGACGGTCTGCGCGCCGAACGCGAGCAGGGCATCACCATCGATGTCGCCTATCGCTACTTCTCCACCGCGCGCCGCAAATTCATCATTGCCGACACGCCCGGCCACGAGCAGTACACCCGCAACATGGCCACCGGTTCCTCCACGGCCGACGCCACCATCGTGCTTATCGACGCGCGCAAGGGCGTGCTGCCGCAGTCGCGCCGTCATGCCTACATCGCCAGCCTGCTCGGCGTCCGCCACCTGATCGTCGCGGTCAACAAAATGGATCTGGTCGAGTACAGCGAATCGCGTTTCCGCTCCATTCAGGCTGATTTCTCGGCACTGCTGGACCAGATCGCTGCCGACACCGGCAACCCGGTCCAGCCGCATTTCCTGCCCGTCAGCGCGCTCATCGGCGACAACGTTGTCCACTCGTCCGCAGCCATGCCCTGGTACTCCGGTCCATCGCTCATCGAGATGCTGGAGTCGCTGCCGCCGGCGCGCCACGACCACGCCGCACCGCTGCGCTTCGCCGTCCAGCGCGTCCTGCGCCCGGATGCCTCCTTCCGTGGCTTTGCCGGGCAGATTGCCTCCGGCACTGTGCGCCCCGGCGATGCCATCACAGCGCTGCCCTCCGGACGCACGGCCACCATCCGCCGCATCGTCACCTTTGACGGCGACCTCGAGCAGGCCTCGGCACCGCTGTCCGTCACGCTGGTGCTGGACCGCGAGATCGACATCAGCCGCGGAGACCTGATCGTCGCCTCGGATGCGCCGGCCACCGTCTCCACCGATCTGGAGGCTTCGCTTGTCTGGATGGATGCCCACGATCTGGTTGTTGGTCGTCGCTATCTGCTCAAGCAGGCCAGCCATCTGGTTCCGGCCACCGTGCAAACCCTGCACCATCGCGTGCTGCTGGAGAACGAATCCCACCAGCAGACTCTCGACCATGTGCCTGCCGCCACCCTGTCGCTGAACCAGATCGGCGTGGCCAGCCTGCGCCTGCTGCGGCCCGCTGCCGTGGATCGTTACGCGGACAACCGGCTCACCGGAGCCTTCATCCTGATCGACGCAGCCACCAACGGCACCGTCGCCGCCGGCATGATCCGCTCCGCCCAGCCCATTCCCGCGGCACTGGCGGCACACCTGCGCAATGCCCACTCCGGACCGGTCTCGGCCCGCGAACGCTTCCTGCGCTGGGGGCATCGCGGAGCCGTGCTCTCGCTCACCGGCGCCGCACCGCTGGCCGATGCCGTTGAGCGCTCGCTGTTTCAGGACGGCATGGTCACCCTCCGGCTGAATGCCGCCGATGCCGCTTCCAGTTCGCTGGCTGCGCAGGCTGCCGCCTCCGGCATTCTTGTGCTGCTTCACACGGAAACCGACAGCGACTCCCTGCTGGTATCGGCTGCCGACCGTTCGCTCACGCTGGCCGAAGAAGACAGTTCTCCGCGACGCCTGCACACTCTGCTCTCGGAAGCCGGACTGCTCCATCATCCCGGCGACTCCGAGTACACCATCTGATTCGCCACTTCCCTGCAAGGAGACTCCCGACGATGTCCGCCTCATCCAGCACCGTTCCCGACGCCATCCAGGCCACATTGCTGCCGCAACTGGAGCGCGTGCGCACCACGCTGCGCCAGCACCTCACCCCGTCGGCCGAGGGAGTCTGCCTCACCTGCAGCTTCCAGGCCGAGGATGTGCTGCTCGCGCGTCTTGCGCTTGACCTTGCCCCCAGCCTGCCGATTCTCTTTCTCGATACCGGCTACCACTTCCCGGAGACCTACGCCTACCGCGACCAGCTTGCCCACGACTGGCAGATGCACCTGCTCAACCTGCTCCCGGCGCAGACCGTTGCCCGGCAGGAGAGCGAGCATGGACTGCTCTACCAGTCCGCGCCGGATCAGTGCTGCAAACTGCGCAAGGTTGAGCCGCTCTTTGCCGCGCTGGCCAACTACCGCGTCTGGTTCACCGGCCTGCGTCGCGAGCAGGCGCGCAGCCGCGCAGCGCTGGAGGAGTCGGCAGAGTTTGCGCTGCCCGGCGGCCGCTCCATCCTCAAGCTCGCACCGCTTGCCGACTGGTCCACGCGCGATATCTGGTATGCCTGCGAGCTGCTTTCCATTCCGCTGCTGCCGCTCTATGCCCAGGGATACACCAGCATCGGCTGCCAGCCATGCACCACGCTGCCGCTCGATCCCAACGATCCCCGCTCCGGACGCTGGGCCGGGCGCAAGGTCGAGTGCGGCATCCACATTGCCGCCGCACCCGAAGCCACCACCAAGCCCGCTGCCTGACAGGACTGCCCATGCCCGCTCTGCTCGGATTCTGCATCGCTCTGACCATCGCCCTAACCGGCGTCGGCGCCGGCACGCTCACCGTGCCGCTGCTCATGCTGTTTCTCGGCGTGCCGGCGCCGCAGGCCGTTGCGCTGGGACTCACCTTTGCGGCTGCCGTCAAGCTGCTGCTGGCTCCGGCTCAAATCGCCCGCCGCACGGTCTCCTGGCCGGTGTTGCGCTCCATGCTGCTCGGCGGCCTGCCTGGCGTCCTGCTTGGCTCGCTGCTGCTGCAGCACCTGGTGGGAGACGGCTTCCGCGCGCTGTTGCAGGCGGCTCTGGGCCTGGTCCTCATCCTCACCGCATCCACGCAGATTCTCTTTCACTTCCGCCCGGCGCGGCCGCAGTCGGAATCCCCGCGCACCCGGACCCGGCTGCTGGCTGCGCTCATGCTGCCGGTCGGCGCGGAGGTCGGCTTCTCGTCCGCTGGAGCAGGCGCACTGGGCAGCGCGGCGCTGCTTGCCTTCACCGCGCTTGCCCCCGCCCAGATCATCGGCACCGACATTCTCTTCGGAGCCATCCTCTCGCTCGTTGGCGCACTGGCGCATGGCCTGCCGCTGGCCTTGCACGCACCGCTGCTGCTACCCATGCTGCTGGGCGGATTCCCCGGTGCGATGGCCGGAATGCTGCTGGCCACCCGCCTGCCGCGCCGGCCGTTGCGCCTTGCGCTCTGGCTGGTGCTGCTGCTGCTGGGCGGCCAGCTCTTTCACGCTGGCTTCGCGCATTCGGGCTTCGCGCGCATCCGCCGCTCCAACGCTCACGCCAGCCGCACACGCAGTGCCGCAGCATAATTCGCCGCTGGCACATACTCCTGCGGCAGCGTCACATGGAGCCCGTCGGCCTGCTGCGCCCACTTCACGGCGCGGCCGGTTCCGATCAGCTCCACGGAGGCAATCCGCCCCGGAGCAGACTGCGATGCGGTGCCCAGCGAGGCGATCACAAACTCACCCTGCGGCCACCCCAGCGGCAGGGCGTAGATCGTCTTCCCATCCTTGCTGCGCGTGAACCGGATGTCCTTCGCGCCCAGCTTGCGGATGCTGTCGCCCTGGAAGGATCCGGCCTTGATCATATTCGGGCCTTCGCCAAAGACCTTCCATGGGCGCGTGGCATAGATCGCCTCGCCGTTCACTTCCATCCACGCTGTGATCCCATCCACTACGGCCTTTTCCTTGCGGTCGATCGTGCCATCCGGCTTGCCCGGAACATTCAGCACAAAGGTCCCGTTCTTGCTCACCGTATCGATCATCCAGTGGATGACCGCATCCGGCGGCAGGTAGCGGCCATATTCCCCCGGATAGTCAAAGAGTCTGCGCTGATAATGCCACTCGCCGATGCAGGTCTCCGACTGCCAGGGAAAGGAGCGAATCCCGTCCGTCAGTCCGCGTTCAATATCCACCACCACGGCCTTTGCGTGTTCTTCCGGAACGTTCTTGATCGTGAGCACACCCTGCACACTGCCGTACCGCTTCCGGCTCTGGTTGTAGTAGTACGCGCTCACATTGATCCCCGCCCATCCCAGCGGAAACAGCGCGTTGTCAAAGTACAGCAGATCCGGTTCATGCTGGTCGATCAGGTCGCGTGTGCGGTCATAGAAGTTCTTCGCAAAGCTGGCCGCCGGCAGCGCATTCTCCGGATGCTTCACGCCATAGAGCCGCTGCGGGTCCAGACCCTCCCACCACTGCCCTTTGCCGTCGGCTGCGGTCATTCTGCCGTCATAGGGCACACCGGCATACGGCCCGCTCTTGTCCGCCCCATGCGAGGGCTGAAACCACCACCAGTTCCGCGCCTGGTGCACCGTCACGCCGAACTTCATTCCGCGCTCGCGTGCTGCCGCGGCCCAGGTGCCCACCACATCGCGCCGCGGTCCATACTTGGCCGCATTCCACGGTTGATGCTTGGAATCCCAGCAGTCGAACCCATCATGATGATTGGCCACGCAGAGAAAAAACTTCGCCCCGGCACGCTTGTACCGCTCCATCAGCTCTTCCGGCTCCCAGTTCCGCAGCGTCCACTGTGCGCACAGATCCTTGTAGCCAAACTTCGACGGATGCCCGTAATTTTCCAGGTGAAACTTGTACTGCGGCGAGCCTTCCACATACATGTTCCGCGCATACCAGTCGCCGTCCTCCGGCACACACTGCGGCGACCAGTGCGCCCACATCCCGAACTTCGCATCCCTGTACCACTCCGGAGCCTCATACTCCATCAGCGACTCCCAGGTCGGCTGGAACGGACCATCCCCGCTCAAGCCAGCCACCGGGGCAATCATCGGAACGCCATCCCACGATCCACCCTCCACCGGCAGCTGCTGTGGATCGCCCCATGAGGTCGGCTTCCAGTCCGCGTCCACCAGCTTCTCGCGCACCAACTCGTCCTTCACCAGCGCAAAAAACTCCCGCTCGCTCTCCGGCGTCGCGCAGAACTGCGCGTAATCCGGCTGCAGGCTGTTCATCGCCTTTTCCAGGGCTGCCTGCGTCTCTTCCGCGCTTGCCTGCCGCCCCAGCGGAACCAGCTCCAGCGCCACCGCCGCGGCCACCATCTGACAAAAACTCCTGCGATCCATCGACCTGCCCTCGCTCTTCGCTTCGCTCATCTCGCTCCCCATCCTGACCGGTTCCGAATCGCGCCCCCGGCATCCATGCGCCTACGGCGCATCCGAATGGCATCAATCCGTATCATTCTCTCTCGGGCGGGAGCGCAGACGTCGCGCAGCACAGCCCAGTCTCACGTGCGCCTGACTATACCGGCCAGCCGCTTCTGATGTCAACGATTCAGTTAACGATATAAATCCGTTACTTGTGGCAAGAAAAAGATGCCGATCCGTTTCCGGATCGGCATCTGCGGTTCAGCATGGAAGACTTCCTAAAACAGAATCTTCATCGCCAACTGCGTGTTGTACGGTTCGCCGGAACCGATACCCGGCGCTCCGTACGAGGTTCCGATGGTGGTGACGCTGGCACCAAACAAACCGCCGTCGCCGATATTGCTCAACGGCTGCGCCAGGTTCACGCGATTGAAGACGTTGAACATCTCCACGCGGAACTGGGCACGAACACGCTCCTTGTACACCGGCACGTTCTTGATGAGCGAAAGATCCACATCGGCAAAGCCCGGTCCGTAGATCGCATTGCGGCTCAGATTGCCGTAGGTGCCAAGTCCGGGCACGGCAAAGCTGCCCTGGTTCAGGTACTGCGCAAAGGAGTGCTGCTGTACCGAATGATTGCCAAAGATGGCGGGTCCGGTAATGTCAGCACGATCCTGGAACTCCGTTGTACCGCTGTTGTCAGCGCCGGAGACGACGTTGATCGGCTCGCCACCCTGGAACTTGAAGATGCCGTTCACCTCCCAGCCGTGGGTCAGAAACTCCGGTCCCCGCTTGTAACCTGGGATGACGTAGTTCAGATAGGCCGCGAAGTGGTTACGGATATCCTGGCTGGCATTGCCGCGGTCCCCGTTCAAATTGAAGGAGTTCTGCGGGGCCGTGTAGAAGGAGCTGGCATTGTCAATGTTGTGGCTCCATGCATAGGCGAACTGGCTGGTCAGCCCATGCCACATGCTGCTCCTCAGCGAAGCCTGCAGGGCGTTGAAGCTGGCCGAGGAGGCGGAGTTGATCTGGTTCACAATGCCAATGTTGGGATACTTGCTGAAATACGGACGCGATGCCTGCTGCGCGCTGAAGGTGTTGCCATTCACCGTGACCGGTCCGTAGGTTTTGCCGTTCACCGTTGTGGGCGACGTGACCTGATCCAGTTGGATTCCCGGCACCAGCGCCGACTGGTTGACATCCTGAAGAGCCAGGTTATGACGGCTTACCGAGCCGACATACCCCAAATTCAGCTGCCAGGCATGGCCCAGGCTTTGTTCGATGTTGATTCCAAACAGTTCAGCGTACGGCGTCTTGAAGTGCCTGTCCACCGAGTAGACCGAGACCACATTGCTACCCGAAGGCTGCCCCTGGGCTGGCGTAAAGATCGGAGTCGTCTGATCGAAGGTCCAGGTGGGGGCAATTGGATTGGGAGACGGGAGAACGATGGAATAGTTCGGCTCGCTGCCGGCCGGGTTGTTGTTCACGCCGTTGGCGCCACCGTTGGCCACACCCAGGTTGCCATAGAATGCCTGACCGGCTGGCTGGTCAAAGTAGATGCCGTAGTTGGCACGAAGCACCGTGGAATTGCTGAATGCATAGGAGATGCCGAAGCGCGGGGAAAAGTCCAGCTTGTTGTCGTTGTAGATGTATCCCGGTGCGCCGGATGTTCCCGCCACCAGCAGGCCGCCATTGTTCGGATCAAAGATCGAGCTGTTCGGCGGGTTGGTGTAGAACGGCTGCTGGAAGTCGTAACGCAGGCCGAGATTGATGTTCATCTTTGGCGTAACCTGCCATGAATCCTGCGCGTAGGCAGAGCCGGTATGCGTATAGATGAAACGCTCCTGCACTCCGAGAATCATGCTGGGATGATTGGCATAACCGGCCATGAAATCCGCAAGGTTCAAGACGTTTGGATCCGTGACTGCTGTATCGGACGACCAGGGCCCCAGCACGCCACCGGTTCCGAAGCCGAAGGTGCCGCGTCCGCCAAAGTTGTAGTAGAGATCGATGTAGGCGCGACGATAGTCCACACCGGCACGAATCTGATGCTTGCCCACGGTCCAGGTCAGGATGTCGCTGATCTGGGCCATGATGTCGTTGCGGCCCGAGGTGGGCGTAACGCCGATGGAGTCGAATCCATTGATCTGAATCAACGGCGAGCCGGTGATCACAGCGCCGGTATTCAGCCCAACCAGCGGAAGCAGTTGCTGGGTGTGCACTGCATCGGCAAAGCCCTGGGTGAAGAAGTTGGCGCCGGCCGTAACCTCGTTGGTCAGGTTGGGACGCACGATGTAGTCCCACGTCAGATTGAAGTTTTCGTTATGCGAGGGAACTTCCTGGAAGTACTCCGGCAGCAGCGAACCGGCAGGAGCATCGGCATATCCCTGCCCCCAGTACCAGATGGCCGAGAGATGATGTTTCTCGTTGAATTGATGGTCCAGATGCACCACCAGATTATGGCTGTAACCATTCTCCGGCGCGTTGCTGGAGTAGTTGCCGGCAGCAGCAGGCAGACCGGCAATCAGCGTCGGCTCCCACAGCTGCGCCAGAATATTCTGGGAGACCTGGCTGGGATTGACTGCATATTTGTTCAATTCCGCCAGCGCCAATGCCTGATAGGCGGGGGAAGGCTCCGTTGTCGTATTGGACAAGAGA
>JAJZGG010000101.1 GCA_021804965.1 Acidobacteriota bacterium
CCGGCTCTGCAATCCAAAATTTTCAGACTACTGCTGTTTGCTGGAGGTCTGCACGCGCGGCTCCGTCAACAGGCCGACTTCATCCACACCTGCTGTGCGCAGGCCGTCGATGGCATCCATCACCGTACCGTAGTGCGAGCGAGCATCCGCACGCATGAAGACTTCCTTGTCCGCTTTGTTTTCCAACATGTCGCGGACTCGACCGCCCAAATCGTCGAGCGAAACCTGTTTGGCCCCAAGAAAGATTCTGCTGTCGCGCGTGACGGCAACCACCACGGCGTCTTCCTTGTCGGCATCCGGCATGGCCGTGGGCGTCTCCACCTTGGCCAAGTCCACGTTTACCTTGTTGTTGATCATCGGCGTGATGACCATGAAGATGATCAGCAACACAAGCATCACGTCCACCATCGGGGTTACGTTGATGTTCGAGTTGACCTTTGCGCCTTCGTTGCGAACTGCAAGTGCCATGTGAGTGCTCCAAATCCAGATTCAGCCGCTACTGGCTGCGTTGCTGTCGTCTTTCGCCCATCCCCGGGATTTCCGGATGCTCTGACGGCGAATCCGCCAGAGCATCCGACCCAGTTCCGGGAGAACGATGACAAACCGAGGACAATTTGCGTGCCTACAAAAGTCCCGGCTGCAGTTTACTTGTGGCTCTGCTTGATGAAGTAATCCACCAGCTCGCTGGAGGAGTTGTCCATCTCGACGTCGAAGGCTTCCACGCGGCCGCTGAAGTAGTTGAACATCATCACGGCAGGGATGGCGACCAGAAGGCCGAATGCAGTCGTAACCAGAGCTTCCGAGATACCGCCTGCGACAGCACCGATACCCGAGGACTTCTGGGTTGCAATCTGCTGGAAGGCGTTCAGAATGCCCATAACGGTTCCGAGCAGTCCGACGAACGGCGCCGTCGATCCGACAGTGGCCAGAACGCTGATGCCCTTCTTCAGCTTGGCATGCACGATCGCCTCAGCGCGTTCCAGAGCACGCTTTGCGCTCTCGATCGACTCCTCGTTGACCGTTCCGCCCTGGCTCTTGAACTCCTGCAGACCAGCCTGAACCACTTCTGCCAGGTGGGACTTCTTGCTGCGGTCGGCAATCTTGATCGCCTCTTCCAGCTTCTTGTCCTTCAGCGCACCGGCAACCTTCGGAGCGAACTCGCGCGACTGCTTGCGGGCTGCGGAGAAGTACAGATAGCGATCGATCATCACGGCCAGCGACCAGACAGACATGATGAACAGGATGACGGCGATGCCCTTCGCAAAGTATCCCATGTGACCCCAGAGGCCCATGAGGCTGAAGTCAACGGTTTCCTCCTGGAACATGGCCAGCGCGGAAGTGGCATGAGTAAGGTGTGCAAACTGAGCGAGAATCACTGAATCGTTCCTCCTGGGAATTCCTTAAGAAGCTGGGTGAAAACTGTGGTGACACAGGCTTGAGGACTTGGCACAAAACATCCAGAGCCTGCAGGGTACTTGGGCATGCAGACATCCCGCAGGCCCGGGCAATTCCGTTTATCCGTTCAAGCTGAAGACCACGTTTACGGTCGTCTCCACCTCAACCGGCTCTCCATTCAGCAGATACGGCTTGTACCGCCAGCGGCTCACTGCCTGAATTGCCGACTGCTGCAGCATGGCGGGACCACTGACAACCCGGAGATTTTCAATCTGTCCCGTCTTGGAGATAGTGGCCTGCAGGACAACCGTACCCTGCATGCGGGCGGCCTTGGCAATGGCAGGGTATACCGGATTGACTTTCTCAACCAGCATGCCCTGGGCAACGCCCTGGGAGATTGCAATCTTCTTGGGGGCCGCTGCCTTCACGACCGGCGCAGCCGATCCGCCGAACAGACCACCGATCACTCCGCCAGGAGCTCCCGATCCGCCCATGCCTTCCATGCCGGCAACACCGAAGCCCTGCGACGGCGGCGCTTCCTTCTCGGTCACCATCTTGATCTGCTTGGGAATCTTGGTCGGGGCCATCAGCTGATTGTTCATCATCTGCGGCTTGACCTGCACCTGATGCACCTCCGGCGGCGGTGGCGGTGGTGGCGGGGGTGGTGGCGGCGGTGCGACAAGCAGAGTCGCCATGGCCTGCTTGGGCAGAGCCTCCGGGTAAATCAGCGGAATCAGGACCATGACGCCAATCACAGAGCCACAGAGGATGGTGGTGACGATCATCCAATACTTGCTCTTGCTCTTGATCCGATTGCTGGATTCGAATGTTGCATCTTCAAACATGGCCGACCTCGAATCGCGTTGGATTTCTTACTTTCTCAGACACCGCGATGCGTGAGTTTGTTCCCGGTATTTTTCAGAATTTCTGATTTTCTGGGAACTGGTGTCCTCAACCTATATCAGATGAGCCGTACAACTGCAAAATGTGCCGTAAAAACAGTGCGGCCCTGGACGATTGTCCAGGGCCGAAACCTGCTTGCCGAGCGGCCAATCAGCGGCTGCGACGGGCTGCCGGCAGGGTGACCGCCTTGCCCCGGCTTGCGCGCCAATCCTGATAGGCGACCAGCATGGGGGCGGCAACGGCGATCGACGAATAGGTGCCGATCAGAATGCCGATCACCAGCGCGAAGGAGAAGCCGCTGAGCACCTTGCCGCCGAAGATATAGAGCGACAGCACGGTCAGGAAGGTCAGGCCCGAGGTCAGCACCGTCCGGCTCAGTGTCTGGTTGATGCTGCGATTGACCACATCGGACAGGCCCTCTTTCCGGCTGATCCGCAGATTTTCGCGGATGCGGTCAAAAACGACGATGGTGTCGTTCATGGAGTAGCCCACCAGCGTCAGGATGGCGGCAATCACCGTAAGGCTGATCTCCTGCCCGGTCAGCGCAAAGGCTCCAATCGTGATCAGCGTGTCATGGAAGACGGCCACCACGGCAGCCACGCCATAGATCAGTTCAAAGCGGAACCACAGATAGACCAGCATGCCCACCAGCGAATAGAGCGTGGCCAGTCCGGCCTGGCGCTCCAGCTGGTGGCCCACCGTGGGGCCCACAGCCTGCACACTGCTCTCCAGGATGGGATTGCTGTAGTGCTCATGCAGCGCGTCCAGAATCCGCTTGCGGCTCGTGTCCACATTCACGTCCGTCTGCTCGGGCAGGCTGATCAGCAGCTCGTGCTTGGACGGAACATCATAGGAGACGATCTTCACGTCATGAATTCCGGCCGCGTCGGTTGCCTGACGCACCTGATTCACATCCGGTGCGCCGGTGAAGGTGACCTGTACCTCCGTGCCGCCCTTGAAATCCACCCCCAGCGGAACCGGGCTTCCCGTCCGCACATAGTGCAGGCCCATGGAGATGACTCCGGAGACGCTGAAGAGCAGCGAGAAGGCAAGAAAGTACCATTTCTTGCCGAGCCAGTCGATATTGACACCAGTAAAGAGTTCCACGATGCTTTTCCGTACCTTCCCAATTGCGCCGGCGGCCTGCGCCGCCGTGCCTTGCAATCGACTTTAGATGGAGACGCGCGCTCCGGGTTTCATGTTGTTCAGGTGCGAATCAAAGATGACGCGCGAAACAAAGACCGCCGTGAACAAGTTGGCCAGCAGACCAAAGAACAGCGTCACCGCAAATCCCTTGACCGGTCCGGTGCCAAACATGAACAGAATGGCCGCGGAGACGATGGTGGTCACGTGCGTATCCACGATCGTGATCCAGGCATGGGCAAAGCCCTGATCCACAGCCTGTGCTGCTGCCTTTCCGGCTCGCATCTCTTCGCGAATTCGCTCAAAGATCAGCACGTTGGAGTCCACGCCCATACCGATCGTCAGAATGACGCCGGCAATGCCGGGCAGGGTGAGCGTTGACTGGCTGAAGCCCATGAAGCCGAGCAGGATCACCAGGTTCAGGAACAGTGCCAGATCCGCATTGATGCCCGCTCCGCGATAGTAGAGCAGCATGAAGAACATGACGGCGAGCGTGCCGGCAACGGCTGCCGTTACACCTTCACGAATGGAGTCGGCACCCAGCGAGGCACCCACCGTACGCTGCTCAATCGGGATGATGCTGGCAGGCAGTGCGCCGGTACGCAGGGTCAGCGAAAGCGCATCGATCTGCTCCTTGCTGAACTGGCCCTCAATCTGGCCGTTGTCACGAATTGCAGACTGGATGACCGCAACGTTCTTCACCCGGTCGCCAAGCACAATCGCCATATACGTGCCGACGTGGCTGGAGGTGTAGTCGTAAAAGCGCTGTCCCCCGGCATTGGTCAGCACAAAGTTCACACCCTGCTTGCCGGAGTCATTGGGACCAATCGCACTGGCGTCGCGGAAGTCGCGTCCAGCCACGATGGAAACCCGCTTCAGCAGGAAGACGCGATCTGATCCGGAGCTGCTTACGCCCTGCGGATCGCCGTGTACCAGGTACTCATCGGGAGGAATGGCGCCGCCCAGCCCGGCCATGGCTTCCTGCTCGTTGTTGTATCCGTCAGGATTGCCGGCCACCTCATGCACTTCCAGCCGCGAGGTGGACTGGATGATGTCCTTGATGCGATCCAGATCTTCGACACCCGGCAGCTCGACCAGAATCTCATTCGCACCCAGGCCATAGCGCTGAATCACCGGCTCGCTGACGCCCAGCCGGTCCACGCGGTCGCGAATCGTCTCAATCGACTGATCCAGCGTGCGGGATTCCAGGTCGGCAAGCTGCGAGGGCTTCATGGTCAGCGTCAAGCTGTGATCGTTGCTGTTGCTGGCAATGTCGTACTCCGCGCCAAAACGATCGGAAAGCTCGCTGCTCACCTTGCTGGACTGCGTCGGATCCACACCCGCGACGCGAATCATCTGCGGCGTGTTCGGATCGGGCTTGAGCACCTGGCTGAAGGTCAGGCGGTTGTCATTCATCGCCTGCTCAATCCGTGCCACCGTATTGTCTGTTTCCGCATTCACGGCGTCCTTGACGACCACCTGCAGAATCAGGTGCGCTCCACCGCGCAGATCAAGGCCAAGGTGGATGCGCTGCGTGATGGCCTGTTCGAGCGCAGCACCGCTGAACCCATGCGGAATCCCGAAGATTCCGTAGAGGAACACCAGCAGTGTGCCGACAATGAGTGCAATCTTACCGTTGAGATTCTTCTTCATGATGAGCTTTTCCGTGCCTTCCGCGATGCAGCGTTACTTTGCTGCATCCTCCTGAGTGGTCACTGAGGCAATTGCGCTTTTAGCGATCTCCAGCTTCAGTCCATCCGGAGCCACGCGCAGGACAAGAGTATCGTCCTTCAGGCTCAGGATAACGCCGCGAATACCGCCCGTGGTTGTGACCTTGTCGCCCGTCTTGATCTGGGCAAGCATCTCATTCCACTGCTTCTGCTTCCGCTGCTGCGGCCGAATCATCAGAAAATAGACCACGGCAATCATCAGCAGCGGCAGCAGCAGGCTGATTGCCGAGCTTCCGGCTCCAGCCGGTTGCGCAAACAACAGGACCAGTCGATTCAAAACACACTTCCTTCCCTATCCGGCACCCCTGCGCCAGAGTCAGCACGTCGGGCAGAATGCCCTCGGCTGGTATGAATTTGCTTGTCTCCCGGAATGGCCTGTGCAGCTTGATGCCGCCTTACGCCGGAACCCGCGAAGCCTCTGCTGCCAGGCAGCAAATACACTTCGTCGTCTTCTGCTTCCTGTTCGACACAACTCTACGGCCAGTTTTCCAGGATGCTTGGGCTGGGAGGATGAACCCGTTACCCCACGCCAGATCCGGAAATTGCCGCGCATTCAGTCTAGCAAACTGCCTGCCGCCAAGGTGGCGGGGATGGCGCGAAAAGACGCTGGAAGCGAAAATCCCCCTCTCGTCGCGGCCGTTTTAACCGTATCCGCCTGCCCTCAGGCCAGCGGCTCCCAGTAGCGCAGCTCCGGATGGGCGCAGCTCCGGCACAGCAGCATCGGCGTGCCGTCGGCGGCCATCCTGGACTCGAAGCGGCCAAAGTTGATCCCCTCGCCGCAGGCCGTGCATTGCTGGCGGCCACCGCGAAAGCCGGGCATCTCCTCCGGTGGCAGCGTGACCCGAACCCACTGCGCGGCAAACAGTTCGTCGTCCGTCAGTTCGCGATACGCCAACTTCTGCTGTGCCGCAGCCGGCTCCACGCTGGCATAGCGCGCCTTCGCCAGTTCACGGGAAGACTCCACCGCCACCACACGCAGAGCGCGATCCAGCTTCAAATCCACGAAGGTGGCCGCCATCTTGCCCCAGTCACGGAACTTGAGGGCGCGCCTGCCCAGCCGACAGCCCGTTACCAGCCCAATGGCATCCGTGGCGCAGCGGTCAATCTCGACAAAGCAGACCAGGCGCTTGCGATCGGCACCCCGAGGGTCTTCGATCCCCAGCATCCGGCAGGCCATGGTCGCCATGCGCACGCCCAGAATCTGTCCCGCGCAAAGATGCCCGTGCGCCACCTCAGCCTGCTGCAGCAGTTCCTCCAGTGCTTCCATGGTTCCCTTTCCTTCCTCAACTGCGGGAGTTGTTGCTTCGCTGAATCGCAGACAGAAGCGAAGGCAGTTGCGCAGTCAGCAGCATCTCAGTCCTGCGGCTCCGTGCCGCGGCTTAGCTCTGCGGTGAGACCGGCGGTGCCGGCGATGCTGCCCCCGCAGAACCCGCTCCGGAACCGCCGGACGCAGCGGGCCGCACCAGTGTCGGACTTGCCCCCGCTGGACTCACCCCTGCTGGATTCATACCCGCTGGACGCACTGCATCCGTATGCGCCCCATCCGTCGCAGCAGGCGGATTCGGCGCCGGGAATGCGCCTGCTGCGCCAAACAGGTCAAAGCTGCGTGCTGTGCCGCCCGCCGGCTGGAAGGTGACGCGCAGCGGATCGCGCTGCCAGACGGCCTCATTGCATACCGGAGAGAGCGCGTGCCCGGCATCGTAGGCCTGCAACTTCTTGTGCAGCAGCGGCTTGCGCGTGGCAATCTGGGCCACCATGGCATACAGGCTCTTGCCCGATCCGCTCAACCCGCAATACGCCGCGTAATCCCGAAACCAGACCACATCGCTGACGACCGGATCATAATCCGGCAGCTTGAGCGTGGATGCATGGCCGGTGACCCGATCCACAAGCAGCCAGGCGCCCCGCTGCCAGATCCAGTCTCCATTTTTGCCCGACTTCTCCCCCGGCAATGCGTTGTTGAGCCGCACGGCGAGCCGCACCACAAAGCTGCGATCGGTCACCTCGTGAATCGCGCCGGTTGTCCACTCGGCCACGTGCCCATCCACGACCAGCGGACGCACCACCAGCTTGTTCTCGTCCCCATTCGATCCGGCCGGATCCGCCTGCCGGGAGTACGGAACACTGCGCGGAGCGCCCAGCGTCACCGCATGATGCCCGCGCTCGCCATGCGCCGGCCGGGATGGCAGCAGAATCGCTCCCAACAGAACCGGCAGCAGCAAACTCAGCATCGTGCCAGGCTGCCGCCTGCAATGGAGCACAGTGGCCGTATTCATGCTCAAGCCTCCGGGAATGCGCGTTCCACACCTGCCGCCACGCGAAAGAGGGTGCTTTCGCCAAAGTGCGGTCCCAACACCTGCAGACCCACGGGAAGTCCGGCTGCGGTGTGCCCGCAGGGGACGGAAAGCCCGCAGATTCCGGCCAGGCTGGCGGTGACGGTGTAGATGTCCGCAAGGTACATGGCAAGCGGATCATCGCTCTTTTCGCCCAGCCGAAAGGCGGCCGTCGGTGCCGTGGGAGCCACAATGGCATCCACCGAGGCAAAGGCGTCGCGAAACTCTTCGGCAAGAATACGCCGAACCTGCTGCGCCTTGCGGTAGTAGGCATCGTAGTATCCCGCGCTCAGCGCATAGGTGCCCAGCAGGATTCTGCGCTTCACCTCATCGCCAAAGCCCTCCTCGCGGGAAAGCCGATACATGCTGGAAAGATTGGTCGCTGCGCTCGATCGATGGCCGAAGCGGACACCGTCAAAGCGCGCCAGATTTGCACTGGCCTCTGCCGTGGCCACCAGGTAGTAGACGGGAATGGCATATTGCGTGTGCTTGAGGTGAATGCGCGTGATCCGGCATCCCTGCGCCTTCAGAGCATCAATTCCAGCCTCCACGGAGGCGCGTACCTCCGGGTCCAGACCTTCGCCAAAGTACTCTTCCGGCACGCCGATCCGCAGGCCGTCCAGATCCTGCGTGGTCGCTGCTGCATAGCTTTCCACCGGGCGCGTGGAAGTGGTGGCATCCAGCGGATCGTGTCCGGCAAGCACCTCCAGCACCGTGGCAGCGTCCTCCACCGAGGCGGCAAACGGCCCCACGCGATCCA
>JAJZGG010000026.1 GCA_021804965.1 Acidobacteriota bacterium
TCCGATCTTATAGCCCATTTCGAGTCTATAGGGCGACGAGCGACGCAGAGATGGGGAAAATGGCCCCCGTCCCTTCGGGTTGCGGGGAAAATCCGGCCATACGTTCGTTGTCGTCCCCAGTTTTTCCAGTTTGGCCAGTGGGGCAGACACAGCCTTCACACTCCGCCTCGTCTGGCCGGATTTTCCCTCGCAACGCCATCCACCCCAGAAGTGGGAACAGGCCCTAGCCCTCAGGTCAGCAGCATGCAGTCGCCATAGCTGAAGAAGCGATAACGCTGCTCCACGGCATGACGATAGGCAGCCAGCACGCGTTCCCGCCCTGCGAAGGCGCTGACCAGCATCAGCAGGCTCGACTGCGGCAGATGAAAGTTCGTCAACATGCCATCGACCAGACGAAAGGTGTGCCCCGGAGACAGGAAGATGGACGTGCTTCCCGTGTGCGCCTTCGGAAGCTCCGGCAGGGCCTGCATGGCGCAGTGCTCCAGCGTGCGCACGACCGTTGTGCCCACAGCCAGAATTCTGCGTCCGTCGCGCCGCGCAGACCGCAACGCCTCTGCCGTCTCTTCCGGCAGCGTGTAGGGCTCCCGATGCAGCCGAATCTCCTGCACGCGCTCCACGCGCAATGGCGCAAAGGTGCCCAGCCCGACATGCAACGTCAGAAAGGTGTGGGATATTCCCCGCTCGGCAAGCGCTGCCAGAATCTGTGGAGTAAAGTGCAGCCCTGCCGTTGGCGCAGCCACGGAGCCGTGCTCCCGCGCATAGACCGTCTGATAGCGCTCCCGGTCATCCGGAGCATCGCTGCGATGGATATAGGGCGGCAGCGGCATATGGCCGATCCGATCCAGTGCGGCAAAGAAATCTCCCTGCGCGTCTGCAAAGCGCAACCGGCGCTCGCCAAATTCCCCTGCGCCAACCACCTCCGCCTCCAGCACCGGCTGCCCTGACTCTTGGGAACCATCCGTTGCAGCGGCATCCCGGAAGACCAGTCGATCGCCCACGCGAACCTTGCGTCCGGGACGGACCAGCGCCGTCCACTCCCCATCGGAGTGAAGTTCGGCCAGCAACACTTCAATCGCCCCTGTGGCTGGCTGCCGATCGCGCAGGTTGGTGCGCTGCGCAAACAATCGCGCTGGAATCACCCGGCTGTTGTTCAAGACCAGCAGGTCGCCCGGCTGCAACAATTCCGGCAGCTCAGCAAATTGCCGATCCGCAAGACTGCCACTGTTGCGGTCCAGATGCAACATGCGACTGGACCCGCGCACGGAAGGCGGTTTCTGCGCAATCAGTTCCTCTGGCAACTCAAAATCAAAATCCGAAATCAGCAATTCCTGTGTTGATTTTTCAGCGCACATTCCCTGTTTCCCAATGCATGGCTCCGGCATCCTGACTGCCGATCCAAGCCTATCCTTTGCGATGTTCTTCGACATGGTACCGCTCTGCCCGTATACGGGCCGATTCGATGGCAGCGTCCAGCTGCTCACGCCATCCATCTACATCCGCATCCTTGACCTCCGCTGGAACGTGGAGCCAGGGACCCCAGCTCACAACGATCCGCGTGAATGGCTTGGGAATCTGGAAGCGATCCCAGGATGCCAGCGTCCAGCAGCGCTCCGGATACAGATGAAAGCAGCCGATGGGAGCACCCGTTTGCTGGGCCAGACGAATGGGACCGCTCTTGGACTGATAGATGGGACCGCGTGGCCCGTCTGCCGTAAAGATTGCCGGTTGATGCGCCGAAACTGCCTGCTGCAATCCGCGCAATGCCAAAGCTCCGCCGCGCGAACTGGAGCCACGCACCGCACGGTAGCCGAACAGCTTCAGCACACGCGTTATCAGCTCTCCATCGAAGCTCTGGCTGATGACGATGGTGGCATGCGTGGAGCGATAGTAGTGGGCGCAGGCCAGCACGCATTGGTGCCAGAAGCAGTAGATCTCTCCGCCCGGCGTAAACCCGTGGAAGGCCGGCGTCACACCCGGCTCTGCCGTGACCTCATACCGCCAGGTTCGCCCCAAAATCTGCAGCAGCAGCCAGACGACCGGAGGCACCACAGCCAGCATCAGTCGCTGAAGCAGGCTGTAGTGAGTAGGAGCAGTTGTTTGGCGTAGCCGGGGCACAAGATGGATTGTACCGGTGACGACCCTAGCTGTACCTCAGCCAGCGCATCATCTCCGGCAGGGTTGCCCGCTTGCCATACATCAGAATGCCGATGCGATACAGGCGGGTTGAGAACCAAAGCACTGCCCAGATGGCCAGCAGCATGAGGCCAATCGAGGCCCCGATCTGCCAAAGCGGCGGCATCTGCGAACCCATGCGCAGGAACATGACAATCGGCGTGCACGGCGGAAACAGCGAAGCCAACACCACCCAGAACGAGTTCGGATTGGATGAGATCAGCAGGATCATGCTGAAGCTGATCCACACCGGCAGAGCAGCCAGTGGCGAATATTGCTGCAACTCCTGCTCCGTTTCAAGCGTGGCTCCCAGGCCGGCAAACAAGGCGGAATTCAGCGTATATCCAAGCAGGAAGTACACGGCGAAGAGAAAAATCTGAAATGCGGAAATATGAATCTGCAGATTGCCGTTCAGGTACTGCGCGCCCAATGCCGAGGCCGCGAAAGCTCCTCCGGCGCCCACCCAGATCAGAATCTGCGACAGACCCACCGCTCCAATGCCAATCAGCTTGCCCGTGAGCATCTCATGCGGTCGCACCGTGGCCAGCATCACCTCGAAAATTCGCGAAGTCTTTTCCTGAATCACCGATCGGCCCACGTTCAGGCCATAGATCATCGTCGTCATGGTCAGCAGCAGTGCCATGATGTAGGCGGAGTAGAAGCTGGAGACGGCATTGCTGGTCACCTCCTGCCCGTTCTTCACCTGTCGGGTATTCACCTTTACCGTCTTCAGCAGTGCGTCGGCCGCACTGGCCGCCACGCCACTCTGCATCAGCCGTCGCCGCAACAGCGCCTGATTCAGCGCCGATTGCAGTCTCTCGGCAGTCACAAAATCCCCTGCAGTCTGCGCGTCATAGGTGGCCACAACTGGACCATTGGCCGGTACATCCACCCACAGAAAGCCGTCGATCGTTTTGTCGTTGACCTCAGAGACGAGCTTGGCGCGATCAGAATCCATCAGCATGCCGGGCATTTCGGCATCGAAGAGATCGACCTTCGCCTTGGCCTCGGTATCGGCAAGGATTTCCGTCCGGATCTCGGCACCCAGCGCAGGATCGCTGCACGCGACGGCTATATGCTTGCCCACGCCCGAGTTCTTCCCGGAAAGAAAGGACAGATAGAAGACCCCGAGGAAAACCGTCGGCAGCAGGATGGTCGTAATCAGAAACGTCCTGCCCCGCACCTGCTCCAGATATTCGCGTTTGGCAATCAGCAGAATATTACGCATCGATGTTGCCTCCCACCGTCTGAATGAAGATCTCTTCGAGCGACGGCTCCATGAGCTCAAAGCGATAGATGGTTGCCCTGGATGCTGCTTCTGCCAGAAGCTTTTGTGCATCCCCGCCTTCTTTCAGGCGAATCTCCGCATGGCCGGAGTAGTTCTTTGCCTCGGCAATCTCTTCACTGCGCAGAAAGCTTTCGTCACCGGAGAATTCAATGTGGACGCGATCCCGTTTGTAGCGGCTCTTGATCTCGCGGACCCGGCCGGAAAGCACGAGATTTCCCTGGTGGATCAGCGCGATGGAGTCGCAAAGCTTCTCCACCTGATCCATGCGATGGGTGGAAAAGAGGATCGTGCGTCCCAGGGCCTTCAGTTCCAGCAGCGTGTCCTGCAACAGTGTGGCATTCACCGGGTCCAGTCCGCTGAACGGCTCGTCCATGATGATCAGTTCCGGATCGTGCATCAGTGCGGAAATAAACTGAATTTTCTGCTGCATTCCCTTTGACAGCTCTTCGGTCTTTTTCAGGATCGAATGTGCGATATCCAGTTTTTTCGCCCAGGCCACAGCGCGCTTCTGGGCTTCCTCTGTGGATAATCCGCGCAGCGTGCCCATAAACACCAGCTGATCCAGAACCTTCATTTTCTTGTAGAGCCCGCGTTCCTCAGGCAGATAGCCGACGCGCCTCAGGCTGGATCGCTCGAAGGGCTTGTCGAATAACGTGATGGCACCGGAATCCGGCGCCGTAATTCCAATCATCATGCGTATGGAACTGGTTTTGCCAGAGCCATTCGGTCCGAGCAATCCAAACATCTGCCCTGGTTCAATCCGAAAGCTCAATGCATGGACAGCTACTTTATCCTGATACGCCTTGGTGACAGCAGCAAGCTCAACAACCGGCATTCAGTCACTCCGAATTTGGTTTTCGCGATTGCAACCACAATAGCACAGAGCGTTCCGGCTTGAATGTTTCGGATCGCATGTTTTCTACAAGCTATGATCCGGATAACTGCAATGCACTGCCGCAGCCGGAAACTGATGGGAGACTTCACCCATACAGGCGAGCAGCATCCTCATGGGTTTTTCTGGGCATTGCATGACGTGGTAACACCGGAAAACTTCACCATCGCCCTCATTGCCGGCATCATCGGTTACGGCGTCTTCGAACTGCTGCGCAAACGCCTGCAGTAGCGCCCTGCGCACACCGGGTTGTAGCATCCGAAGTGTGAGCTCCCTGGATACTCCTGTGACCTATATCCGCGGCGTTGGACCGCGCATCGCTGCGCTGCTGGAGGCCAGAGGGATCCGTGTTGCAGAAGACCTGCTCTACCACCTGCCTTTCCGCTACGAGGACCGCCAGCACCCGCGCGAGCTCACGCAGCTGAAGACCGGAGAAACAGCATCCGTCATCGGAGAAATCCGCAGCGCAGGACTGGTGCGCACACCGCGCCAGTCCCTCTTTGAGATTGTTCTTGCGCAGGGCACACTCACCATGAAGTGCGTCTGGTTCAACGGCGCCTATCTGCAGGGCCGCCTGCGTGCCGGCCAGCATATTGCACTCTTCGGACGCATTGAAGCATCCCGCAGCAGCCGCAACCTCAAGATGATCCAGCCCCAGTTTGAGCTGCTCCCGGAAGACGGCAGTGATGCCATCACCCGGCTGCTGGAGGTCGGTCGCATCACGCCTGTTTACGAATCGCTGGGCGGTCCGCAACTGGCGTCGCGCTGGCAGCGCCGGGTGATTTTCCAACTGTTGGACTCGATCCGGAACCATGTTCCCGAATGTCTGCCGCAGGCCATCCTCCAGCGCAACGGACTACCCGGTCGCGAGCGCGCTCTGGCTGAGACGCACTTCCCGCCGGAAGGCATTTCCGTGGCGGATTTGGAGGCTGCCTCGACTCCCGCACAGAAGCGGCTCATCTTCGAAGAGCTGTTTTATCTCGAGCTGGGATTGGAGCTCAAGCGCCGGCGAACACGCGATCAGCAGGGCATTGCCTTCCAGACAACCGATGCCACCCGCCAGGCCATCCGCGAGATTCTTCCCTTTCATCCCACAGCAGCGCAGAAGCGCGCTCTCGGGGAAATCGTCGCCGATATGCGGGAGCCGCATCCGATGCGCCGACTGCTGCAGGGCGATGTCGGCTCAGGGAAGACCATCGTGGCGCTGCAGGCCATTGTGGTGGCCATGGAAAACGGTTGCCAGGCAGCCCTGATGGCTCCCACGGAAATTCTGGCCACGCAACATTATCTGGCGGCGCGAAAGCTGCTCGCTCGCTCCTCGCGCAACTATCGCATTGCGCTGTTGACCGGCTCGCTCGATGCCGATGCCAAGCGTGCGCTGCGCGGCCAGCTGCAGCGGGGAGAGGTTCATCTCGTCATCGGCACCCATGCACTCATTGAAGAGAATGTCGCCTTTCACCGGCTGGGACTGGTTGTGGTCGAGCAGCAGCATCGCTTCGGCGTGATGCAGCGTTTCCGCCTGATGAAGAAGCCCACGGATGCTGAGCCGGATGTGCTCGTGATGACGGCCACGCCCATCCCTCGCACCCTCGCGCTCACGCTCTATGGGGATCTTGACACCAGCGTTCTGGATGCGCTGCCGCCGGGCCGCACGCCGATTGTGACGCGCCGCATCGCAGGCGAACGCGCAGCCGAGGTCTGGGAATTTGTCCGCACTCAGGTGGCCGCCGGGCATCAGGCCTATATCGTCTATCCCATCATCGAGGGCAGCCGGGACGATCAGCAGGAGCTGGACTTTGCCCACGATCCCGAAGCGGCTCCGGCAACTGCGTCCGGCTCCGCCCCAGGTTCCGATCAGGACTCAGGCTCAGCCAAAGGGCCGGGCACCCGTCCAAGCGCAAAGGCGCAAAAAGGCCAACGCACCGCACCCGCATCCCGAAGCAGGCGAAAATCCGCGCCGCTCTTTGGTGCGGAGCCAGCGCAACGTCCGGAGTTACGCTCTGCCACGGAGATGTTTGACCAGCTTCGCAATGGTGCGCTGCAGGGGCTGCGGGTTGGCCTGTTGCACGGCCGGCTGAATGCCGATGAGAAGGATGTCATGATGCGCCGCTTCCAGCGTGGCGAGATTGACGTGCTGGTCTCCACCACGGTGATCGAAGTGGGTGTGGATGTGCCGAATGCCAGCGTCATGGTGGTCGATCATGCCGAGCGATTTGGCCTGGCACAACTGCACCAGTTGCGCGGTCGTGTGGGCCGGGGCAGCGCCCGCAGCTACTGCATTCTCATGACCGGCAATCGCGTCTCAGCCGAGGCCGAACAGCGGCTGGAAGCCATGGTCGCCACGCAAAATGGCTTTGAGCTGGCAGAGCTGGATCTGCGCATGCGGGGGCCGGGCGAGTTTTTCGGAACACGGCAGGCCGGGATGCCGGGCTTCCGCGTCGTAAATCTGTTGCGCGACCGCGAGCTGCTCGAACTGGCCAAGCAGGAGGCTGCGCGCTTTGTGCGCTCGCCGGATCCGGAGATCACCGAGTCAGAGCGGCGATGCGTCTGGGAGCATCTGAAACAAAGCTGGCAACGCCGCTATGGGCTGATGGAAGCCGGCTGAAGTCCGTCATGTGGAAGGGGAACTGCCTGCGGCAGGTCCATCCGCAGAGCGCGATATAGTCCGATAAGCCCAATCAGAAATTACACTTACAGAAATTTTCCGCATCCAGCCCAAGGCATGGAATTTGCGATTGCAGAAAAAGCCTCCAGCAGACTCCAAATTCTCTTGCTTTTCCCCATCGCCGCGCGCAACTATTCTGGAGAAGTCTGGTCCATTCGATCAGAGACGCTCAGGAAGCGTCGGAGATTCAGGAGAAACGCTGGTTTCTCCACTCGAAACCGCAAGGTGGCTTCGGGATTCTCAGGGAGGCACCCCATGAAAGCGATTCGCATGCTGGGCATCACCCTGGCGCTGGCCGTGGCAACCATGATTCCCGCGAAGGCAAATGTCTTTGTCGGCATCGGCTTCGGCCCGGTGCTGGCTCCGGTTCCCTACGCCTACGCACCCCCTGTCTGCGACTATGGCTTTTACCAGTTCTACCCCTACAGCTGCGCTCCCTACGGCTACTATGATTCCGACTGGTTCTACAACGGTGCGTTCATCGGAGTGGGACCGTGGTTTGGCTGGGGCTATCCCGGATGGGGCTACGGCGGCTGGGGTTATGGCGGCTGGGGCGATCGGGGCTGGGGTGAGCGTGGCTGGGGCGACCGTGGCCGCTATGGCTACGGACCAAACGGCTACCGCGGACGCTACGGTTATGGCGGCCGCCCGGGAATCGGCTACGGAAACCGTGGCGCCTATGGCAATCGCGGCAACACCATTGCTCAAGGCGGCACACCGCGCGTATCCCCTGGCGCCGGCATCGGCGGAGCGCGGCCTGGATACGGCGGAAACGGATTCCGCTCCACCGGAAGCGCCGGTGGATACCGGCCCACATACGGTGGCGGCCTCAGCGGTCGCAGCGCCTCCAATATGCACCTGGCACCCAGCTCCGGCTTTGGCGGCACACGCAGCTTCGGTGGACGCCCCGGATACGGTAGCGGCTTCGGTGGCAGCCGGTTTGGTGGAGTCTCCCACTTTGGCGGCGGATACGGTGGCAGCCGCATGGGCGGTGGCTTTGGTGGCAGCCACTTCGGCGGCAGTCACTTCGGCGGCGGCTTTGGTGGTAGCCACTTCGGCGGCGGTCACTTTGGTGGCGGCTTTGGCGGAGGCGGTCACTTCGGCGGTGGTGGTGGTCACTTCGGTGGCGGCGGTCATCGCTAACCGCATCCTTACCCGTCAATCCGGGCCGTCATACCTCCCGGGTTGACGGAGTAAGCCAAAACCCAAACGCAGAGATCGGGAGCAGCTCAAGTCCAAAAGACTGAGCTGCTCCCGATCTGTTTTTCCCGATCACTTTCCTGCCAGTGCCAGCAGCCGTTCGGCCATGCTGGATGCCGCCTGAGGATGAGCCAGAATCCGCGCTGCGTTGCCCATGGCTGCCAGCCGCTCCGGACTGGCCAGCAACTGCTGCAGGGTTTGGGCAAGGATCTCCGGTTGCTGCTGCAGCGTTGCTTCGGTCAGCATCGCTGCGGCTCCGGCCTGCTCCATCACTTCCGCATTGCGCTGCTGGTGATTATCCGCAGCGGCTGCAAACGGGATCAGCAGTGCCGGTCGTCCGGCAGCAGCCAGTTCTGCCACCGTGGAGGCGCCACTGCGCGCCAGCACCAGATGCGCGCGTTCGAAACATGCCGCCATATTGCCCAGAAAGGGCTCCACGCGCCAGCGATCCGCCGGAGCACCACTGGCCGCATAGGCTGCGCGTGTTGCCTCCGCATGCCGCGCGCCAGCCTGGTGCAGGATCGTCAATGTCGGAAAGGTCTGCAACAGCGTCGGAGACAACGGCGGCAGCAGTGTATTCAGGATGCGCGCGCCCTGCGACCCGCCGAAGATGAGCAGATGCAGCGGCTGCTGCGCGTCCATCGGCGGCATGGAGAAAAACTCCGGGCGAACCGGAATCCCCGTCACCTGAGCGTTCCGGAACCAGCGCATTGCCGGAGGAAAGTTCACCGCAGCGGCAGTGACAAATCGCCCGACCAGCCGATTGGTCATGCCAGGCACGGCATTGGGCTCAAAGGCCAGGGTGGGAATTCTGAGCAGAATGGCAGCAGCCATCCCCGGCCCGGACGCATAGCCGCCCACTCCCAGCACGGCCTGCGCGCCAAAGCGCCGGAGAATCCGCATGCAATCCAGCAACGCCAGCGGCAACTGGCCTGCCGTCCGCAATCGCGTGGCCATGGAAACCTGATTCAGCGGACCGGCCGTAATCAGTTCCAGCCGATATCCCGCCTCCGGGACAAGCTTGGACTCCAGTCCGCGATTCGTTCCGATGAAGAGAATCTCTGCCCGATCCGCCAGCTCCCGCGCAACCGCCAGCGCGGGGATAATGTGGCCACCGGTGCCTCCGCCCACGATTGCAATGCGTACCCGGCCCATCAGTCAATCTCTCGCGTCAGATTCAGCAGAATGCCCATGCTCGCAAGCATGATGCAAAGCGAGGTTCCACCCGAGGAGATGAACGGAAGCGGAATCCCCTTGGTGGGCAGCAGGGCAATCACAACGCTGATATTAAAGAAGGCCTGAATCAGAATGGTGACCGTAATGCCGAAGGCCAGCAGCCGCGCAAACGGATCCTGCAGCAGAAACACAGCGCGAAGTCCGCGCCAGCCCAGAATCACGAACAGACACACAAGGAATGCCGCGCCCAGGAATCCCAGCTCTTCGGCGATATTGGCAAAAATAAAATCAGTGTGCGGCTCCGGCAGATAGAACAGCTTCTGCACTCCCTCCATGTACCCGCGCCCTGTCCATCCGCCGGTGCCAACGGCAATCAGGCTCTGGTTAATGTGGAATCCAGCACCCTGAGGATCGGCCTCGGGATTCAGAAAAACCATCATGCGAGCTCTTCGCCAGGGAACCAGAAACAGCAACCCTGCGATCACCGGTGCCACAAAGGCAAAGGCGCCAAGCAGGTATTTCCATTCCATTCCAGCCAGCACCAGCACCAGGCAGGTGGTGGCAAACAGGACCAGCGCCGTGCCAAGATCCGGCTCCTTGACGACCAGTCCGGTGAGCACCAGCGCCGGAATCAGTGCAGGCAGAATCGTGTTGCGAAAGTCTCGCATCGCATGCAGCCGGGTATGCAGAAACCATGCCAGATAGAGCACCAGGGTTGGCTTGGCAATCTCCGACGGCTGAAAGGTAAAGAATCCGCCAAAGCGAATCCAGCGATGCGTGGCATGCGAACCCGGCATGGCAAACACCACAAGCAGCAGCAGCACCGTAAGGCCGAAGACGGTGCGGATAAACAACGGTGAGTTATAGCGACGATAGTCGATGCGCATGGTGACAAACATCGCAATCACACCGAGAAAGCCCCACAGTGCCTGCTTGCCGAGAAAGGTGTACGGAGATCCGTATCGCGCCTCTGCCACCACGGCAGACGCCGAAAAGACCATGGCCAACCCCAACACGACCAGAGTGAGGGTCACGAAAAACAGCCACTTGTCTACTCCCACTCGTCTTGCCATCAGCCTGCTGACTCTGCAAGCACACCCTGCGCCACGCGCAGGTGCACCAGCTCCTTGAAGATTCGCCCTCGTTCCTCGTAGTTTGCAAACTGGTCGAAACTCGAGCATGCCGGGGACAGAAGCACAATCTCTCCCGGCAGGGCTGCCCGGGCTGCCGCATCCACGGCACGATCCAGCGTTTCGCAGCTTCGGATGGGAACAATTCCCTCCAACTGGGTGGCGATCTTTTCTGCCGCCGTACCAATCGTATACACCGCGCGGACGCGCTCCCGCAGCAGTGCCTCCAGCTCCGCATAATTGGAGTTCTTGTCCCGGCCACCCAGGATCAGGTGAATTCCAGCCGGGAATGCGGCAATGGCCTTTGCAGCGGCATCCACGTTGGTTGCCTTGGAATCGTTGTAGAATTCCACGCCATTCTGTCGCGCCACAAACTCAATCCTGTGCTCGACCGCACGGAACTCACGAATCACAGCCGCCATGGTCTCCGCGCCTGCCCCGGCCAGCCGGGCGGCACAGACCGCTGCCAGCACATTTTCCACATTGTGCGCACCCTTGAGCGGAATCTCCTGCACGGGCAGAATGCGCTCCAGTGCGCCATTTTCATCGGTGCGAAAGACCACCCAATCCTGATGCACAAATGCACCACGCGGCACAGCACCCAGCCGCGAAAACCACCAGATCGCAGCGGCCGCTCGGGTGGCACAGGCCGACGCGCGCGCATCGTCCGCATTCAGCACCAGAACATCCGATGCGGTCTGCGCTGCGAAGATCCGTTCCTTGGCCTGCGCATAGTTTTCAAAGCTGCCGTGCCTGTCCAGATGGTCCGGGGTGATGTTCAGAATCATCGCAATCTGCGGCCGGAAGCTTTCCACCGTTTCCAGCTGGAAGCTGGAAACCTCCAGCACCGCCCAGCTGTCATCCGTGGCACGGTCCACCAGCTCCACCACCGGCACGCCGATATTTCCGCCCACCTGCGTCGGCTGTCCGCTGGCGGCAAGCATCTCGCCCACCAGCGTGGTCGTGGTGGTTTTCCCATTCGATCCCGTAATGGCCAGAACCTGCCCATGCAGAAAGCGCGCAGCCAACTCCAGCTCGCCCACGATTGGCGTGCCAAATGCGCGGCTCTGCACCAACTCCGGCGTCTGCAGCGGCACTCCCGGACTCACCACAATCAGATCCTGGCGACGAAAGGTCAGCAGACCATGTCCACCGGCCTCCACCATGATTCCCTGTTCAACCAGCTCCGGAATCTCATGCGAGAGCGCTGCCGCACTGCGCACGTCCGAGACCGTTACCTGCGCCCCATGCCGCCGCAGAAATCGCGCAGCGGCAATCCCGGACCGTCCCATGCCAACGACAAGAATGCGTTTGTTCTTCAGTTCCATAACCAACTCTCCGCAACTCTATCAGGTCCTTGCCCGCCAGGAACAGTGCCTTCCATACAGTCGCTGCAACGATTCATCGCAACTTCAAGGTCGTCAATGCAAAGAGCGCAAAGACCAGCGCTGCAATCCAGAACCGTGCAATCACCTTCGATTCCTTCCAGCCCAGCAGCTCAAAATGATGATGCAGCGGTGCCATTTTGAAGATGCGCTTCTTGCGCAGCTTGTAACTGCCCACCTGCAGCATGACCGACAACGCCTCAAGGACAAAAATTCCGCCAATAAAGGGCAGCAACAGCTCCTGACGGATGATGACAGCCACCGTCGCAATCGCCCCGCCCAGCGCCAGTGATCCCACGTCCCCCATGAAGATCTCCGCCGGATGCGCGTTGTACCAGAGAAATCCGATGGAAGCACCGACCATGGCTCCGCAGAACACCGTCAGTTCGCCGACCATGGGCATCCGCTGCAACTCCAGATAATCGGCAAACACCACATGCCCGCTGACATAGGTCAGCATCGTCAACGCGCCTGCGGAAATGATCGTGCAGCCAATCGCCAGCCCATCCAGCCCGTCCGTCAGGTTCACCGCATTCGACGAACCCACCAGCACCAGTACGACAAAGGCCACAAAGGGAAGAAACGCAAGCCAGCTCAGATGCGTCACCGCTCCCAGCCACGGCCAGGTCATCGTCGGATGCCAGGACTTCACAAACGGCACCGTCATGCTGGTGGAAAACAATCGGAACTGCTCCAGCACCACCAGCGCAATCGCAATCGCACAGGAGACGGCCACCTGCAGCAGTGTTTTTGCCCGTGCGCGCAGCCCCAGGTTCCTGCGCTTCACCACCTTGATGTAATCGTCTGCAAAACCAATCGCGCCAAAGGCCAGCGTGGACAGCACAACGATCCACACCAGTGGATTCCCCAGATCGGACCAGAGCAGCGTCGGCAGCAGAATCGCAATCGCAATCAGCACTCCGCCCATCGTCGGCGTACCCGATTTCTTCCGATGCGATTCCGGACCCTCCTCGCGGATGTACTGACCAATTTGAAATTCCCGAAGCTTCTCAATCACAAACGGCCCGATCAGCAGGCCGATCAGAAGCGCCGTCAGTGAGGCGAATACGGTACGGAACGTCAAATAGCGAAAAATGCGAAACGGGTGAAAATACGGATAAAGCTTCTGATACAGCAGCCAGTAAAGCAAGCGCCCTCCATTCCTGTCCGGCGAGTCGAAATCGATTCTATCGTCCGTACCAACCCATCGTTAGCCCAGCGATTTTGCGGCTGCAAACACAGCCAGCGCACGCTCCAGCTTCACCCCGCGGGAGGCCTTCAGCAGCACCTGATCCCCGGCACGCAGATGCGTCTGCATCCAGGCTCCTGCCGCATCCGCATCCGCCAGAAACACCGCCATCGCTCCGGCCTCGGCCGCAGCACGCACCAGGTGCACGGCTGCGCCGCGAACGCCCACCACCAGATCTATCCCAGCCTCTGCAGCTCTTCGACCGCAGTCGGCATGGGCCTCGGCTGCGTACTCGCCCAGCTCCAGCATCTCGCCGGCCACCAGCACCCTGCGGGCATCCTTCCCGTTCAGCTTCCGTGCCGCAAGCGTCGCAATCATCGACCGGAGCGCCTCAGGATTCGAGTTGTAGCAGTCATTCAAAATGGTGACTCCATGCACCAGCTCGATCTGTCCCCGTCGATCCGTCGGTTGCAACCTGGCCAGCCCGTCCAGCGCAGCCTCCAGCGCCACACCAGCCTCGGTGGCCACGGCCACCGCCGCCATTGCATTCACCGCCTGATGCCTGCCCGGCAGCCGCAGACGCAGCTGACTCGAGGCCCCGTGCAATTCAAATCGCACGGCAAGACCATCTTCCAGCTCCTGCGCCTCCAGCAGCACAGGATCGGCACAGGGCCCTTCGCCGAAGTAGACCACTTTGCCCGCAAAATCGCGTCCGAACTGGCTCACATAGGGATCCGAACAATTCAGAAAGGCGACTCCATTGGCGGGCAGTGCCGCAATCAGTTCATACTTGGCGCGGGCAATTCCCGCCTGTCCATCGGGAAAGTTTTCGATGTGCGCCATTCCAACATTGGTCACCACGCCCCAGTCCGGCGAGGCAATCCTTGCCAGCTGCGCAATCTCTCCCGCATGGTTCATCCCCATCTCCAGAACCGCAACCTCATGCTCCGGCTCCAGCTTGAGAAGCTGCAGGGGAAGGCCGAATCCGTTGTTCAGATTGCCTTCCGTCTTCAGCACGCGGAAGTGCGCCCCCAGTGCAGCGGCCACAGCCTCCTTGGTCGATGTTTTCCCGGCACTGCCGGTAATGCCCACCACGAGACTGCCCCATGTCCGTCGCACATGCGCCGCCACGGCCTGCAGAGCGGCCAGCGGGTCATCGACCACCAGCAACGGAGCGGCCAGAACATTGTCCGGCAACTGCGCCAGTCTTGCCGAGGAAACAACGGCACCGATCGCACCGCGCTCCAGCGCCGAGCCCAGGTAATCGTGCCCATCCAGCCGCTCCCCGCGCACGGCAAAAAACAGCTCCCCGCTGCCGACGGTTCGCGAATCAATCGAATATCCCTGGGCAACGGCCGCGCCTGCACCGTCAGCCGTCAGTGGAGTCTCCAATCTTGCGCCGCAGGCCAGCGCGATCTCAGCCAGCGTTAGTTTCATCGCACTCCACTCCCTTGCCCTGCCTCGTCGTTCCAGCCCATCGCATGCAGCGCTGCGCGAGCCACTTCCACATCATCAAACGGAACAGTGTTTTCCCGCAGAATCTGCACCTTTTCGTGCCCTTTTCCCGCAATGACCACAACATCCCCAGGCCGCGCTTCTGCAATCGCCAGTGCAATCGCGCATGCCCGATCCGCTTCCACGCGATATGGCTTCCCCGTCTCCAGGACGCCGGGCAAAATCTCCTGCAGAATCGACTCCGGCTCTTCCGTCCGCGGATTATCGCTGGTCACGATCACCAGATCGCTGCCTTCGCCAGCGGCACGGCCCATCCGTGGACGCTTCGTACGATCCCGATCCCCGCCACATCCAAACACAGTCAGTACGCGACCACCCCTCGCAATGCGACGCGCCAACGGCAGCAGATTCCGCAATGCATCCTCGCTATGGGCATAATCCACGAGCACCGTAAATGGCTGCCCGCAATGCACCGGCTCAAATCGCCCCGGGACCGGATTCAACTTCGGAATCTGCTCCAGAAGACGACCAAAGTCCACACCGCGCGCAGAGGCCGAGGCCAGCGCCGCCAGCAGATTCAGGACATTCACCTCACCCAGAAGCGGGCTGAAAACCGGCTCCACGCCAAAGGGCGAATGCAGAGCAAAGCGGACTCCTGTGGGCAGAAACTCCATCGACTCGGCCCGCCAGTCCCCGCTCTCGCGCCCATACAGGCTCAACTGCGCTCCTGCTGCGGCTGCGGCCATGGCCACTTGCGGTGCATGGGGATCGTCGGCATGAATGACGGCGACACGCGGCGCTGCATATCGACTGCCATCGAAGAGAAGCAGTTTCGCCGCGAGATACCGCTCCATCGTTCCGTGGTAATCGAGGTGATCCTGCGTCAGATTGGTAAAGACAGCCACGTCAAAGGGAATCCCGGCCACGCGTCCCTGATCCAGCGCATGGCTGGAGACCTCCGTCACCAGTTCCGTGGCACCCCGTTCTGCCCCGGCAGCCATCAGCTCCAGCATCTCGCGTGGCTCCGGAGTGGTGTGCGGAGAGGGCACAACCTCCCCCGCAATGTGGCATGCAATCGTACCCACCATCACCGTCTTGCGCCCATCGGCCTGCAGCAGCGCTTCGGTGAGGAATGTCGTCGTGGTCTTCCCGTTTGTACCGGTCACCCCGGTTGCCCGTAGCAAATGCTCAGGATGCCCGAAGAATTCCGCCGCCGCCTGCGCCAGTGCCGTTCTCCCGTGCTCCACCAGCAGCGTGGGAATCTGTGGTGCCGACCGCGCCAGCTCGTCAAAGGCATCCGGCGAATCCGTGACAATGGCAACCGCACCGGCCTGCAACGCCGCCTGGAGATAGCGGTTGCCATCGGTTGTGCCGCCGCGCATGGCCACAAACAACGACCCCGGCTGCACCCGGCGCGAGTCATACTCCACGCCCAGAATTCCCGGATCGCCTCTTCGTGGATCGTCGGACACTGCTGCCGACGCCGCTGCTGCGTCATGCCGATTCCGCGCCGTTACCGCCACCGCGATCTTGCTCCAGTTTGTCGATGGCTTCTGCATGTTCACTCCGCTGTTCCAGTTTACGGCGCAAAATGTACGGTGACTGTACTTCCTGCATCCAGACGCGTACCCGCAGCAGGCTCCTGCGTCCGCGCGATTCCCCGCCCGTCCACATGCAACACAAGCCCGGCCTGCGCTGCACGCACCACTGCATTCCGCATGGACATTCCGGCAAACGATGGCGTCTCCACCATGGCACCCGTATGCATCACGGCAAGGCTGGTTCCGGGCTGCGGCGGCGCCTGCAATGCCGGTGTTGCCGGCGCCTGAGCGGCAGCCGTCGCACTCCTGGCATTGCGGTCTCCGCCTGTCGTGGATGGGCTTCCAAGCTTGGCTTCATCGGCGGTGGTTGGCAGATGCCCGGAAGCAGAAACAGCCTGGCGCAACGGGTCATCGGCCGGCAGATCCTGCATCGCCTGCAACAAGGCAGAGGCATCGCCCGTCTGTTCGTGATCCTGCTCCAGATTGTGCGCCACCAAGGGCGCGGACCGCACGGCATGCACCGGTTCGTCATGGGGCACGTTCAGATACTCCAGCACCTGCTGCGCAACCTCGGAAAAGACCGGTGCCGCCACTGCCGTTCCGTAGTAGGCACCACGCGGATCATCCAGCACGATTGCCATCGCAATGACCGGGGAATTCACCGGGGCAATTCCGGCAAAGGATGCAATGTGCATCGACTTTGAATAGCGGTGCGTTGCCGGATCAATCTTCTGCGCCGTTCCCGTCTTGCCGCCTGCCGAATAGCCATTCAGCTCCGCCGGTCGTCCGGTTCCGTAGAGCACCACATCCTGCATCATGCTGCGCATCTGCGCTGCCGCCAGTGTGGAAATCACCCGATGGGCACCGGCTGGCAGGGGATTCGGCAACTCTTCTCCGGCATGCACCGGATGTACGCTCAATCCGCTTTCCGGGTCTCCGGTCTCGCCCGTGTGCGTCTGCAGCACGATATGCGGCGGAAGATAGACTCCGCCATTGGCAATGGTGGACACCATCGTCACCAGCTGCACCGGCGTCACGGCCACCTCCTGCCCCATGGCAATCGATCCAATGGACGACGGCCCCCACTTGTTCACAGGACGAAGCAGGCCGCGCGTCTCTCCCGGCAGCTCCACGCCGGATCGCTGCCCGAACCCAAATGCGCGCATGTACTGGTAAAAACGATCCTGCCCCACCTTGAGCGCCAGCTTCACTGCGGCCACGTCGCTGGAGTGCTCCAGCGCCTCGCGAACAGGAATCTTTCCGTAATGATCGGATTTGTCGTCGTGAATCACGCGGCCGGCCAGCGTCATCTGCCCGCCCTGGCAATCGATGATGTCATCGGGCGTGGCGACCTTCTGGTCCATGGCCGCCGAATACGCCACCAGCTTGAAGGTGGAGCCTGGCTCATATACGTCGCTCACAGCATGGTCGCGCAACAGCGCCGATGTGGCGTGGCGAAATTCATTCGGGTTGAATGTGGGCCGGATTGCGAGGGCCAGAATCTGCCCGGTATGCACATCCTGGATGACGATTGTGCCGTTGTCGGCATGGGTTCGCGCCATGGCCCCATCCAGCGCCCGCTCGGCAATGTACTGGATATTCTCGTCGATCGTCAGCATCAGGTTTTCGCCCGGATCGGGCGCCTTCACCGTCGATCCCAGCACGCGCCGACGCGCATCCAGTGCGGCATACATCCGTCCCGGCTGTCCATGCAGACCGCTGTTGAACTTCTGCTCCAGCCCGCCCAATCCGTTGTCATCCACACCCACATAGCCCAGCACCTGCGCAGCCATCTGGTTGTCCGGATAGAACCGCTGAAACTCCTTCTGGACATAAATGCCCTTCAGGTTCAAAGCACGCACGCGGGCCGAAAGATTTGCCGGCAGACGACGGGCAATCCAGGCAAACCCACGGGAGGCATTCACGCGGACCATCATCTGCTGTGCAGAGGTGTAATTGTCTTCCGGGTCCGTATGCACAATCGCAGCCAGTTGCTGCACCACCGCACGCTTGTTGGTCAGCTCAGACGGAACGGCATAAATGGAATCACTGAGCACGGTCGTGGCCAACTCGTGCAGATTGCGATCGTAAAGAACGCCGCGTCGCGGAGCCACCTCGAAGGTGTGCTGCTGCTGCCTTTCGGCGCGCTCTTCAAACTCGTGATGCCGCACGACCTGAAGCTGAAACAGCCGACCAAAAATCAGTCCGGCCCACACCAGCATCCCCAGACTGATCAGCCAGTAGCGCTTGCGCAGCAGCGGCATCGCAGCACGTCGGACATTCTGACTGCGGTTTGCGCGTGGGTTGGTCTCCGGCACTTCAGCTGCTCCGCTCGAAACTCGTCTCCAGATCGGTTACGAAATCGCAGTTACAGGGTGAATCCTCTGGGTGAATCCTCTGGGTGAAAGTTAGACTCGCGTTCCGCCGCTCCCCGCTCCCGCAGAACACTCGCTGCAGCGTCAGCGACCGCCGGCCATCGGCACGGCCGGAGCCTGGCTCTGCGCCATCACCGGCGCAGAAGCGGCGATGGTGTCGCCCACGCGTACCACCTGGTCGGGTCGCACCACATCCATCCCCATTTCATGCGCCAGTGCGTCGATCCGCTGGGGCTGCGAAAGCTCCGCCTCTGCCAGACGCAACTGCCGATTCTGCTCCCGCAGCTGTTCCAGTTGCTGCCGCTTGGCCTCCACGCGATAGCCCAGCTCGATTGAGCTGAAATGCTGCCATCCATAGACCATCACCAGCGTGAAAAACACCACACAGGCTGCCGTAAACAACCGCATCTCGCGCAGCCGCGCCATATCCGGAGCCTTCACCAGCCGCGAATTATCAATGCGGCGCGGGAAAAAGACTTCGATGGTCGGGCCTCGACGCAGTCGCTGCTGCGCCGCAAACAGTCGCGCGTTGTGCTCTTCAATCTGCCGGGGCGCGCTTCGTCCGGCGCCAAAATACTCTGCTACGTAGCTGGCCATTGGCTTGCCTCCCGGCTCCATTTCTTCTTCTGCCGCTGCCCGGATTCGCCCCTGGCTGCGGCTCTCAACTTTGCACTGCGCGCTCGCGGATTCCGCGCCATTTCCTCTTGCTCAGCCGTCACCGGCTTCTTCGTCAACACATCCCAGATGCCCGCCGCCGCGCCTTCCCGGAAAGCATCCTTCACAATCCTGTCTTCCAGCGAGTGAAAGCTGATGGCCACCATCCGTCCGCCCGGCTTCAGCAGCTTCGGTGCCGCCTTCAGCAGTGCTTCCATCTCTTCCAGCTCGCGATTCACATAGATACGGAGCGCCTGAAAGGTACGGGTCGCTGGATGAATTCGCTCCTTGGAAACTGCCTGGGCGCTTCCGGCCACCACCCTTGCCAACTGGCCAGTACTGGTAATCGGACGCGCCCTGACAATTGCTCTGGCGATTCTCCACGACCTCCTCTCTTCTCCGTATTCGTAAATGAGATTGGCGAGTTGTTTCTCGTCCATCTCATTCACCACCTGCTCGGCGGTCAGCGGCTGGCGCGTATCCTGACGCATATCCAGCGGCCCGTCCGCCTGAAAACTGAAGCCTCGCTCCGGCTGATCCAACTGCATGCTGCTGACGCCGAAATCTGCCAGGATTCCATCCACTTCCATCCCCGCCAGCAATGTACCGACGCGACTGAAAGGCTCTCCATACAGCGTCACCTTCGGCATGGCTGCACCCAGTTCCACGGCCAGCGCATCCAGCCGCTGCCGCGCCATTTCCAGCGCCTGCGGGTCGCGATCCAGACCAATCAAATGCCCTTCTGCACCCAGGCACCGCGCCACCCCACAGGCATGCCCGGCAAAACCCAGCGTGCAATCGACATAGACGCCACCGGGTCGCGGAGCAAGAAACTCCATCACCTGCTGATAAAGAACCGGCACATGAGGCAACTTCCGCATGTGCACCCCCTCAGGGGTCAATCAACCCTGCCTTCCACGCCCCGCCATGAAGTCCATCGCCTCTGCCATGGAGATCACAGGAAGCGCATCCGCCGCCGGGCTCGCCTCGGCTTCCACGCGCCGCTGCATCACCTGGTGGTTGGCAATCTTCATGTACCGGCCGGCGCCAAGGATATCCACCTCGCCCACCAGACCTGCCCGCGTGCGCAGCCGCTGCGGAACCAACAGCCGATCCTGACTGTCGATCTCCACCTGCTGCCCGTAAAAATTCACCTGATCCAGAAACCGCTGCTTCTCCCGCGACTCATCCGGAATCAGCGCCCATTCGGCTTCCTTCTTTTCCCACTCCGGCAACGGCCAAATCTCGCCCATCTGTCCATCGAACGAGGTGATGAAAAACTCCGAGCCGTACTGCTTCTGCTGGATGAGCTTCATAAATCCAGCAGGCAGCTTGAAGCGGCCCTTTTCATCGACTTTTGCCTCGTACGATCCGCGAAACATGGTGTGCCTCTTGCTTCAGCCCTGGGCTGTCAACCCAACTTCCGGTCAGAATCCTGCCACTGTGGCCTGGAAACTGAACTTCATCTTACGTGAAGTCATGAAAAATATCCCACTTTTTGCCAAAAAATTCCACCAAATTCCACGCGGACAGATTTTCGTTCCGCTCTGGTCCTTCCGCAAAAGGCGAAACTTTGGCGCAAGCTGGCGCGGATTCGCGTCTTTCTGCGAAAAGCGCCGCTACAGGACGTGGACGCGATTCACTGGATACGCTATATGGTGTTTATCTTTCAGGTTCCCTGAGCTTCGGCGATTGGCCTCAAGCCGTGCTCAGCCCTGCCTTTTGCCGTGCTCAGCCTTGCCTTTTGCCGTGCTCAGCCCTGCCTTTTGGCTCGCGTCTGGTGGACGGCGCGGCGGGCCTGCCGCCGGGCTGGGGCTGTATTTCTCAGGTGTGCCAGCAGATACAGAAAGACGCCGAGATTGGCGACAAACAGTCCCAACCGCACCCAGGTCACCCGGTGCAGAATCTCCATAACCTCAAGCGGAAGGAACGAGGCCGTAATGATTGCCGTGAAATACTCCGCCCACACCTTTTCCAGATACAGGCCGATCCCCTCCAGCAATCCCAGCCCGGCATAGACAAAGACAAAGGTGGTAATCCGCCGCAGCATCGGATCATCCACAGTCGCCGCCTTGTCCAGCAGATAGCTCACCAGCCGACCGTCGGTATTGAAGCGCATTTCGGTGACGAAGCCCAGGAAGACGTTGGCAATGTCGCGATGCATCAGGCGCAGGGCGCCCAGCCCGACACTGATCAGCAGCATGGCCTGCAGCAGCTTATAAACGGCAATCAGGGTCAGCCATCGATTGCTCGTATGCTGGAGTCGCTTTCGGGTCAATACCTGTTTCTCCTGCTGGCCTGCTGTTCCGGCTAAGCCTGTTCCGCTGCGGCTGCCTGGGCACGCAATCCAGTGGGTCGGGGAAGAAGCGCGTTGGCTGCATCCGGAATTCCACCTGCAGACTCCGCACAGCGCACTGCCTTTTTCTGCTGCACTCCTATCAAGTTAAAGCACGTGAGGCGCTCTCTGCGAATCCGGCCAGAGTTTACTCCGCGTTCTCGCCGTCACTGTTCCGTTCTGCAGATTGTCTGTCCCACGAAAAAACCACTGGAATTTTTCGATTTTGTCCTAAAGGAAATTTTCCTGTACATCCGGATGGGAGCATCGTGCGTTCTGGGAGTGAAGTTCAATTTTCTGGAGGACGACCCATGAATGTTCGACGCATTTCTCTCGCTATCGCAGAAGCACTCTGCGCCATGCTGATTCTCTCTGCCATCCCGGCCCATGCCATGCAGAAAAAGGACCCCGAAGTTGGCGGAGCCGCCATGTTCCCCACCAAAAACATCGTGCAGAACGCCGTCAACTCGAAGGACCACACCACTCTGGTGGCTGCAGTCAAGGCCGCAGGACTGGTGGAAACGCTGGAAGGTCCGGGACCGTTCACGGTCTTTGCCCCCACCAACGAGGCCTTTGACAAGCTGCCTGCCGGCACGGTGCAGACCCTGCTGAAGCCGGAGAACAAATCCCAGCTGGTCAAGATTCTGACCTACCACGTTGTCGCCGGTCACCTGTCCACGCGTGACCTGATGAAGCAGATCAAAGCCGGCAACGGCAAGGCCATGCTGAAGACGGTATCCGGCGACATGCTCACGGCCACCATGGAGCACGGCAAGATCATGCTCACCGATGAAAAGGGCGATATGGCGACCATCACCATTGCCAATGTCTATCAGTCCAACGGCGTGATCCAGGTCATCAACACGGTTCTGCTGCCCAACTAAGCGGCGACCGAACCAGGCACCCAGCCACGAGCAGATTCCCTCGCGGGGTCTGCTCGTTTTGCATCTGATCCGAGCCATCTGATCCGAGCCATCCTCGCACCGGCAAGCCAAAGATTCGCGCCCCTGCCTCCGGCAGCAGTAGTCTGGGGAAGAGGTCGTTCGGCATGGCGCTTCATCATTTGCAAACCAGTCAGTGGGTACCCTATCCCGTGGAGCTGGTCTTCGCCTTTTTTGCATCCGCCAGCAACCTTCCGCACCTGATGCCGTCCTGGCAGCGAACACGGCTGGAAAGCTCCCGACTGCAGCCACCACCGCCGCGCCCTGTAGCCGCAGATCCATCGCTGCGCTTTCACAGCACAGCCGCCGGTGCTGGCTCCGAGATGCTGATCAGCTTTCGTCCCATCCCGGGGCTTCCCATCCGGGCGCGCTGGTTGGCGCTCATCACGGAATTCGAGTGGTTTCACCACTTCCAGGATGTGCAGGCGCATGGCCCCTTTGCCCACTGGAAGCACCGTCACAGCTTTGCTGCAGAGACCCGCGGCGACAGATCCGGAACGCTCATTGAAGATTCGCTGGAATACGCCCTGCCCTTCGGTCCACTCGGCAGCCTGGCCCATGCGCTCTTCGTCCGGCGCCAGATGGAATCGATCTTCGCCCTGCGGCAGGCCCGCCTGGAACAGATACTCCCCGTCGTGGCCCGGCAGGCTGCGCAACGCGGACCGGCACAGGCCGGCTAGGCCCTGTTCCCACCTCCGGGAACAGGCGCAGACAGAAAAGGCCCCCGAAATCTCGGGAGCCTTTTGTTGTTTCCGGTCGTTCAGCAGCGACTAGAAGTGGTACGCCAGACCAATGGTGGGGTTGTAAATGTTGTAGTACTGATTGGTCGAAAGCGCAGTATCGCCGAAATTCGGCACCTTGGTCACAAATCCGCGATACTCCGCGCGAATATCGAAGCTCGGACTCAGCTCATAGGCGATGCCGCCACCATAAAGCAGGGAGATGGTCGTCTCCGACTTCACATCCAGCGTCGTCGTCGCCAGGTTGCGCACGTTGTAGAAGATCAGCGCCGCGCCGCCCAATTCCACGAACGGATTGAACTTGTGATAGGTGAAGTTGTACACATACGCCGCGCTGCCTTCCTGCAGCTGGGTGTTCACCGTGTAGTTATACGACGGCGCAACGTAGTGAATGTTGTTTTGGACGTACTGGTAGTTGGCTTCGACAGCGCCACGCGGGGTCAACATGAACCGATAGCTGAACAACGCACCGTATCCACGCTTTGCGCTGACCTTCACGTCGGTTGTGCTGGTGACATAGGGCTCGATCAGTCCGGTCCCGCTGATGCTGAAATCCTGCCGGCTCTCCTGGGCTCGTGCAACCACCGTGCCAATCATGAGCAGGAGGGCAAAATAGGCGATTTTCTTCATTCGTTCCTGAACCTCGTGACTTCCGTTCTGCCGAGCAGGCGGGCAAGTCGGAATGGCGCCTGTGGACGCGCGCCGCTCTTTGAATTGTAAATGCCCCGGGCGACCCATGACCGGCCTTCCGGCATTCATCCTCACTTCGAACGCTCACACAAGCATATCAACGCGACGGGCTGCGATGTTTGTCTCTTGGACGAAGCCCCCACTGGAAGGATAGCGCCCCCTCGGCGACAATGAGTAGAACCCGGGCTGGTCGATCCGAGTACCCTTCTCTTGGGCATGGAACACAGGCCAGCAAATAACAGAATCGGCGCCCCAGCCCGGCCATGACTCAGGAGCCCCTATGACCGCAACTCAGCTCACCGGCAGTCCCGTTTTCCGCAAAGGCTTCCGATTTCTCATCGAAGATTCCGCTGCAGCTTCCGCCAGTCAGCGCTTTTTTGCGCACAATCCGGCAACCGGGGAAACGCTGGAGCCGGCCTTTGTTGCAGCCACTTCCAGCCAGATCGACGAAGCCGCCCATCTGGCCAGCCTGGCCGCGCCTGCCCTTGCTGCCTCCAGCGGAAGCCGCCGTGCGCAGTTGCTGCGCACCATTGCCGACAAGCTTGCCGCAGCGCAGGAGCCGATCACGGCACGCGCACACCTGGAGACAGGGCTGCCCGCAGCACGGCTTGCCGGGGAAATGGGCCGCACCACACACCAGCTGCGCCTCTTCGCGGACCTTGTCGCCGAAGGCTCCTGGGTGGATGCCCGCATCGAGGAAGCGTTGCCGGAGCGCAAGCCCCTGCCACGGGCGGCCATTCGCTCCATGCTGCGCCCTCTTGGCCCGGTCGTTGTCTTTGGCGCCAGCAACTTCCCGCTTGCCTTCTCCGTTGCGGGCGGAGACACGGCCGCTGCCCTTGCTGCCGGGTGTCCCGTACTGGTCAAGGCCCATCCGGCTCATCCCGGCACCAGTGAACTGGTCGCCCGCTGCATTGTGGAAGCCATCGCAGAGCTGGACTGGCCGGAGGGAACCTTCACCCTGCTGATGGATTCCGGCATCGCCGTTGGCCAGGCGCTGGTCCAGCATCCTTCCGTCAAGGCCGTGGCCTTCACCGGCTCCACCGCGGGCGGACAGGCGTTGATGCAACTGGCTGCCTCGCGTCCCGAACCCATTCCCTGTTTTGCCGAGATGGGCAGTGTGAATCCCGTCTTTCTGCTGCCCCACGCCGTGCAGGAGCGCGCTGCCTCGATTGCCACCGGACTGGCTGCCTCGTTTACGCTCGGCTCCGGCCAGTTCTGCACCAAACCCGGCATCGTCTTCCTGCCGGAATCCACTCCGGATGCCTTCTGGCAGCAGCTCCAGGACTCGGTGCAGGCCCTGCCCATGCAAGGCATGCTCACCGCCCGCATCGCAGAGCATTTCACCAGCTCCATTGCCACACGGGCCAGAGCCGTTCCAAGCGAGGGCGTCTTTGCTGCCTCCGCTGCCGATGCAGCAACCGGTGCCTGCACGCGGCCCACTGTCTTTCGTCTTTCCGCCGAAGAGTTCCTGGCCCATCCCGAGCTGCAGGAGGAGATCTTCGGCCCTACAGTGTTGCTGGTCACCTACAGCAATCCGACTTCCCTGCCCGCCATGGCAGCCAGCCTGCAAGGGCAGCTCACGGCCACCCTGCATGCCAATCCGGAGGATACCGCGCTCGCAGCCCCGCTGCTTGCCGCGCTGGAAACCCGCGCTGGACGACTGCTCTGGAATGGCTATCCCACCGGTGTCGAGGTCTGTGATGCCATGGTGCATGGCGGTCCGTTCCCTGCCACTTCCGACAGCCGTTTTACCTCCGTTGGCACGGCATCCATCTTCCGTTTCGTGCGCCCTGTCTGTTTTCAGGACATTCCCGAGCCACTCCTCCCGCCCGAACTCCAGTTGCACAATCCGCTCGGGATTCATCGCCGCGTCAACGGCCATCCAGTCGCAGGCCGCTCATAACCGATCTAGCCCTGCGCAACCGGGCCCGGCGCAATCGGGACTGCATTCGCCGCCATTCGGCAAGCAGGAACAGGTCCCGGCCAAGCTTCTGGTTTCTGGAGAACACAGGCCATAAAATCTGCGAATTCTCCAAAGAATTCCCTTCTACCATGCCGGAATACGGGTAGACTGTTAGAACCCGAACATGTAACGGGATTGATGCAACGAAACGAGGGAACGAAAGAAATGGCCGGTGACATTCAACTTACCTGTAGCGATTGCGGTCGCGAATTTACCTTCACGGCTGCGGATCAGAGCTTTTATCAGGAGCGCGGCTATTCTGCCCCGAAGCGTTGCAAATCCTGTCGTCAGGCCAAGAAAGCCGATCAGCAGGGTGGCGGTGGCTACGGTGGCGGCGGTGGACGCTCGTCCAACGCAACCACGGTCATCTGTGCCGGCTGCGGCCAGCAGACCACGGTTCCCTTTGAGCCGCGTGGGGATCGCCCGGTCTTCTGCCGGGATTGCTTCCAGGCGCAAAAGGCTCAATCCGGACGCCGTTACTAAGCTTCATCCAAACCTAGTAATCCAGGCACCAAGCGGCTGCTCGTCTCTTTGCCAAGAGCCAGCCGCTTTTGCTTTTGGATGCACCTGCCAGCGTGATACGCGTCACATCTGTTGCCGCGATTTCGATGCGAGTCTTGGGTATGCCCGCGCAACCACCCAGGATCAAGCGGGACAAGGTTATGGATGTGAATACTCCCACGCTTGTCGCCGATACTTCGCTGGTCACCCTGCTCAGCAAGCATTCCCAACCGCATCTCTGCATCCAGGATGAGACTCTTTTCAGTCAGGGCGAGTCGCCGGATGCTGTCTATCTTCTGGAAGATGGACAGGTGACGCTCACTTCCGACGCTGCAGGCGAAGAATGTATCTATGCGCGTCAATCCCTGCCTGGCTCCATCTTCGGACTTCCCGGTGTCATCAGCAACGCACCCTATTCCCTGACCGCCACGGCCACCAGCGGAACCCACCTGCAGATGATTCCGCGCGAGACCTTTCAGCATCTGCTCAGCACTCACCCGGAGATCAGCTTCCAGGCCCTGCGCATCCTCGCTGCCGAGGTCCAGACCGCCCGCCGAATCGTACAAAAATCCATTGCCAGCGAAGTCCACTCCCATCGCTCGGGTCGAAGTCGGGCCTCGCACTCCGTCTCGCACTGACCCAATCCCCCTTAAGCCCCAATCGCAATTGAGCCGAAGACAGCCTGCTTCCGATACAATCTCGGCGTGCACACGAGTCTCTTTGACCTTTACAAAATCGGCGTCGGTCCATCCAGCTCCCACACCATGGGGCCCATGCGCGCGGCGTGTCAGTTCGCTCGCAGCCTGATTGCGCTTCACGCTTCGGTCACCCGTGTCACCGTCGATCTCTACGGCTCGCTGGCGCTCACTGGCCATGGTCATGCCACCGACCGGGCGATTCTCCTTGGCTTGAGCGGACAGGAGCCCGCAACCCTCGACCCCGATGCAGTCGATGCACTGGTCACCTCCATCCGCTCCACAGGCAGACTGTTGCTGGCTGGGCGGATTCCACTGGATTTCCGCGAAGAGAGCGACCTGCGCTGGGAGCGTGAGACCCTCCTTCCGCCCGGCTCCCGAACCCAGCATCCCAATGGCATGCGCTTCCGTGCCTGGAGCGGGGAGACGCAGCTTCTCGAGACCATTGTCTTTTCCATCGGTGGAGGATTTCTGCTGGCGGATGGCGAGTCCACGGCACAGAAGTCTCCCGCGCAGGCTCCGTTACCCCATCCCTTCTCCAGCGCGGCAGAGCTGCTCGACGCCGCCCATCGCGCCAACCTGCGCATCGATGAACTGCTGCTGGCCAACGAGTGCGCGCTCAGCGGGCTCACACCCAGCCAGGTTCATGAGCGCATCCTCGCCATCTGGTCCGTCATGGACGCCTGCATGCAGCGCGGCATTGCCACTGAGGGCATCCTGCCCGGTGGGCTCAAGGTGCGCCGACGTGCCCATCGCCTGGCCGCACGACTGGAATCCGTACAGCCGGGCACCGCGCCCGATCCGCTCGCAGCACTCGACTGGCTCACGGTCTATGCCATGGCCGTCAATGAAGAAAATGCTGCCGGTGGACGCGTCGTCACTGCACCCACCAACGGTGCCGCCGGAGTCGTTCCAGCCGTTGCCCGGTATTATCTGCGCTTCGTCGAGGATGCCGACACCGCCGGGCTGCTTCGCTTCTTTCTCACCTCGGCTGCCATCGGCATCCTCTACAAGGAAAATGCCTCCATCTCCGGTGCCGAGGTTGGCTGCCAGGGCGAAGTCGGTGTTGCCTGCTCCATGGCCGCCGCCGGGCTGGTGGCTGCCCGCAACGGCACCAACGGGCAGGTGGAACATGCCGCTGAAATCGCCATGGAACACAACCTCGGCATGACCTGCGATCCCATCGGTGGCCTGGTGCAGATTCCCTGCATTGAGCGCAACGCCATGGCTGCCGCCAAGGCCGTGCACGCAGCGCGCATTGCCATGCAGGAGCCGGAAGAGCACAAGGTCTCGCTCGATCAGGTCATCCGCACCATGTACCTCACCGGCCTCGACATGCAATCCCGCTACAAGGAAACTTCGCTGGCCGGTCTCGCACTGAACAATATTGAGTGCTGATGCGATAGAGTGCGGATGCGCTGACGTTCCTCGTCGTCGCAACTGCCCGAATTCCTTACACTGGAAGTGTCATGACCCGCCGACGATGGATCGCCACCACCTTCGATGCACAGACTGCCACCCTCACCGGCTCGCAGGCCGAGCATCTTGCGCGAGTCCTGCGCGCCACCGTCGGCATGCGTGCCGATGTCGTGGCCGGGGACCGGGTTTACAGCGCCGTCATCGATCAGGTCTCCGATTCCCAGGTGCGATTCCAGCTGGAAGAAGAGTTGTCTGCTGTCTCATCCCCATCTCTCCCCATTGAGCTCATGGTGGCCGTCTTCAAGTTTGATCGCCTGGAGTGGGCCCTGGAAAAGGCAACGGAACTGGGCGTTTCCGCCATCGTCCCGGTCCTGGCCAGGCGCACGGAAAAGCATCTGGCCCAGGCGGCTGCAACCCGCGTCGAGCGCTGGCGCCGCATTGCCCGCGAGGCCGCGCAGCAGAGTCGTGGCAGTTTCATTCCCCGCATCGACGATCCGCAACCGCTTTCAGCCTGCATGCAGCACTCCGGCAGTCTCCGCATCCTGCTCTCCGAGCATGAGACGGCACTCACGCTTGCGGACTGCATCCGTCCATCGCTGCAGCAAACTCCCGAGGCAACAGCAGCGCAATCCATCACGCTGGCCATTGGTCCGGAGGGCGGATGGACCAGCGAGGAGGCAGCAGCGTTTGCCCAATCCGGCTGGCAGCCCGCCACACTGGGCCCGCGCATTCTCCGTGCAGAAACAGCCATCATTGCCAGCCTTGCCATCGTCCAGTCGTTGCTCATGGATGCCTCCCTTGCCGTTCCGGATCGAACGTAGCCGGGAATTTCCCACGGCCAGAAACGGCTTCGAACCGCTAGGATCGTTCCACTTGATACGCGTATGGAGCTCCTTCACTGCGCGCCAGTTCCCGCACCACGCGCAGAAACGCCAGTGCCGCATGCGACAGGTTCGCATCCCGGCGATGCACCAGCCGCAAAACCCGCCGCAGGTGCAGCTCATCCACCTCCACGGCCAGCAACTCCCCGGTCTCCAACTCGCGCTGGACCGTCAGCCGCGGCAGCAGTGCAATTCCCCCGCCCATGGCCACATACCGCTTGATCGCCTCAATCGTCGGAAGCTCCACATGGATATTGAGCGGTCGTCGGTGTCGTTCAAAGGCTTCAATCACCTGCCGGCGAAGCGGCGATGCCACATTATGCGCCACAAAGCTCTCTTCTCCCAGCCCGGCAATCGAAACCCTCTCCGCACCTGCCAGTCGATGTTCCGGATACACCACCAGAATCAGCATGTCCGAATACACGGCAATCGACCGGAAACGTTCCGGATCCGGACGGAAGGAGACCATCCCGATCTCGAAGTCACGCAGCCCCAGGCCCTCGGGAATCCGGCTGGCTAGCGAACGCTGCACGCTCACATCCACTCCCGGATAGCGCCGTCGAAAGCCCTCCAGAATGGGCAGCAGATAGAGGCAGGTGTACTCATTGGCCGCCAGCACCAGTTGCCCCCGCTCCAGCGAACGCAGTTCGCGCAATGCGCTGTCTGCCTCCCGTCGCAGCGCCAGCATGCGCAGGGCATAACCGCGAAGCATCTCCCCGGCTGCCGTCAGGGCTCCATCCCGCGCAGAGCGGTCAAACAGGACCTCCCCGGTCTCTTCCTCCAGCTTGCGAATCACCTGGCTGATGGCTGGCTGCGTCCGGTGCATGCGCACAGCGGCACGCGAAAAACTGCGCTCCTCGGCCACCGCCAAAAACGTTTCCAACTGGCTCAGGTCCATGCGAAATCCCTTCCTGTTTGCACCTGACAGAATTATAATTTTTATTTATGGATTCTCTAAAAAGAATAACTTTGCATTATATGCGGCCCATGCCTGAGACTGGTAAAGTTTGATGTTGCCCGTAAAGGAGCACATCCATGAAAAACACCATGTCCGAAGTCACGCATCCGCAGGTACTCATTTTCGACACCACGCTTCGCGACGGCGAGCAATCTCCCGGCTGCAGCATGACCACCGAGGAAAAGCTCACCATGGCGCATGCTCTGGAAGAGCTGGGCGTGGATATTCTGGAGGCCGGATTCGCCATCGCTTCGGAGGGCGATTTTGCCGCCATATCCTCCATTGCGCAGGCTGTTCGCGGCCCCCGCGTCACCTCGCTGGCTCGTGCCCGCCGCGAGGATATTGACGCCGCAGCCCGAGCGCTGGAACACGCCAATCGCGCCCGCATCCATGTCTTCCTCGCCTCCAGCGATCTTCATCTGGAATACAAACTGCGCATCAACCGCGAGCAGGCCCTGCAACAGACCGGCGAAGCCGTTCGCTATGCCCGCACTCTGGCCGATGACGTCGAGTTTTCTCCGGAAGACGCAACCCGCTCGGACCGGGATTTTCTCGTCGAGATGGTCCGCGTTGCGGTGGAGGCCGGTGCCGGCACCATCAATATGCCGGACACCGTTGGCTACACCACCCCCGAGGAGTACGGCAATCTCTTTCGCGAAGTTCGTCGTCGCATCCCGGCCATCGATGAGCGGGGCGTCATTCTTTCCAGCCACTGCCATGATGATCTTGGTCTGGCCGTGGCCAACTCGCTGGCTGCCGTGCAGGCAGGCGCACGTCAGGTGGAGTGCACCATCAACGGCATCGGCGAGCGTGCCGGCAATGCTGCGCTGGAAGAGATTGCGGCAAACTTTTTCGTTCGCGCCGACTACTACCACCTTCACACCGGCATCCAGATGAAAAAGCTGAATGCCGTCAGCCAGCAGCTTCGCCAGATCATCAGCTTTGGTCCGTCGCCGAACAAGGCCATTGTCGGCGCCAATGCCTTTGCCCATGAATCCGGCATCCACCAGCACGGCATGCTGGCCAACCCGCTCTGCTACGAGATCATGACTCCGGAATCTGTCGGAGCCGACAGCACGCATCTGGTTCTGGGCAAGCACTCCGGGCGCGCCGCCCTGCGTCATCGTCTGGAGGCGCTCGGCCACTCGCTCAGCGCCGAGGAGCTCCTCGAGGTTTATCAGCGCTTCATCGCGCTCGCCGATCGCAAAAAGAACATCTACGACCAGGATTTGATCGGCCTGCTTTCGGCCCGTCATCGGGAACACCGCTCCGGCGATATGGCCGTCGCCGAATAGCACCAGCATTCGCAGCGCCCGCGCTGCCACACACCCAAGGGAAGA
>JAJZGG010000027.1 GCA_021804965.1 Acidobacteriota bacterium
CGTGGTCGCTGCTGCATAGCTTTCCACCGGGCGCGTGGAAGTGGTGGCATCCAGCGGATCGTGTCCGGCAAGCACCTCCAGCACCGTGGCAGCGTCCTCCACCGAGGCGGCAAACGGCCCCACGCGGTCCAGCGACGAGGCAAAGGCAATCAGGCCATAGCGGGATACACGCCCATAGGTGGGCAGCACGCCCACCACGCCGCAGTAGCTGGCCGGCTGCCGAATGGAGCCGCCCGTGTCCGTGCCCAGCGTTGCCACGGCCAGATTTGCCGCCACCGCTGCCGCCGAACCACCGCTGGAACCGCCTGGAACTCGCTCCAGGTCCACCGGATTGCGCACCGGCCCGTAGGCCGAATTTTCATTGGAGGAACCCATGGCGAACTCATCGCAGTTCAGCTTGCCCAGCAGCACGGCACCTGCCTGGCGCAGGCGTGTCACCGCCGTGGCATCATACGGGGGCCGATAGCCCTGCAGAATCCGCGAACCCGCCGTGGCCACAGCCCCGCGCATGGTCAGCACATCCTTGATCCCGAGGGGAATGCCCGCCAGCGGCGGCAACGGATCGCCCTTGGCTGCCAGTGCATCCACCTGCGCAGCCTGCTCCATCGCCTGCTCGCGGGTCAACGCCAGATAGGCATTGATCTGCGGATTGAACGCATCAATCCGCGCAAAATATCCCTCGGCAATCTGACTGGCGCGCTCCCTGCCCTCGGCAATGGCGGTGCGCAAGGTGCGTATGGAACGCGGCTTTTCCCGCAGCTGGCTCATGCTCTCTCCTGCAATTCGGTCTTCATTCCTGTTGCGTCCGCGGGCAGCCTGCACTGCCCCGCAGGCAGCGTCATCGTTCAATGACCTTGGGCGTCTTGAAAAACGCGCCATCCGTCTCCGGAGCCGCAGCCATCACGCTGGCCCGATCCAGCGAAGTGCCCGGAACATCCGGCCGCAGCATGCCGCCATCCCCGTCGGCAGCGCCCTCGGCAAACAGGTCGCTGACCTGCGCCATTGGCTCCACATGGCTTGTATCCAACTGGCTGAGCTGGTCCACATAGCCCAGGATGGCATTCAGGTCGCGCTGCATCCGCTGCTTTTCCGCATCGCCCAGCTCCAGATTGGCCAGCTCCGCCACCCGCTCCACATCTGCAATCGAGACTTCTGAACTCATCGTTACCTGCCTCATGAAATCTTCCGGAAAATCCAGTATAGATTCCTGCGCCTGCTGCCCCCCCCGGTTTTTCCATCTCCGGCCTTTCTATCTCCGGCCTTTCGATCTCCGGCCATTCGATCCATGCGTCGTTCATTCAGCCGTGTGATACGTTTAGGCCATAGTTTTGGCGACCAAACGGAGTCCTGCATCCGCGCATACGGCACAGGGAAGCTCCGCAGGGCGAATCCGGCAGCAATTCCTGCAGGCAGTGGTCGCCACACAGATACGGAATCCGGGGAAAATCCAAAGGGGGCATTGTGAGATCAGCAACGCAGACACAGCTTGCAACACGCATCATGCGGGGAATCCTTCCTGCGCTGATTGGTCTTGGTTCCGTGGCAGGGATGGCTCAAACGCAGAACCCTGCCGTTCCCACTCCGATCTCCGTTCTGGGCCACAACCCCGGCGATGACTACTACCTGGCCAACTACGAGGAGGAGATTCAGTACTTCCATGCGCTGGCCGCCCACTCGGACCGCATCCGCATCTTCACCGTGGGCAAGACGACAGAGGGTCGCAATATCGAGGTGGCCGTCATCTCCTCGCCGGAAAATCTTGCCCGGCTGGACGAGTGGAAGGCCGACACGCATCGGCTCTCGCACGCCGACGGACTGGACGATGCCAGCGCCAGGACTCTGGCAGAGAAGGCCCGCGTCATCATCCACATCGACGGCGGTCTGCATGCCAATGAAGTCGCCGGACCGCAGCACTCCATGGTGCTCGCCTACAAGCTGCTTGCCACCCAGGGCGATCCCCAGGTGGACCGCATTCTGAACAATGTTGTCCTGCTGCTCTACCCCACGCTCAACCCCGACGGACAGGACAAGGTCGTCTCCTGGTATCGCAAAAATCTGGGCACGCAATTCGAGGTCAGTCCCATGCCCTGGCTCTTTCAGGAGTACGTGGGCCACGACAACAACCGCGACGGCTACATGCTGAACATGAAGGAATCCCAGGTGGTGGCCAGGACGGAACTCGAGTACAGTCCGGCCATCTTCTACTGCCAGCATCAGACTGCCCCATTTCCCGCGCGCATCTGGATTCCGCCATTCTCCGACCCCATCTCCTCGAACATCAGCCCCTACGTCCGAAGCTGGTTCAACGTGGTGGGAACCGGCATGGCCGCCTATCTGAATGAGCATCAGATGCCCGGTGCCATCAGCGAATCCGAATTCGACAACTGGTATCCCGGCTTCGTCGACTACGCAGGATCTTTCCGCAACGAGATCTCCTTCTTCACCGAAACTGCGCTCTATCGCTATGCCACGCCGCGCTTTTACACCGTCGATGAATTCCCCAAAAACATGCAGGACCTCAAGGCGCTGACCATGTACACGACCCCCTGGCAGGGTGGATGGTGGCGACTGAAGGATGCCGTGAATTACATGGTTGCAGCCTCCATGTCTGTGCTGGACACCTCCGCCCGATACCGCGAAACGCTGCTCTACAACCAGTACCAGGCAGCGCGCGACAACATCCGGCGATACACCAACGCCCCGCCCTACGCCTACGTCATTCCCAGCCAGCAGCGCGACGTTCCGGAAGCCGCCCAACTGGCGCGCATCATGCAGGAGAACGGCGTCCAGGTGCAGGGCGTCAGCGATTCCTTCCCGGCCAACGGACGCACCTATCCCGCCGGCTCATGGGTCATCCTGATGAACCAGCCCTACTCCGCAATGGCCAAGGAGCTGTTCGAGATTCAGCGCTATCCCGATGCCATGGGCGCAGGTGGCACCAAGGCTGTCGATCTTCCCTATGACGTAACCGGCTGGACACTTCCCCTGCAGATGGGCGTGCAGGTGGATGCCGTTTCGGATCCCGTTTCCACCGACCAGCTTCACCACCTGCATCCACTCACCAGCATCGACCTGCCCGCAGCCAACGTGGAGGGAACCGGCACCGCTTTTCTGCTGAGTCACGAGGCAAATGCGAGCTTCTCGCTGTTGAATCAGGTGCTGGATTCAGGTGGCTCCGTTGCGCTGGACAAGGATGCGGCGAAAAGCCCCAATGGCAGCGAGACAGGGGCATTCGTGGTCAGCGGCATCAGCCGCAGCACCCTCGCCAGCCTGACGGCAAAATATGGCATTCCCGCCATCGCCACCGATCATGCACCGGCACACACCCTCGCACTTCATCGCGCCCGTGTCGGGCTTTATCGCCCATGGCAGCCCTCGATCGATGAAGGCTGGACGCGCTGGATTCTGGAGCAGTACGACTTCCACCCCATCAGCCTGTACAACGCCGACATGCGCGCCGGCAGCCTCAATGATCGGGTCGATGTCATCCTCCTGCCCGATATCCGCTCCGCCTCACTGGTCAACGGATTCAAGCCCGGGGTTGTGCCCGGCGAATATGCCGGTGGACTGAATGAAGAGGGCCTGGCCAGCCTGCGCGAGTTTGTCCGCAACGGCGGAACGCTGATTGCCTTCAACCAGTCGGCCGCGGCCATCATTCCGCTCTTTTCCCTGCCGGTGAAAAACGTGCTGGAGGGCCTGAAAAGCGATCGCTTCTTCTGCTCGGGCGCGCTCCTTCGCGTCAACACAGAATCGCGCGACCGGCCAGCACTCTTCGGCCTCCCATCCGAGCTGAGCGTCATGTTTGAAAGCGGCCCGGCATTTGAAACCAAAGCCGGATTCAACGGCGCCGTCCTGGCTCGCTACCCCAGCGAATCCAGCCCGCTCGAGAGTGGTCTTCTGCTGCATCCGGAGGCCATTGAAGGCAGGATCGCAGCGCTGGAACTTTCCTACGGCCAGGGGCGTATCTTCCTCTATGGATTCAAGCCGCAATGGAGAGCCCAGTCGCATGGGACCTACAAGTTCTTCTTCAATGCCCTGTACAAATATGACAATCCACCTTTTGCCGCCAGCAAGCCGACAATGGAGAAGCCAAAGCAGGCTGAGTAATCCGCCTGTCGGCTCCGCACGCACGGCACTTGCCGCCGTCGAGGGCTGGTCGTGGAGGGCTGAATGACCAAGCCCTTCACGACCTCTCGGCAACGCATGGACCTGGCATGGCTCTGCGCCCTGGCTGCGCTTGTCTTTGTGGCGCACTTCCTTACCGGCAACGGCTACGGCTTTCATCGCGACGAGTTGCAGTTTCTCGACGATGCCCGGCACCTGCAGTGGGGCTACGTCGCCTTCCCGCCCATCACGTCCTTCTTCGGACGCATCGCCATCGCGCTCTTTGGCATCTCTCCGTCTGCGCTCCGACTGCCTGCCGTTGCCGCCAACGCTCTGGTCCTGGTGCTGACGGGGCTTCTGGCCCGCGAGCTGGGCGGGCAACGCGCCGCGCAGCTGCTGGCATCGGCGGCAATCTTCCCCATCTGCCTGGTGCTCAGCTCCATGCTGCAGTACGGCAGCTTTGATCTGCTGGCGTGGGTGCTGCTCAGCTACTTCACGGCCCGCCTGCTGCGCACCGGCGACGCCCGCAACTGGATCGGCGTTGGCATCGCCGTCGGCATCGGAGTCCTTTCCAAGTACACGATCGCCTTCCCGCTGCTCAGTCTTTTCGTGGCGCTGCTGCTGTTGCCGGATCAACGCCAGGCGCTGCGCCAGCGCTGGTTCTGGCTGGGTGCGCTGGCCGCAGTCCTGATTGCCACGCCGAATCTGCTCTGGCTGGCACAGCACCACTGGATCACGCTGCAGATGGAGCATACGATTCACCTGCGAGACGTCCGCATCGGTCGCGCCGATGGATTCTTCCCCGATCAGCTCAAGTTCACCCTGCTTGCCTTGCCGCTGGCGGTTGCAGGCCTCATCTGGCTGCTTCGCAACACCCGCTTCCGCATGCTCAGCGCGCTCTTCCTGGGCCCCATGCTCCTGCTGGTACTGATGCGTGGTCGTGGATACTATCTGATTCCCGGCTATCCGCTGCTCTTCGCAGCAGGAGCCGTCGCTTTGGAATCTGCGCTCCGCAGGCGCAGTCCAAGCATGCGTCTGGCGCTTCGTACTGTCTGCATCGCATGCCTGATCCTGAATCTGACGGCGGCCGTTTGGAGCTCCCTGCCCGTCTGGCCGGTGAATTCGCCAGCCTGGAAGTGGCAGATGGAGAACAACTACGACATGGCCAATGAGATCGGCTGGCCGGAGCTGGTCGCACAGGTGGCAGCCATTCGAGACCACCTTCCTGCCGCCGACCAGCAGCGGCTGGGCGTGGTGGCAGAGAACTACGGCGAGGCCGGCGCACTGGCGATCTATGGCCCGCACTTCGGGCTGCCTACGCCCATCAGCCCCGTGAACGACTTCTACTTTCGCGGCTATCCCACGCCCCCACCCGAGACGCTCATCGTGGTGGGCAACAGCCTGCAGAATGAAGCGCGCCACTTCCAGAGCTGCTCCATTGCCGGACACATGACCATGCCGCATAACGTGCAGAATGAGGAGTCGCAGGATCATCCTGAGATTCTCGTCTGCCATCATCTTCTGCAGCCCTGGCCGCTTGTCTGGAGTCGCATTGAGGCCTTCGGTTAAATCCTCCTTGCAGGTGCGGGATGGGTTTCTGCTATGGTTGCTTCGTTCGCCCATTTCCCCATTCGGAGCTTCTATGCGCCCTGTCCTGATTCTTCTCCTGTGCACCGGCCTCACCGCCACAGCACAAACTCCAGCCATCCGCACCGCGCTGAAACCGACAGTAGCTGCGACTGCAACGCAGCGCGATACCACATTCGTTGACGCCCAAGGCACGGCGCACATCACGCGCATCGTCCCGGTTCCCGACGACATCAGCCCGGAGGCGCAGCGTTCGGTCTCGCAGGAGCAGCCGGATGCCGCACCTCCCGTGCCGCTGGCCCAACGCCGCAAGGGCACCGACGCCTGGCAACTCACCGCCCGTGATGCCTGGCTCAAGCTCTATCCGGCCACCATCACCAACACCTCCATCGCAGGCGTTCCCGTCCGCGTCATCCAGCCAGCCAAGGCCGATCCTGCGCTGCAGGGCGATGTGCTGCTCAACGTACACGGTGGCGGTTTCGACTCCGACTCCGGCTCCTACACCGAGACCGTTCCGCTTGCCGGCATGACCGGCATTCGCACTGTTGCGGTCCTCTATCGACTGTCCCCGGAGCATGCGTTTCCCGCCGCCGTTGACGATGCCATCGCCGTCTATCGGGACCTGCTGAAGACGCACCGGCCCACCCAGATCGTCCTCTACGGAACCTCCGCCGGAGCCATTCTCACCGGCGAGCTGGCCTCGCGCATCAAGCAGCTTGGCCTGCCGGAGCCGGCTGCCCTCGGCATCTTTTCCGGATTCGGCGACTTCACCCGCGCCGGCGACTCCGGCAATCTCTTCACCATCTCGGCCAACGGCTTTGCCGGACCCATTGCGCCGGTTCACGTATCCACCGTGCTCACCAGCTACGTGGGCAAGACCAGCCGCCGCGATCCTGTGCTTTCGCCGATTCTTTCCGACCTGCACGGCATGCCGCCAACGCTGTTCGTCACCAGCACACGGGATATTCTGCTGAGTGGGACAGCCAACCTGCAACGGGCCTATCTGAATGCAGGCAATGATGCCCGATTGATTGTTTTCGACGGCCTGCCGCACGCCTTCTGGTACAACTCAGCCCTGCCCGAAGCGCTGGAGGCAAATCACGACATGGCAAACTTCTTCCTGGAGCAGCTTCGGCGGAAACATTGAACGGTAACCCAACAATCCATCTGCCATTTGCTTCCCGATGGCGGGCAGAGATTCTGCCCGTCCGACCTTCCATTCTGCCCGCGCGGCACTTCACCTATCCCCAGCTGGTGGAGGAGGTGGAGCGCGGCGCACTGGAGGTCATGATTCATCCGGAAAGCGATGCGTCCTTTCTGGGAACCTTTGCGCTGGGCTTTCGTGACCCCATCGTGCCGTCCGGAATCTGGTCCATGCCCCACCCGGAGCAGATCTGCGCGCTCTCCGGCGGCTATGCCTACATCGTAAGCACCCTGCGGCCCGAGACATGCGCCATGCTGCCTCTGCGTCCGGTGTTGCAGCTGCATCCCTCGCCGGCGACCGGGCAAATGCTCTTCGTCGGCAACCGCGACATCCTCGCCTGGAATGCTGAGGGACTGGCATGGGAGGCGAAAGCAGTCTCCTCAGAGGGCATCACCGTCAACGCCGTTGAAGCAGACACACTCCTCGGAACCGGATGGGAGATGCGCACGGATCGGGAGTTTGACTTTGTGCTGGATCTGGCCACCGGCGCTCTGCAACGGAAGCTCTAACCCGATACAGTGAATGCAGAGGGACTGCATGAATCGCTACCTTGCCTTGCTCCTGATCGCTCTCTGCCCCACAGCACTGCTGGCTGCAGCCACAGGAGCCTGGCTCCGGCGAGTTCCCGATGAGGATCATCATCGCCACGATCCCTACCTGGGACAATCGGCAGCCATTGCCTCCGGCAGGCAGCTCTTCCAGCACAACTGCACCCCCTGCCATGGATTCGATGCCATGGGCCGCTACGGTCGCCCAAGCCTGCGCAGCCTGCGGATTCGCCACGCCACCGATGGTGACCTCGCCTGGATGCTGCAGCATGGCGATCCCTTCAAGGGCATGCCGCCGTGGAGCAGCCTGCCGGAGCAGCAGCGCTGGCAGATCATTGCCTACCTGCGCACACTGCCGCCCATCGGCAAGCCCATGCCACGCTAAGCCAACTTTGGGCTACTTGGTCGGGACAATCTCTTCCGTCGATTTGCTCATCACCGCCGTGCGCTCCAGCTTGTCCCAGTTGAACGGACGCCCATCGATGGCGCGCTTCAGCGTCTTCAGCAACACCACGGAAAAGACCTGGCGATAGGCAAAGCGCTGCAGCCAGATGTGAAACAGCAGCCATCCATCGCCCTTGTTGGCCGGGTGCCTGCGCTCCAGGCTGAAGGCCAGCGACGACGTGATGAAATCGATGACCATGAAGGCTAGGAAGTATGCCACCAGCTTCTCAAAGCTCGCCGCACTCGCCGTCTCCGGATGATAGTAGCGATTGACGCCAAACTGCACGGCGCCAATCAGAAACATCAGGTCGATGAATGGAGACACCAGCGGCAGCAACATCTGGAAGATGACGATGTTCGGCAACGCAAACAATCCCATCGCCTTGTTGCGCAGGAAGGCAGCCCGATGCTTCCACACAGCCTGCAGCGTTCCAAAGGACCACCGGAAGCGCTGCCGCATCAGTCCGCGGGCGTCAATCGGAGCCTCGGTAAATGCCAGTGAGCTGTCCTCATAGATCACTTTGAGCCCCTGCTCCAGCAGGCTCATCGTCAGATCCGCATCCTCGGCAACGGTGTTGATCGGATACCCCTGGGCAAGCTTCACCGCCGCCGTTCGCCAGGCGCCAATCGCTCCCGGAACCACCGTGACCACATGGAACAGATTCAGCGCGCGCCGTTCAAAGTTCTGGCTGGTGATGTATTCCAGCGCCTGCCAGCGGGTCCACAGGTTCACGCGATTGCCCACCTTGGCATTCCCCGCCACAGCACCCACCGTTGCATCGGAGAAGTGGCCCACCAGTTTGCCAATCGCATCCGAGGCAATCACCGTGTCCGCATCAATGCCCACATAAATCTCTTCCGTTACGTGCTCCAGCCCGAAGTTCAGTGCGGCAGCCTTGCCCCCGTTCGGCTTGGTCAACACAACCACGCGGCCACTGGCAATTTCCTCGCGAAACGCCTGCCGGGCCACGGCCACGGTGGCATCCTTTGAGCCATCATCGATCACGAGGACGCGCAGCGCAGGATAATCCGAGTTCAGCACGGAGCGCACCGTCCGCACGATCACCGTCTCTTCGTTATAAGCCGGCACCAGCACGGCAACCGCAGGCTGATAGCCGGGATCCGGCTTCCGACGAGGCTTCAGCCGATCAATGAGCGCGAGGATACCGATCAGCACCAGACGCATGCTCATCAGCACATCCCCCACAAAAAACACCGTCACGATCAGGGTGCCCAGAAAAGCCAGTCCGGAGAAGGCTATGGAATCCGGCAGCGCTCGCAGATATTGCCGCATCGTCAGCGGCGGCATCACCTCGGCCGTCGTCTTGCCCATCAGTGCAGAGACGGGCACAATCTTGTAGCCATGCGCACGCAGTGCATCGATCAGCATGGGCAGCGCAGCCACCGTGGCAGAGCGGTCTCCGCCACCGTCATGCAACAGAATGATGCTGCCGCGGAACTGCGGTGCCGTCTTCATCACCTTCAGCTGGGCCAGCACGGAATCGCGAATCTCCTCCGGGGATTTGCGCGGATGTTCGTTCCAGTCATCGGTATCGATCTTGTCGCCGATGATGGTGTATCCATCCTGCTGAATCCGCTCCACCGGAGCAGCCTGATCGTCGGTATCCGGCTCCTGATCAATCGAATACGGCGGACGGAAGTAGAGCGGCTGCACCCCCAGCTTGCTGGCAAACAGTCTCTCGGTCAGCTGCAGCTCAATGTCGAGTTGGCGCGGAGAGATCTCGCTGATGTCCGGATGGGTGTAGGTATGGTTGCCAATCTCGTGGCCCTCGCGCAAGACTCTCCGCATCAGGCTCACCTGATCCTGCGCCTCGCTGCCAATCATCATGAATGTGCCTTTGACATTCTTGGCCTTGAGCACGTCGAGGATCTTTGGCGTCCACTTCGGGTCCGGCCCGTCGTCGAAGGTAAGCGCAACCTCGTCGGGATGGTATCCGTATTGACGCACCGTGTAGGTGTGCGGATACACCTGCATCTGCTCGTCGACAATCAGCTGCTTTGTGGGATCGGATTCATCCTCGGTATTGATGGTCACCGTGCGCCGCCCGGGCTGCGGCGTTCCGGTCACGCGCAGAATATCTCCATCCCCTTCGGTATCCACGTCGTGCCCCGGAGGAACCGTGCCCAGCGCATGCAGCGCATCGGCGCTTCCCGGCTTGTCCCAGATATTCCAGAGCGAACTATCCTCCGAGCCCAGCCGCCACAGCGCAAAGGTCTGGATGCCAAGGGCGCGCGCACCGCGCATCTCGTCCAGCACGGTGGTTGCATCCAGGAACCATACGATATGCCGCTGGTGCGCATCCTCGTCCATGTATTCGTAATGCGCATTCAGCGAGTCATAGTCCAGATCAATGTCGGCATCGGCATCCGACGCCCGCTGCCAGGCATCGGCCACCGAAAGCACATCCGTGTTCACGACCTTGGGCTCAAAGTGCCGTTCGTGCGGCTTGCTCGGCATGGACTCCGCCCAGTCGTAGCCATAGCTGCCAATGGCACAAATCAGCTTCTCGCGCGGCACAGACTGCAGCGCCTTCGCAAGATTCGCCGTGAACCACTGCTGGCTGGCGATCGGCCCGGGATCGCTCTGCACTTCGTGCTCGTCATAGTTCATCAGCACAATGCCATCCGCATTGGCTGCAACCGTCTTCAGATCCTTGGGCTCAGTGGATACCGCAAGATTCACGTAGAGGCGCAGCTTGCGCGGATGCATCTGGGCAAACAGTTCCGAGATCAGCGCCTCATACGCAGGCATGGCATCATCGGGAAGATTCTCCAGATCGAGCGACAGGCCATGATAGGCCGGGAACGTCGTAAAGAAGCGCATCAGCTGCGCTTCCAGCGCGGCACGCTGGTCGGGGTCTTTCAGGGTCTTGGCGACGTTTGGATCAAAGTCCTGAATGGCAGCACTGAAGTTCTGGAGAACCGGAAAGATTTCCGTATCCTCCTTCGCCGCCTGAATCGTGTGCTTGATCTTGTCCTGCTGGTCGGGATCATGCACGCTGCTGCCGCTGAAGATGGGGAACTCATGCCCTTCGTCCGTTGTTCCCATCAGCTGCCCATTCGACGAATCCAGGTGAAGCCAGACAGGGAACAGAAAGTCGATCTGATGCACGTGCTCCTTGAAGGAGGAGTAGCTGGCGGCATCATCCGGCGTGTAATAGGCCGCGCGCAGGCCTTCCCCGCTGTTCATCGGAATCTCGGAGGGTTTGCCATGGGGATGATTCCGATGCCGGTGCGGTGCGTGGGCTGCCCGCAACTCGTTGGTCCGGTCAGGCAGTGCATGATAATTGTGCTTCGGCACTGGCAGCAGAAGATTCGGCAGATTCTGATGCCGCAACACATTGAAGCTGAAAGCAACCAGCACCAGCGTGGAGACAACCGCTGTCACATCCAGCAATCGTCGCAGGCGCTTCCATCGCTTCCGCCCCGGATCGGCAAAAATCTGCTTGTCGCGCATCGTTTCTGTTCCCTCAAATCCGCGTTGTTTGCTCCGCGCAGTTAACTTCAGGATAACGGTTTTCGGCTGGTTTCGCGCCGGGATGCGCAGATCGCGCCCATCCCGTATAACTGAATCGTATGTCCCAGCCTGCAGCAGTTCGAGCATCCGGAGCAGCACCGCCGCATTGGATGCGCCTGAGCGCACTCTTTGCACTGCTCGTCGGCTTCCTGCTGCGCCTGTATTTCTTCCACGCTTTTCCCCAGACCGAAGGGGATGTCGCCGTCTACTCGGATCTGGCAGCCAACATCGTGCGCCACGGGGTCCTGGCCGCCAGCGATCCCGCCGGGCAGCTCCACCTCACGCTGATCCGCCTGCCCGGCTATCCGCTCTTTCTGGCCGCATGCTTCCGCATCTTCGGAGTGGGCAATCTGCTGGCCGTTTGCCTTGTGCAATCCCTCCTCGATGCCTGTACCTGCCTGCTGCTGGCAGATCTGGTCCGGCAGCTCAGCCGCGATCTGGCACGCAGGCGCCAGTTCGCAACCTCCGGCTGGGGAGCCGCATTGCTTGCCCTGTGGATGGCCGAACTGTGCCCCTTCACGGCAATCTATGTCTCGGCTCCGCTTACGGAAGGCCCCACGCTGTTCTGCATCGTCCTTGCCTGCTGGGCCGTGCTCCGCTTTCAGGACCATCCCGCCTGGCCAAGCGCGCTGGGCTTTACCGCTGCGGTCGCCTGGGCCGCACTCCTGCGGCCAGACGGTGCCCTGCTGGCCGTTGCCCTGGCCCCGGCCCTGTTTGCGCCGCGCGTTCGCAGCCGCATCTCCCGGCAGCGTCTCCTGCGCATCAGCCTCACCTGCGTTGCTCTGGCACTGCTGCCGTTTGCCCTGTGGGCCGTGCGCAACTGGAGGCAGTTCCATGTGTTTCAGCCGCTCGCTCCGCGCTATGCCAGCGACCCTGGCGACAGCAGCGATCTTGGCTTTCAGGCCTGGACCAGCACCTGGACGCTCGACTTCGTCAATACCGTCGATTGCTACTGGCCGGTTCCCGGCGATGCCGTCAACCCGGACAATATTCCACCCCGCGCCTGGAGCAGTCCGGCCGACCATCAGCGCCTGCTGGACCTGTTTGCCGCCTACAACCAGAATGGCTTTCACACCTCGGACTCCATGAATGCCACTCTTGCCCTCCTCGCGCAGCACAATCGCACGGCCCACCCATTCCGCACGAGGCTGGCCATTCCAGCCCTGCGCGCCGCAGACATGTGGCTCCGCCCGCGCACAGAAAATCTCCCCATCGATCTGGACTGGTGGGTGTATCGCAATCACCATCAGGAAACCATCTTCAGCTGGAGCTACGCTGCGCTGAATCTGCTCCTGCTCGGAACTGGATTTCTCGGTCTTGCCCTGCGACCGCGGCTGGCCGGATGGATGCTTCTCTATCTGGTGCTGCGCACGCTGCTGCTGGCCACGGTTCAGGGGCCGGAGGCACGCTACACGCTGGAGTGCCTGCCGATCCTGCTCGGCACCACTGCCCTTTGGATGGCCACACTGGTTCAATCCGCCCGGATGCGCCGATCTGCCCGCAGCGCCCGGCTCAGCGCTGGATCACCCGCGTGCCGGATGCAAGCTTGATGCTGAAGGCATCCGCCGGCAGTCCCCCATTGATGCGCCGCACCGTGTAGTCCACCATGCGGTAGTTGCCGGCAGGATCAAACGACTGCTGTTGAATCGCAATCCCGTTCTTCATGTCGATCCAAAGCAGCACCCGCGTCACATTCTGCCGTGCCGCCTCGGTCCGGGGAAGCAGTTGCAGCTTCTCCGTGGCCACGCCATGGATCGTCTCCGCACCGGCATAGCTCACCACCCAGTCCTTCTGCATCTCCGTGGCGCTGCCGCCAAAGCCCAGCACGAGAAAGCTTTCAATCTGCGCCGAGCGCCCGACCGTCCGAAAGACGGTCATCTGCTTGAGCAGCGGCTCGTACAGCTTGAACTCGCCGCCGGCATACACCATCTCCTTGGGAACAGGTCGGCCGTTGAGTGTCTTCAAATGCAGCGCCATTGCGACCGAGCCTTTGCGCCGCTCCACATCCATCGTCCCGGCCTGCGTATCCTTGTCAAAGATCGGCTGGGTCTGCACGTTGTCCCACGTCACATCCGCCTGCGCGGTGTGGAACTTCGCAGCCACCTCATCCAGCCGCGCCAGCACCTTCTGCAGCTGCGGATTCGTGCTCTGTGCCTGCGCGACAGGGAAGGGCGATCCCGACAGAAGGACCGCAAGCGCCAAGCCGGTCAGCAACCGGAAATCGCCCCGATGCCCATTGCCGCCCTGCGCTGCAGAAAGCAGCGATTGTGCCTGCCGCCTAACGTCGTACATGAACGCGCCACTCCATCGGTTGTCCATCCGGTCCATTCACCGTTTCCCATCGCATCACGAACACCGCATCTCCGGTCACCGGCTCAATCGCCCGATGCAGCGCCTTGCGGATGACAGCGTCATCGGCATTGGCTGCCACATGCACATCCGAGGCTCCCACCGTAACCAGCAATCCGCGCCCGTGGTCACTGACCACCACAATTGGACCCGAAAATCCCGAGATCGGTATCGGCTTGTCCCCAAAATTCCACACGCGGGGCGTGAGGAAGATAAAGGCCAGAATCAGCGACACCATCACGTCGTAATGCAGTGTGCCGCGTGCATGCGTCCAGAAGAAGTAGCTTTTCAGAATCTTTCCCATCGTATTGCTTCCCTTGCCGCGCATCATTTGCCGTTGGCTGTGATGCGCTCCATTCCGTGCATGTACGGCCGCAGCGCTGCTGGAATCACAATGCTCCCATCGGCCTGCTGGTAGTTCTCCACCACGGCCAGCCACGTACGTCCCACGGCCAGTCCGCTTCCATTCAGCGTATGCACAAACTCAGTCTTGCCCTTGCCCGCAGGCCGGTAGCGGATATTGGCCCGCCGCGCCTGAAATCCTTCAAAGTTGGAGCACGAGGAGATCTCGCGATAGGCTTCCTGCCCCGGAAGCCACACTTCCAGATCATACGTCTTGGCCGAGGAGAATCCCGTATCCCCGGCACAGATCAGCATCCGCCGATACGGCAGCTCCAGCAGCTCCAGAATCCGCTCCGCATCCCGCGTCAGCTTCTCGTGTTCGGCATCGGAGTCCTCCGGCCGCACAAACTTCACCAGCTCCACCTTCTCAAACTGATGCTGGCGAATGATCCCGCGTGTATCCCGCCCTGCCGCTCCGGCCTCGGCACGGAAGCACGGCGTGTAGGCCGCAAAGCAGATCGGCAGCTGGCTCTCGTCCAGAATCTCATCGCGATAGAGATTCGTGACCGGAACCTCCGCCGTCGGAATCAGCCAGTGGTCATTCTCGCGATATTCGCCCTCCACAAAGGGCTGGCCATCCTCGCAGCGAAACAGGTCGTCGGCAAATTTGGGCAGTTGTCCGGTGCCAAACAGCGATTGACTGTTGACCAGGAATGGCGGCAGCACCTCGGTGTAACCATGCTGCATCGTGTGCTGATCCAGCATGAAGCCGATCAGCGCCCGCTCCAGCCGCGCACCCGCGCCCTTGTACACGGCAAAGCGCGCACCGGACAGCTTGGTGGCGCGTTCCAGATCGAGGATGCCCAGCTCTTCGCCCAGCTCCCAGTGCGGCCGCGCGGCAAAGGCAAACTCCGGCAGCGCACCCCACGTCCGGACCACGCGATTCTCTTCCTCGCTTCGCCCGGCAGGAACCTCATCGCGCGTCAGATTCGGAATGCGGGCCAGCGACTGCCGCATCTTCTCGTCGAGCGCGGAAGCTTCGGCGTCCAGCCCATCCAGCGCATCCTTCAGGCTGCGGGTCTCTTCCATCAGCGCACTGACGTCCTCACCGGCACGCTTCCGCACACCCACCAGCTGGCTCAGCTCATTGCGACGCGCCTTCAACTGCTCGGCACGGGTGATGGCGCTGCGTCGGGCCGCATCCAGCGCATGGAAATCTCCCAGCAACATCGCCGGGTCTGCTCCGCGCATCCGCAGCTTCTGCTCCACCAGCTCCAGGTTGTTTCTCACATATCCAAGATCAAGCATTGCTCTTACAGCTTACTAGGGCGAAGCCTGGGATGGGGAAACACCCCCAGGAAGCCGCCCGGCTGCCCAGGCCGGCCTACGGATGCATCTCCACCGTTATGTTCACAGTGGAAGTGTTGCCCGTGGCCGCAACCACAGACAGGTTGGTGGCCACTCCCGGCAGCGAGAGCGGCAGAAAACTCACCGTTCCGTCCATCGCAGAGGTCAGCGTCAGCGTCTGCTTTTCCAGCAGCGGCGCCTGCGCGCAGCGCCCATGGGACGGGCAGGGCGGCGACCACGCATACAGCGCCTCGTAGATCTCGACCGTTCCCCCGGCCATCACCACCCCATCCATGTCGCGAACGCGCAGCACCACTGCTGTCGGGGCCTGCTGCACGCTCAGGCTCTGGTTCACTCCGCTCACCGGCTCCAGATACGCAAACTCCGGCCGCGAGCCCAACGCGGCAAAGTTCACACAGTTCGATGTTCCCTGCACACAGGCCAGTGCCGCCGTACTCTGCCCCTCCGCCAGCGGACCCACCCCCAGCACAGCATTTGCCATGCCGCTGGCATCGGTGGCAATCGCAGCCGCCGGAGCCAGGATGCCGCTGCCGCTCATCCACTGCACGGCCACGCCCGCTGCCGGAGCAGCACCCGCCAGGGCCATCGCCTCCACCGGCCAGCTCACCGTCGCACCGGCGGCCACATGCAGCGTCGGGCTCAGCGCGGCAATCGTTGGCGCCACCCCGCCATAGAAGTGCGCCTGCACATTGCTTCCGTTGTCCAGCGCCGCCGTCACCACCACCAGTGCCGTGGAGATCGGCGTCACCGTCAGCGAGGCCCTTCCATCCCCGCTCGTGGTCACGCTGCAACTGCTGCGGCCGCAGCCCAGCAGAGCCGTGGTGCCGCCAACGGTATAGGTCACCGTCACGCCGCCGGCCGGCAGCCCGTCGGCTCCGTTCACAATCACGGAAAACGGCACCGGAACCCCCAGCGGAACCATGTTCTGCGGTGCCTGCACCACGCCAATCACGTCATTGGTCCGCGCATCCAAGCTCACGCCGCCCGGAATCACAGCGGCCGCACTGCTTCCGGGCAGATCATCCACTTCCACGTCCTGGGATCCGATCGTTCCCGGCGCCGCAGCCACCACCGCCGTAATCTCCGTCGGAGAAATGCTCACCACCTGCGCGGGAACTCCGCCCACCTTCACCGTATCCCCGGCATGAAAACCAAAGCCGCGAATCACGATGGTTCCTCCGCTCGACGGCAGCCGTGCCGGCGCCACGGTGTCGGCATAGAGCACCCACCCCTGATAGGCATAGTCCGGTCGCCCATCCCCGCGCTGATCGGCCACCGCCAGCCGCACAATGTCGCTGCCACGGCTGGTCACCTGCAGATAGGTCATCCCTGTCGTGGTGTCGTTCTGGGCCGGAGCAAAGACCGCCGGTGCCGCACCCAGCAGCGCAAAGCCATCCCAGACGCCAATCGCCGGCATCGCCTTGGCCATCGTCGGCTGCCCGGCCTCGTTCAGCGCCCGCGTCACCACCGTGAAGGTTCGCTGCGCGCGCACCGCAAAGGTGAACCAGTCGGTCTGGCCCGGTGCACCCAGCCGCCCGCTCCAGGCGCCCGTACCCGGCAGCCGGTGCGGATTGCCCGCAATCCCGACCGGCGCTCGCGGCGCATATCCAGTCGGCTCCCCGGCCGAGTCCGCCACCGTCACCTGCACCGTCTGCGCCGCTCCGGCCGTCAACCCGTTCAGTGTCAGCACCGGCATGGTGCCGGAGGGCGATGGATTGCCGATCTGATACGGTCCCACCGAGCTGCCCAGAATATTCAGCGGATTCACCGCCTCAAAGCTCACCTGATAGGTCGCAGCATGCATCCCCGGCGGCAGCGGAATCGCGCTCAGGTCAAAGTAGCCTTCCTGCGCCGTATCCGTTCCCCCGAAGCGGTCCAGCGGATTGCCCTCGGCATCGGTATAGCCCGTGATCGAGTTTCCCCGATTCCCCAGGAAATACTCTCCGGAGACGGCCGTCGCCGTATACGCATACATCGGGTTCCCGCCGGCATCAAGCGGCCGCACCACCACGTTCACGCCCTGCATCCCCTGCCCGCTGCGGAACGCAATGGTCCCCTGAATCGAAACCGTATTGGCCGCCGTCAGCAGATGTCCGGGATACTCCGCCTGATTGGCGCTCGTCACCGGATACAACCGGCTGATCGCCGCCTGATCGTCGGCACGCAACGTTGTCGGATTGGGGATGCAAACACCCCCGGCAGCGCCACAGGCCCCGTTGTTGGGCTGCATCACCGGCCATCCCAGGGTTCCATCCGGCTCTGCTGCCGGATCCGCCAATGCCGACGCATTCACCTGCGCATAGTCCAGCCCCAGAATGCGCCCAAAGGCCCGCTGCAGCTGAAACTGCATCATCTCCACCAGCGGAGCCGAAGTGGCGCACTGCCCATTCAGCACAATCACGCCGTGGGCAAAGGTCGCCTGCGGCTGAAAGTTGTCCAGCCAGGCCAGCACCCCATTCTGCGCGCAGTTTCCCGGCGTACCGGCTCCAGTACCCAGCAGCGCGTCCACCACCGAACCATCCGCATCAAAAACCACGGCGATCGGCGACCCGGTTGCCTGCGGCGTCACATCCGCCGGCGCCGTAAACTGCTGGTTGGCCGCCTGCACGTTGGAGCCGTTCACATCCTCGGCCAACGCTCCGGCATCCTTCAGGTTCACTCCCGCCGTCGGCACCGCATTCCAGAATGCCGCAGCCGCATCCACCATGCCCACGGCCTGCGCGTTGCTGATGGACGCATTCAGCGCACCCTGGTCCACAAAATACGGGATCGGACCATCCGCCCAGCGAATCGGCTGGCCCACCACGGCCGGGTTGAAATAGCCTGCACCGGCCACATACCGGGGACCGCCGGCAAAGGCCTTCGGCGACGGCTGCACGGCAGCCCACACCAGCACGCACAGCACCCACGCACCCGCACGGAGCTGCACCTGCCAGCGTGTGCAGGCCTCCGCCCGCTCCGCCTGACCAGCATCCGATTGCCCGCATCCGCTGCGTATCCGTCCCAGCAAGCCTGATTGCTCCTGATTGCAGTAGCCGAACTTCAGCTTGCAATTTCAGGCGCACTTGACGACGGAACAGGCCCCACCGCCCTACATGAAAGAAAATCCATGAGATAGCCCTCACATAGGCAGCTTCGCGGCAGGCAGATTCTTAGAGATTTCTCATGAGAAAACTCTCAATCGAGCTACCCGCGCAAGTGCTAGGGCCTGTTCCCACTTCTGGGGTGGTGGCGACGGGAGGCCATTTTGCCCAGGTCAAGAAGCGAGGAGTGACAGATATCGGGTATATCTTAGCGACGAGTGACGCAGAGATGGGGAAAATGGCCCCCGTCCCTTCGGGTTGCGGGGAAAATCCGGCCATACTTCGTTGTCGCCCTCGGCAGTGGGGCGCCACAGCCTTCGGACTCCGCCTCGTCTGGCCGGATTTTCCCGCGCAACGCCATCCACCCCAGAAGTGGGAACAGGACCTAGATCTCTGGGTAAAAATCAAAGAACGCATCGATGCTCAGCCGCAGTTGCCGCTCAATCTCCTCGCGCGATCCTTCCAGCACATGCATGGTCACACGGCCTTCCCGGCCGCTGGCCAATTCCAGACGGGCATCCTCCACGCGTTGCACTTCGCCTTCCGGCACCAGTCGCAGTCCATAAATCAGGGTCAGATTTGCCATGGCTTCATCCTATTCCCTGCCTGCGCATTCGCAGAACCCGCATCCGCAGCACCGGCATCCCACCCAAGGCTCGGCTACAATCGAAGTGATTATGAGCGAGCAAACCACACCTGAACTGCGCGAAACCGTCATTCTGGGCTCCGGCTGCGCCGGCCTCACTGCTGCCATTTACACCGCCCGCGCCAACCTGCGCCCTCTGGTGCTGGAGGGTCACGAGCCGGGTGGGCAGTTGTCCATCACCACGCTGGTGGAGAACTTTCCCGGATGGCCGGAAGGAATCCAGGGGCCTGAGCTGATCGAGAACATGAAGAAGCAGGCAGCGCGCTTCGGCGCCGAGTTTCGGCTTGCCCATCTGGTTTCCGCTGATTTCAGTGTTCAGCCCTTTCGCCTGAAGACATCCCACGGGGAGATTCTGGCGCGCACGCTCATCATTGCCTCCGGTGCCAGCGCACGCTGGCTCGGTCTGCCCAGCGAGCAGGCGCTCATCGGCCACGGCGTTTCCAGCTGCGCCACCTGCGATGGCTTCTTTTTCCGCGACCAGCAGATTGCCGTGGTCGGCGGCGGAGACACGGCCATGGAGGAGGCGCTCTTCCTCACGCGCTTTGCCTCCAAGGTTCACATCCTGCACCGCCGCGAGAGCTTCCGTGCCAGCAAGGTCATGCTGGACCGCGCCATGGCCCATCCCAAGATTGAAATCTGCACCAACACCGTCGTCGAAGAGGTGCTCGGCGTGGAGGAGAAATCCATGCGTGGGCTGCGCCTGCGCAACACCGTCACCCATGAAACCACCACGCTCCCGGTCACCGGACTGTTTCTCGGCATCGGGCACGAGCCCAATGCCCGGATGTTTGCCGACCAGCTTGATCTGGACGGCGATGGCTACATCCTCACCCAGTCCAACGTGCTGACGCGCGTCGCCGGTGTCTTTGCCTGCGGCGATGTGCAGGACCGGCGCTACCGTCAGGCCATCACCGCAGCAGGCTCCGGATGCATGGCTGCGCTGGAGGCCGAAAAGTACCTGGAAGAGCATGGCCACTGAGTCCAGCGCGGATGGCTCGCTGAGCGATCGCCTGCTTCGGCTCGAAGATGCCATTGCCGCGGCCTGCCGTGCCGCTTCCCGACCCCGCTCCCAGGTCACGCTGATGGCCGTCTCCAAGACCCATCCGGTTGAGGCCATGATGGCCGTCCGCTCCCTCGGGCTCACGCTCTTCGGCGAGAATCGCGTGCAGGAGTTTGCCGCAAAGGCATCGCTGCTGCCGCCTGCACAGCGCAGCGCACTGCGCGTCCATCTCATCGGCCATCTGCAAAGCAACAAGGCGGCCCGCGCCGTCGAACTCTTCGACGGCATCGACTCGCTCGATTCGCTGCCACTTGCCCAGCGCCTGCACGCCGCCGCTGCCGCGCAGGGGAAAATCCTTCCCGTCCTGCTGGAGATCAAGCTCTCCGACGAGCCCACCAAATCCGGACTCGTGCCCGGATCCCATGCGCTCGATGCGCTGCTGGAGCAGCTTCCAGACCTGTCCCATCTGCGCGTCGACGGCCTGATGACCATTGCGCCGCTTGGCCGGAATGAAGCAGAGACGCGCAGCTGCTTCCGCGCCCTGCGTCAACTGCGCGATCAGCTCCAGAGCGCGCATCCCCGGCTGGAGCTTCGCGAGCTGTCAATGGGCATGAGCTCGGACTTTCCCCTTGCCATTGCCGAGGGTGCCACCCGCATCCGCGTCGGCACCGCGCTCTTCGGTTCTCGCAGTGCGCTGCAGCCGCGCCCTGCCCCGCAACCATGAGTCCGACGTCGGCACTGCGCCCGCACCCGGAGGGCTCCACGCTGAGCCTGCGCGTGCAGCCCGGCGCGCGGAAAAGCGCCCTGGTTGGCCCCACCGCCGACGGCGCACAGTGGCGGGTTGCCGTGGCGGCTCCGCCGGTGGACGGCAGCGCCAATCTGGCCCTGCTGCGCCTGCTTGCCAGTCACTTCTCCCTGTCGCGCAGCTCCGTTCGTCTGCTCCACGGCGAACACAGCCGCGACAAGGTCGTTCTGCTGCGCGGACTGGGCGCAGCGCAGGCTGAGGCTCTGCTCCCTGCCGTTCCTCCTGCCTGAAGCCGGACTTCCCGTGCCACCCTGCATCCGGGTACACTCGCTGTGACCCTACTCCGGCTGTTGCAGGAATCCTCATGTCCTCGCTCTATGCACTCTGTCTTGCCGTCATTGTTCTGGCCCTGCTGGCTGTGGCGCTCTATCGCGCCACCACGGTGAAAACCAAAGCCGACTTCCTGGTGGCCGGCCGTTCGCTCCCGGCCATCGTTCTGGTCTTCACGCTGCTCAGCTCCTGGATCGGTGCCGGATCGCTGTTTGCCGGTGCCGAGGCAGCCTATCGCAACGGCTTTGCGGCCCTGTGGATTCCCGCCGGCGGCTGGATTGGCCTGCTGCTCATCTACTTCATCGCTCCCCGCGCCCGCCGCTTTGCGCGCTTCACCATCCCCGATCTGCTGGAGGCGCGCTACAACCAGATGGCGCGCATCCTCGGCACCATCGCCATCGTCTTTGCCTACACCGGCATTGCCAGCTACCAGTTTCGCGGCGGCGGCGATGTCCTTCACCTCATCTTTCCCGATGTGGTCACGCCCACGCTGGGCACCTACCTGATTGCCTTCTTCGTCATCGTGCTCACGGCGCTGGCCGGCATGTCCTCGGTTGCCTACTCCGACGTTCTCATCGGCAGCGTGGTCACGGTAATCTGCATCGTCGCCGCGCCCTATCTGCTGCATCAGGCCGGTGGATGGTCCGGCGTGCATGCCGCGCTGCCGGCCACCCACTTCCAGATTCTCGGCAACCTTTCGCCCATCCACGCGCTGGAGTTTCTCTTCCCCACGCTGATGCTCATGCTGGGCAATCAGGCCATGTACCAGAAGTTCTTCTCCGCGCGCTCGGAGCGGGATGCGCGCATTTCCGTCGTGGGCTGGATCATCGGCACGGTCATTCTGGAGTCGCTCATCGTCGCGATTGCCGTCTTTGGCTCGGCCCTGTTTCCCACCGGCGAAGTCTCCCAGCATCCGCGGGAGATCATCGCCTACACGGCCCGCCACGGCCTGCCCGCCATGCTGGGTGCCCTGCTGCTGGCGGCCGTCTTCGCCAAGGTCATTTCCACCGCATCGAACTTCCTGTTTTCTCCGGCCACCAACCTGGTCAATGACGTCTTTGTCCGCTACCTGGCACCGGAGGCCGGCAACAAACGCGTGCTCATCATGAGTCGCCTGTTTGTTGTCCTGCTCGGCTGCTGGTCGCTCTACCAGGCGGTCTATGCGGAAAGCATCCTGCAGAAGATGCTCTGGGCCTACACCATTTACTCGGCCGCACTCACGCCCGTCATCCTGGCCGCCTTTTACTCCCGTCGCGTCACCGCACACGGCGCAGTCGCCGCCATCGCCAGCGGCACGGTCATCACGCTGGCCTGGGATGCGCCCGGATTCCGCACCCTGTTTCCGCTATGGATTGCCCAGCGCGACGCCATCTTTCCCGCGCTTTTTGCCGCCGTGGCTGCCATGGTGCTGGTCAGCCTTTTCACCGCCGCTCCCAGCCCGCAGCAGCTGGCCAGCTTTCACGAGTAGCCGCCATGCCCGTTGCCCGCATGCTCGTCGAGCTTCGCATCCCGCTGGCCCGTTCGCTCAAGGATCGCAGGCAGGTCGTCCGCTCCATCAAGGACCGGCTCCAGCACAGCTTTCATCTCTCGGTCGCAGAGATGGACGAGGCCGTCACCTGGCAATCCGCCACGCTGGGCATGGCCGCCATCTCCCCATCGCGTGACCTGCTCCGCAGCCAGATGCAGCAGCTGGAGCAGGCAGCCCAGCGCATGGCCGAGGATCTGGGAGCGGAGGTTGCAGACTGCTGGTGGGAGTTCCTGGAGGCAGCCGCCGGGGACGACGACGATTCCAGCACTGACCCGGCCTGATCGCAGCCCTCACGCATGCGGTCGCATCAAAACAAATCCTCCCCGCAGCTGCACTGCCAGCCTCCCATGCCGGAAACTGAAGTCACATGCCTGGCTTTCTGGATCAGATTCCCGCGCCTTCCGCCGATGCCATGCGTCGACTGCAGCCGGTCTATCTGCCCTATGACCGATACACCGATCGCGTCGGTCCGCTCGCCCATCTGGAGCCGCAGAAGACGCTGCTGATCGTCGTCGAATCCACTGCCAAGGCACATCGCCGCCTCTACCACAAGAAGAAGCTCATCCTCATCCTCAGCCACATGCGCCACTTCGCTCTGGAGCAGGCGGCGCGCGGCGTCCACGTTCTCTATCACCTCTCCCCGCTCAGCCACGGACAGGCCCTGCGCCAGTTGCAGGCAGAGCTGGAGCTTGCCCCCATTCTGGTGCCGGAACCGGCCGAACGCGAGCTGCGTCTGGACCTGGAGCAGGCTGCCGCACAGGGGCTTTCCCTGACCCTCGTTCCCGATGAAACCTGGCTCTCAACCGGGGAGGATTTTCGCGCCGTCTATGGTCCCTTTCGCCGCGGCAAATCCCATATCCGCAGCTACGTGATGGATCGCTTCTACCGGCACATGCGCCAGAAGACAGGCATCCTGATGGAAGCCGGCCGGTCGGTCGGCGGGCAATTCTCCTTCGACGTGGAAAACCGCAAGCCCTGGCGCGGACAGCCTCCTGTTCCCGCTCCGCCGCAGTTTCCACCCGACGCCATCACCTGCGAGGTTATCGACTGGGTGGAGCAGCAATACGGGCACCACTTTGGCACCAGTGCCGGCTTCAATCTTCCCGTCACCCAGGCCGACTGCGATCGCCTCTGGAGCTTTGCACTCGAACATCTGCTGCCCCTCTTCGGTCCGTATGAGGATGCCATGCGCGACGACGAGCTGCGCCTGTTTCACTCCAAGGCCTCGCCGCTCATCAATCTGGGTCGGCTGCTTCCGGCCCGGATGATCCAGGACGTGGAGGCCGCATGGCAGGCAGGACGCATTCCCCTGGCCAGCGCCGAGGGTTTCATCCGCCAGCTTCTGGGCTGGCGTGAGTTCATGCGTCACCTGCATCGGGAGACGGACGGCTATCGGCTCGTGGATGTTGCCCAGGAATCCGTCCCCACGCGCCCGCAGGATGACCCACTCGCCGGAGCCTGCCCATCGGCGCTCGGCGCGGCGCTGCCACTCCCGGCCGTCTACTGGGGCGCACCCTCCGGCATGCATTGCATGGACACCGTGATTCGGCAGGTCCTCGACGAGGGCTGGTCGCACCACATCACGCGGCTCATGGTGCTGGCCAACCTCGCCACGCTCTGCGGCTTTTCTCCGCGCCAGCTCACGGACTGGTTCTGGATTGCCTACGTGGACGCCTTTGACTGGGTGGTGGAAACCAACGTGCTCGGCATGGCAACCTACGCCGACGGCGGCCTGACGGCGACCAAGCCTTACGTCTCCGGAGCCGCCTACATCCATCGCATGTCCAACTACTGCGCCGACTGCCAGTTCAATCCCAAACAGAGCACCGGTCCAGGCTCCTGTCCCTTCACCGCCCTGTACTGGAGCTTTCTCGAACGCAATGAAGCCGTGCTCGGCTCCAACTTTCGCCTGCAGATGCCCTACAAAACGCTGCATCGAAAATCCGACTCCGAACGCGCCCAGCTCCGGCAACGCGCCGCTGAAGCCATCGCCGCGCTGGAGTCGCTTCCCATGCCATAGATGCCCGCAGCAACCGTTGCCGCCGGAACCACTGCGACCCAAAACGCTGCGATATGATGGCTCCATCCTCGCGCCGGAGCCCGCCTTGCCTCATCCTGCCCCGCAACGTCCCCGCCTTCGTTTCCGCCTGATCCCGTCCGCCGCCTCCCTGCTGCGTCCTGCGCTCGTTGCTCTTCTGCTTGGCGTCGGCGCGGCCTGCCTGCCGGCCAGCAGTCCCTCGCAGCCCAGCCAACCCAGTGAGCCCACCCAGCCGGCCGGCAACCCGCGGTCACCCTTCGACATCGTGATCGTCGGCGGCCACATTCTGGATGGAACCGGCTCCCCCTGGTACGCCGCGCAGATCGGAGTCCGCGCCGGCCACATCGCCGCCATCGGCAAACTCGACGGCCAGCCCCGCCGACAGACCATCGACGCCCACGGGCAGATCGTGGCTCCCGGCTTCATCGACATGCTCGGTCAATCCGAACTCAACCTGCTGGTCGATCCGCGCGTTCCCTCCAAAATCTTCCAGGGCATCACCACCGAAATCACCGGCGAAGGCGACTCCGTCGCACCCCTCAACCCCACCCTCATTGTTGATAATCAAAGCGACTACCAGCATCTCGGCATCCATCCCGACTGGACCACGCTTGCCCAGTACTTTGCCCGACTGGAGCGCCAGGGCATCGGCATCAACTTCGCCACCTACGTGGGAGAAACCGGCATTCGCCGCATCGTTCTGGGCGACGGCGATGTGCAGCCCACCTCGGCGCAGCTCGACCAGATGCGCGCGCTCGTGCGTCAGGCCATGCTCGACGGCGCCATGGGACTTTCCACCTCGCTGCAATATGCCCCGGCGCCCTACGCCAAAACCTCCGAGATTGCCGCGCTGGCCAGCGTCGCAGCCCAGTACGGCGGCATCTACGCCACCCATGTCCGCTCGGAGGGCGATGCCATTCTCCCCGCACTGGATGAGGCCGCTGCCATCGGTCGCCAGGCCCACGCCTCGGTTGAGATCTGGCACCTCAAGGCCGCCGGCCGTGCCAACTGGGGACGCATGCCGCAGATCGTTGCCCACATCGAGCAGCTCCGCGCCTCCGGTCTCGACATTGCCGCCGACACCTACGCCTACACCGCCTGGGGCAATCCCCTGTCTGCATTCATTCCGCCCTGGGCGCATGCCGGTGGCACCGCCGCCATGCTGCAGCGGCTCCGTGATCCGGCCCAGCGTGCCCGCATCCGCACCGACCTGCTGCAGACGCACTCCAACTGGGACAACGAATGGCAGGAGATCTCCGGCCCGCAGGACATTCTCATCACCGATGTCTCCAATTCCGCCCTGCGCCCGCTACTTGGCCAGCGGCTGGCGGCCATTGCCACCCAATGGCACAAGGACCCCATCGACGCGCTCTGCGATCTCCTGCTCCAGGACCGGGGAAACACCGAAGCCGCCGTCTTTGCCATGAGCGAACCCGACGTGGAACTGGCGCTCAAGCAGCCCTGGGTCTCGGTGGACAACGATGCCGGTGGCGTCTCCCCCGAAGGCATCCTGGGGCAGCAGCACACCCATCCACGAGCCTACGGAACCTTCCCGCGCATCCTGCGCAAATACGTTCGCCAGCAGCAGCTGCTCACGCTGCCCGATGCCATCCGCAAATTCTCTGCGCTGCCCGCCCAGCGGCTGCGTCTGGGCGATCGCGGCGTCCTCAAGCTGGGCATGGCCGCCGACATCGTGATCTTTGACCCGGCCACCATCCAGGATCACGCCACCTATGAAAATCCCAACCAGCTCTCCACCGGCATGGATTTCGTTCTCGTCAATGGGGTTCCCGTCATTGCCCACGGCAGCATGACCGGAGCGCTGCCCGGACAGGTGCTGCGGGGCCCCGGCTATCGCAGATAATCAGCGCCTGACCCGGCTCAGGCGTGCTCGCCGCCGTGCAGCTGCGAGGAGTCCTGCGGTCCTGTCGCCTGCCGCTTCTGCTCCTTGCGCAGGTACATCGCCATATCCGCCACCCGCTGCAGCTCTTCCTTGTCCATGCCGTCCTCCGGGGCCAGCGCCAGTCCAATGCTAGCCGCGCCTTCCACCGTATAGCTTTCCAGCACAAACACTTCGGCAAAACACCGCTCCAGCCGCTGCACCACCTCTTCGGCCTCGCGGCGTCCGCGCACGCCCGGCAGCAGCACAATAAACTCATCGCCGCCAATCCGTGCCAGCATGTCATTGCCACGCAACTGCGTCTTCAGCCGTTGCGCCACCTGCTGCAGAAACAGGTCGCCCACGTGATGCCCATACTGGTCATTTACGTCCTTGAATCGATCCAGATCCAGATAAATCAGGGCCAGGTTGCCGCCTTCCCGCTCCACGCGCGCCAGCAGTTCCGTCACCCTTCGCTCAAAGCTGAAGCGGTTGGGAATCTCCGTCAACTGATCAAACTCGGAGCGATGCCGCAGATCCTGATACAGCCGCTGCGTGGTGATGGCAAGCTCGGCAAGTCGCGCCCCTGCCTGCAGTGCCTCCTGCATCTCATCCTTGGCCGTGATGTGGAATGCCAGCGAAAGATGCAGCGCACCCAGCTGCTCCCCATCGCTGCCAATCAGCGGCTCGGAGGCAAGCGCCACCTTCCCTGGCAGGCGCAGGCGCGACTCCGGCTCCCAACGCTCGTCCAGTTCAATCCAGCAATGCGCTCCGTGCAGCCGGTAGGAAACCAGGCCCACCACCGCATCCAGAATGGTGCCCAGCGGCTGGGCACGGCTGATCATCTCCAGAATCTCCCCGCGACGCTGTTCATAGAGGGCAAACCGCCGCTGGCTGGCCGTCTCCTCGCGATTCTTCTGCTCCAGAACCAGCGTCTGCTCCTTCACCTTGCGTCCCAGCAGCACCACCCAGGCAATCACCGCCAGAATCACCACCCCCAGCGCGCCCACCACCCACATCAGCCGCTGAAAGTCCCACCACGATGGCAGCTCCATCAGCGACACATCCCCAGGCGAGCGCATGCGCACATCGAACCAGAGCCGATCCTGCCAGTGATTGCCGCTCTCCACAAAGCAGATTCCCGTCACCTGCACCAGGCTTCCCACCGCGATCTCCGGAGCCGTGCCCATGGCGGCGTCTGCTGAGCTTTGCCGCATCGTGGCGGAAAACAGATGGTCACCGGAGCGCAGCACATACATCGTCACGCGCGCATCCTTCACCTTGGCCACCACGTAGCCCTTCATCGAGATCAGGTCGTAGGCGTAGCGACCGGCCGAGGCATCATCCCAGCTGATCTCGCGAGGCGGCACTGCATGCCGGTCCTCGGAGCTGGGAGCCAATCTCAGCTGCCCGTCAATCATGCGCACCGTCTGCTGCTCCAGCTGCGGAAATCCCGTCACCTCCACCGCATCGCCGGCATGCAACGGCAGGCGGGAGCGTGTCTCCACCATCAGCGAATCCTGGCCTCGCTGCAACACGGCCATCGTGCCCGGCTCAAAATATGTCAGGGTCCCGGCCAGGTGTAGCCGCTCGCTCAGATTCTCATCCTGATATCCGAATCCGGCCTCGCGAATGGGCGTCAAAGGCACCGACCACACACTGCCGTCGGCTGGCTTCACCACAGTGACCAGACTGGCATCCGCCACATTGATCCAGATTCCCGCCAGGTCCATCTTGCTGTCGAAGTCGCCTCCCACGGCACCGCTGGCACGAACCTGCGCTCCGATCAGTGCATCGGGGGAGTATGCGCCAGGATGCAGAACGACAACCTCCACCGTGCCGCCCTGCATGCGCAGCCGCAGGCGCAGCGCCGGATGCGGTTGCTCGGCATCATAGGCCGCAGCCAACACCTGTCCGCTCACCGTCACATAGCGGCAATCCAGCCGCGCATGCATCAGGTCGGAAAATATTGCCGGAACCGGCTTCGGCAAAGACGCATGCTCCAGCACCCGCACCGACTGCGCCATCACCACCGGACGAAAGCTGGCCGCCGTCGTTCCCGTCACCAGAACGCGATCCCCCGGCCGCAAACCCATCCTCTGGCTGAAGTTTGCGTACAAGCCAACCGCACCATCGATCAGATACAGCGAACGGTCCGCCGGACGAACATATGTGACCGTAGCCGTGAGGGATACAGGAAGATGCTGTGCCGCAGCTGATTCCGACAACGCCGTCACCTGCGCCAGCCGCGTCAGAGGCGGCGACGAAGCAGCCGACAGCGCCTGACTGCCGCAGAGCAGTGCCCATAGCGCCAGTACGCCTGCCAGTCCTGCGCTCCGACTTACCGCTCCGCCATTCTTCGCCGTCATCGCATACCGTCATTGCTCTGCGCTACCGCATACCCCTGCAAATCAGGGCGCCGATGCGCAAACTCCCCATCCTGTTCATCGGCAACCTGCACGGATCCATGCAGCGTTTTCGAACAGTTGCAGCAATCCAGAATCATCTTAGTCCACATTTTCTGCGAGCGGAATGCTCATTTTGGCGGATGGGGCCTCCCACGAACCGGTCAGTTCCCTGCCGCCCCTTGTCCAATCCCGCACCCATTCTGCTTTAATAATTTGTTGGTCGCGCCCCTAACCTGCGGCCTTTCAGGGAGTCTTCCGCATGTCCGCAACCGCCGATCCCATCCTCCATCGCACCGGCACCCAGACCCGTCCCACACGCACTCTGGGCGTCCTCGGCGTTCCCATCGATCTCGGCGCCAGCCGTCGCGGCGTGGATATGGGACCCTCGGCCGTTCGCGTCGCCGACCTCGACGATCGCCTGGCTGCACTCGGCCACTCCGTCACCGACTACGGGGACATTCGCGTCGAAATCGCGGAAACACAGCACTTTGGCAACCGTAACGCCCATTATCTGGACGCCATCGCCGACACCTGCACCCGCAGTGCCACAGCCATCCTTGAGATTCTCGCCGCCGGACGGACCCCGCTGGTCCTCGGCGGAGACCACTCCATGGCCGCCGGAACCGTCAGCGGCGTCTCCGAGTTCTTCCGCCGCAGCCAGCAGCAAATCGGGCTCATCTGGCTCGACGCCCACTCCGACATCAACACGCCCGAAACCTCACCCTCCGGCAACGTCCATGGCATGCCGCTGGCCGCACTGCTCGGCCTGGGACCGGAGCCGCTGGCCTCCATCTTCCACAACCAGCCCAAAATCTCCCCGGCCAACACCGTGCTCATCGGCATTCGCGATGTCGATACCGCCGAGCGCGAGAACCTGCGCAAGGCCGGCGTCACCGTCTTCACCATGCGTGAAATCGACGAACGCGGTCTGCGCGCCGTCATGGAGCAGGCCCTGCGCATCGCCTCGGCAGGCACCGCCGGCTACCACGTCTCGCTCGACATGGACTGGATTGATCCGGAGGATGCGCCCGGCGTCGGCACCCCGGTCCGCGGCGGTGCCACCTACCGCGAGGCCCATCTGGCCATGGAAATCATCGCCGACCACGGCCAGCTCGTCAGCCTGGAGATCGTCGAGGTCAACCCCGTGCTCGACGAACGCAACCGCACTGCCGAGTTGGCCGTCGAACTGGCCTGCTCCGCCTTCGGCAAAAAGATCCTGTAGCGGACAGACGTACCCGCCTTGGAACGGCGTACCCATTTTGCCATCAGGCATCCGACGGAAGCAGCCCGGCACGCAGCTACAATCAACCCTGTGAAACGCAAAAAACTCCGGATCGGCATTCTCTTTGGCGGGCGCAGCGGCGAGCATGAAGTCTCGCTTCGCTCCGCCAGCTCCATCCTCAGCGCCATTGACCGCCGCCGCTTCGACGTTGTGCCCATCGGCATCACCCCATCCGGCCGCTGGCTCACCGGAGACGCCGCGCAGGCTCTGCTCAGCTCCACCGCGCAGGATGCCGCGCCGGTCACCGCACTTGCGCCCACCCAGCTTCCCGAGCCCATCTCCAACCGCACGCTTGATCTCGTCTTTCCCGTCCTGCATGGCACCTTTGGCGAAGACGGCACCATCCAGGGGCTGCTCGAGCTGGCCGATATCCCCTACGTCGGCTCCGGCGTCCTCGGCTCCGCCGCTGGCATGGACAAGGACGTGATGAAACGGCTCTTCGCCCAGGCCGGACTGCCCATCGTGCCCCACCTCACGCTGCTGCGCAGCCAGTGGGAGGCGCACCCGCGCAAATCGATCACCGCCATTGAGGCCGCGCTGAAGTATCCGCTGTTTGTGAAACCGGCCAATCTCGGCTCCTCGGTCGGCATCAGCAAGGTGCATGCCCGCTCCGAACTCGCCCCCGCGCTCACGCTCGCCGCCCGCTATGACCGCAAGCTCGTCATCGAGCAGGGTGCGGCCCTGGGCAGCAAGCGCGCCCGCGAGCTCGAGGTCGCCGTCCTCGGCAACGACACACCCACCGCCAGCGTCGTCGGCGAGATCATTCCCGGCAAGGAGTTCTACGACTACGAGGCCAAGTATCTCTCCGACACCTCGGTCCCCGTCATCCCCGCGCGCATTCCCGCCGCCATCTCCCGCAGGATTCGCACCCTGGCCATTGAAGCCTTCCGCGCCTGCGACCTCTCCGGCATGGCCCGCGTCGATTTCCTCATGGAGCCCGACGGCAAGCGCCGCATCTATCTCAAC
>JAJZGG010000102.1 GCA_021804965.1 Acidobacteriota bacterium
ATCTATGTGTGCTCCGGACCAGAATCCCCCGGGCTGTATCCCGGCGCAGGGCAATCTCAAGGCCGTCAATGGCATAGACGGTGGGGTCACCGGCCGGGGCGCGATGCAGAACCTTGACCCGGGCGTTGGGAAGGAAGCCCATATACATCAGGTGATTGTGGACGCTGGGGGGAAGATCGACAGACTCAATCACGGCTGTAGTTCCCACTTCCAGTTCGCTCAGCATACGCAAACGCTTCACTCTCTGTCGTGCTTTCCGGAATGAAATCGTCGGAAAAGCAGAAATACGACCAGATTGGTCCGTCTTGAGTATACGACCATTTCGGTCTGGATTGCAAAGTGCGTATCGGGAAGTTCTATTCATGGGATCAATCTGCCTCCAATCCATGTGTATCGGGCATCCTGCACAAAATGCTGTGACTTAGATCACGTATGCAGCGGACATCTGGAGCGGGGAAGGTGGCCGAACGGGCGCTGTGTGTGCCACACTCTAGGATGTTTGGCGTTTTGCAGAACACGATCTGAGGGGTACGTCATGCCGATCCTGCGCAGCTTGTTTATTTCCCTGTCCACCAACCGCCTCATGCGCCAGTTTGGCGAGCGTTCCGTGCTGGGTCGCAGAATGAGCTCCCGTTTCGTGGCTGGAATGGAGATTGACGACGCGCTTCGGGTGGCCGAACGGCTCAATTCCCAGGGCATGAGCGTCACGCTGGATTCCCTGGGCGAAAGTGTGAGCAGCGAGGCGGATGCACAGCGGGCTGCCGAGATTTATCACAATCTGCTGAACCAGATTGCACTGCGCAAACTGGATGCCAACATCAGCGTGAAGCTGTCCCAGATGGGGCTGGAGTTTTCCTCGGAGCTGGCTGAGCGCATTGTGGGTGGACTGACGGAGCATTGCCGGGCAACGGGCAATTTTCTTCGGATTGACATGGAAGGAACGCCACTCACGCAAAAAACGATCGACATGGTACGCCGCCTGCATGCCAATCCCGAATATGCCGGGCACATTGGCATCGTGATTCAGGCATATCTCTTCCGATCAGAGTCCGATATTGCGCAACTGCTGGAGGATGGAATCCGCATACGGCTCTGCAAGGGGGCATATCAGGAGCCGGCATCGTTGGCCTTCCCGCGCAAGGCGGATGTGGATACCAACTATGTGCTGCTGGCGGGCCGACTGCTGTCCAGCCCGGTCTATCACGGCATTGCGACGCATGATGAAGCCATGATTCGGGCGGTCCGGGATTATGCCACGCACAACGGAATCGCACCGGACAGGTTTGAGTTCCAGATGCTCTACGGGGTGCGCAGGGATCTGCAGCGCAGACTGGTGGAGGAGGGGTACAGGGTACGGATTTATCTGCCTTTCGGCCACGAATGGTATCCGTACTTCATGCGCAGGCTGGCCGAGCGTCCGGCCAATGCATTCTTTGTCCTGCGGAATCTATTTCGGAGTTGAGGGACTGCCTGCGGGTGTCAGCGTGGCAGGCGGAGCCGGTTGATAGGGCTCGACCATCAGCAGATTGCTCAGAATCTGCCGCTCCTGGTCGCTGAGGTTCGTGGCATAGGGCGCGGCGTTCAGGTGGGAGCTGCGCTGATCCTGCGGAAGCAGACGCAATACACGAAAGGCCTGGCTGACAGCGGCCACATGAGCCTGTGGAAGCTGGCTGAGCGCATGGACCGACTGCTGAAACGCCTCCCGCTGCTGCGGATTCAGCCGCTCAATGGCCTCATTGCGTTCCAAATAGCGCTCGCGCCGGGCAGGTGACATGGCGTGGATGCGTGCCAACTGAGCGAGCAGGCGCTGCTGCGATGCAGCGGGAAGCTGACGGAAGGCAGGAGTGCTGCGCAAGAGCATCTGCTCCTGCTCAATGGGGAGATTCTGATGGCTGGCAAGCCATTCCGGCAGATGATCGAATGCACCGGGAATCGGATGCCGATATCCCGGAGGCATGGGACGATTCGGCTGTGCCTGCGCCGACGTGGCAGGATGCTGCGGGCGTCCGTGCAGCTCCGATGAGGAGAAGAAAAGCACCACGCATGCCGCGACAACGGCATATGTGGCGAGATGGAATGAATTCAATCGCTTCATCGGATGGTTTCCATCGTTGGAGGACATTGTAATGAATGAGTCATTCCTATCCAGAGCATTGGACCCCTCATTACGCGCAATGCGCAGCATTAATCCGCATTATTGGTAAGATTTTCCAGCGTGTCCAGAGCGGTGCTGTTCGAGTCCAGGTTTTGCAGATCCTGTACCACGGCAGGGCTGGTCGTGATGACTGCAGGGGCCGGCTGGGTGTGCGCATGGACAAAGCCCAGATAAGCGCTGCCGCCAGTGATGACCAGCAGGGACAAGGTTGTGGCAAGCACGGGCTGCAGGCGCCACCGCTGCCCATAGGTCATGCGGGCCCTCAGACTTTGCCAGAGTTGTGCCAGTCGGCCGGTTGCCGGTGCCGAACGTTCCTCGGCAAGACGGACGGACATGCGGGTCATGAAATAGGGATTGGGGTCGGGAGCCTGCCAGTCATCCATGGCACGCATCAGGCGATCCATGCCGGCAAGCTCCTCGCGGCAGGCCTGGCAGTGCTGCAGATGCTCCTGGGCATTTTCTATGGCTTCGAGCGTACGGAAATCTGTGCCGGGCAACTGCTCCATCACGGCATCCTGAATTTGTTTGCAACTCATCATGACTCACCCCCTGTATTCTGCCGATGCGTTCCGGCCGGTTATAGATATTTCTCCAGATTTTCCCGTAACGTGCGGTAGGCGCGAAAGAGCAGAGACTTTGTGGCCGACTCGCTGAGCTGGAGGATTTCGCCGATCTGGCGGTAGTCCAGCTCCTGATACTTGTGCATCAGAACGGCCATGCGTTGCCGCTCCGGAAGCTGATCCACCTCGCGCCGAATGGCAGCCATGCGTTCCATGCGAAGCATCTGGTGCTCGGCATCGATGGTTCCGTCGGCAACGTCGGGCGTGGTTCCCGTCTCCGGATCGGTGGCATCCAGTTCCACCCGCGCCGCACTGCGCTCCGCTTTGGAGTCCCGCGCATGGTTGGCGGCCAGGTTGGTGGCAATCCGATAGAGCCAGGTGCTGAACTTTGCCTCTGCCCGGTAACTGGTGCGGGAGCGATAGACCCGAAGAAATGTCTCCTGCGCGAGTTCTTCCGCCACCGCTTCTGAGTGCACCATGCGGTAGAGGAAGTGCACGATCGGGCGATGGTATTTCCCCATCAGATACGGAAATCCGCTTTCATCTCCTGCAGCAAGCGCAAGCATGATGGCCGAGTCATCCTTTGCCTCTGTGGCGGGGATGCTGTGCCTGCTGGCTGCGAGTTTTGATTCCGGCTTGATGGTGTCGTTCCTGCCCAGGCCCGGACTGCCCAATACCAGGGTCGCCATACCCCACTGAACACAGGATCCGGGTAAAAGTTGCGGTCAAAGGGTTACAACCTAGTTTTTATCGGATGGGAGCCATGGAAGGGAAGCGAAACCTGACGGAGAGTGCATCTGTTTGTATCTGAGGGCGTTGGGATGGTACTCTAATCGAGTCAGTGCTTCCAGGATTGGCAACGGCAACCGTTGCGCGGCAGCATATCGGGCGATTAACTCAGCGGTAGAGTGCCACCTTCACACGGTGGAAGTCGTAGGTTCGAATCCTGCATCGCCCACCATCTGATCTCCAGTCCAATCTTGGATTTTCCCCCTGAAATGAAAGGTTTTGCAGCGCAGCCGAGTGGCGCGTGCGCTCCTGTCTGGTCCCGAGATCCTGTCTGGTCCGCTGCAAAGCAACTGGCCCAAAGCAACTGGCCTGTGCCCAAACCGTTCCAGTTCGGGCACAGGCCAGTTGCTTTGGGTTTCGATTGCGACTGATCTGCGGGGATGGCAAGGACGATGCCATCCCCGCAGTTTCAGGTCTGCTTCCGGTTACGCCAGATCGAAGCGATCCAGCTCCATGACCTTGCTCCAGGCGGCCACAAAGTCGTGGACGAAGGCATCCCTGCCATCCGCGGCAGCATAGACTTCGGCCACGGCGCGGAGTTGTGCGTTGGAGCCAAAGACCAGATCGACGACGGTAGCCGACCAGCGAGGCTGGCCCGTCTTCCGATCCACGCCCTGCAGCAGGCCTTCGGTCGCCGTCGTCTTCCACTCCGTACCCATGTCCAGAAGATGAACGAAGAAGTCATTCGTCAGCTCCCCGGCACGGTGCGTCAGCACGCCATGTGCGGAATGGTCGAAGTTGGCACCGAGCACCCGCAGACCGCCGATGAGCGCGGTCATCTCCGGAGCCGTGAGCGTCAGCAACTGCGCCTTGTCGATGAGCAGATCGGCCTGCCGCGATTCCAGTCCCTTGCAGACGTAGTTGCGGAAGCCATCGGCTGCCGGTTCCAGCACCGCGAAGGAGTGGATGTCGGTCTGCTCCTGCGTGGCATCGGTACGGCCGGGGGTAAACGGAACCGCAACGTGGAAGCCGGCCTTTTTCGCGGCAGCTTCAATGGCAGCGCCACCGGCCAGCACGATGAGATCGGCCAGGGAAACCTGCGCTCCACCGGCATGGGCTGCGTTGAACTTCTTCTGGATGCCTTCCAGCACGGTGAGCACTTTGGAGAGCTCTGCCGGCTGATTGACGGCCCAGTTCTTCTGCGGCTCCAGACGGATGCGGGCTCCATTGGCCCCGCCGCGCTTGTCACTGCCGCGGAAGGTGGAGGCCGATGCCCAGGCCGTGGTGACCAGTTGCGGGATGCTGAGCCCCGAGGCAAGAACCTCTGCCTTGAGTGCGTCAATCTCCTGCGCCTGGATGAGCGGATGCTGGACGGCTGGGAGCGGATCCTGCCAGATCAACACTTCCTTGGGCACCAGCGGGCCAAGATAGCGGGAGACCGGACCCATATCCCGGTGGGTGAGCTTGAACCAGGCGCGGGCAAACGCGTCGGCAAGGGCATCGGGGTTGGCCAGGAAGTGGCGGGAGATCTTCTCGTATGCCGGATCCACGCGGAGAGCCAGATCCGAGGTGAGCATGATGGGTGTATGACTCTTCTTCGGGTCGTGCGCGTCCGGCACGGTTCCTTCGCCGGCATTGCCCTTGGGCTTCCACTGGTGCGCTCCGGCCGGGCTCTTGGTCAGCTCCCATTCGTAGCCGAAAAGCGTCTCGAAGTAGCCATTGTCCCATTGGATTGGATTGGGCGTCCATGCGCCTTCCAGTCCGCTGGTGATGGCGTCTCCGCCTTTGCCGGTGCCGAAGCTGTTCTTCCAGCCCAGGCCCATTTGCTCCACAGGAGCCGCTTCCGGTTCCGGGCCGACATGCGAGGCCGGTGCTGCACCGTGGGTCTTGCCGAAGGTGTGGCCACCGGCAATCAGTGCCACGGTCTCTTCGTCGTCCATGGCCATGCGGGCAAAGGTTTCGCGAATGTCGCGGGCAGAGGCCAGCGGATCGGGATTGCCGTTCGGTCCCTCGGGATTGACGTAAATCAAGCCCATCTGAACTGCGGCAAGAGGATTGGCCAGATCGCGCTCTCCGCTGTAGCGGTTGTCGCCCAGCCAGGTCGTCTCCGGACCCCAATCCACATCCTGCTCCGGCTCCCAGATGTCCACGCGTCCGCCACCAAAGCCGAAGGTCTTGAAGCCCATCGATTCCAGCGCGACATTGCCGGTCAGAATCATGAGATCGCCCCAGGAGATCTTGCGGCCATACTTCTGCTTGATGGGCCAGAGTAGACGGCGCGCCTTGTCGAGGCTGACGTTGTCCGGCCAGCTGTTGAGCGGGGCAAAGCGCTGTGCGCCATGACCGGCTCCGCCGCGACCATCGTGGATGCGATAGGTGCCGGCCGCGTGCCAGGCCATGCGAATGAAGAGCGGACCATAGTGGCCATAGTCGGCGGGCCACCAGTCCTGGGAGTCGGTCATGAGCGCGCGCAGGTCGGCGATGACGGCATTCAGATCCAGGCTCTGGAACTCCTTCGCGTAGTCAAAGTCTTCGCCAAGAGGATTGGAGAGGGAGGAATGTTGATGAAGAATTTGCAGATTGAGCTGATCCGGCCACCAGTCACGATTTCCTTTACCGCCAGCCTTCGTGTGCTGCAGCATGGCACCGCTATATGGGCACTTCGCTTCGTTCGACATGTTGTCTCCTGTTGTCGTCTGCGAGAGACGCACTCCTCCAGTATAGGAGTTGCGGAAGTGGGATGGAGCGGGTCGGCACTCGCATTTTGATCCTGTCAGAGAGGGATGCCGCGAAATCCCGCATGGAGGGAGACAGCGTGTGCATGGAATTCCTATAATCAGCCCATGCGCATTCCCTGCATTTTGCTGGCTGCCGGTGCCAGTCGCCGACTGGGCGAGCCGAAGCAACTGATTCGCTTTCAGGGAGAAACGCTGCTGGAGCGCAGTATCCGGCTGGCGCTGGAAGCCGGATGTGCCAGGGTGATGGTGGTGCTTGGAGGCCATGCCGGGCAGATTCTGGCAGAGGTTGGAGATCGTCTGGCAGGGAACTCGGAGGTGGAGATTCTGATCCATCCCGAGTGGGAGCAGGGGATGGCCTCGTCCATTCACGCCGGGGTTCGGCATTGCCAGCAGAATGGCTGGAACAGCGGTGTGATGCTGATGGTCTGCGATCAGCCGCATCTGACTGCTGCGCACTTGCGCTCGCTGCTCGAGGCATTTGCCTTCCATGCGGCCGAACGCACCATTGCCTCGCAGTACGGCGGAATTCTGGGTGTGCCGGCGGTTTTTCCGCAATCGGAGATTGGCCACCTGCTGGAGCTTTCCGGAGATCAGGGGGCACGGCGATTGCTGCAAACCATCGCATCTCCGGTACCCATCGCCTGCGATGCCGGGGCGTTGGACGTGGACGAGCCGCAGGACCGGATGCGTCTGCTGGCCGAGCCGTAGCGACAAGGATGCTGATCGTCTGTCCCCGATTCGCCCGGTGCTCCTGATTCTTTGTATGCTGAGTGCTGTGATGCAAGTGGAGATACGCACATTTGGAGTGTTGAAGCAGGCGCTGCCGTCTGCTGCGGTGAGCCTGCAGGATGGCACCACGGTTCGGGAGCTGATGCAGAAGCTGCGCGCGGAACTGCAGGCGCGTGGAGGAAATGCCGATCTGTTGCAGGGGATTGCCGTCAGCGTGAATGCAGCCTTTGCCCGTCCGGGCGATCTGCTGCGGGATGGAGACGTGGTGGGACTGCTTCCGCCGGTTTCCGGTGGCTCTGCCGATGGCGACGATGGCATTGTGACCTATCTGACCCGCGAACGCATCGCAACGTATACGCTGATGGATGCCATTCGCAGGCCCAGCGATGGAGCACTGGCGTTTTTCGATGGAATTGTGCGGGACCACACCCGTTCCCGGCGGACGCTGCACCTGGACTATGAGGCTTATGAGGAAATGGCCGCGATGAAACTTCGCGAGCTGGCCGAGGAGGCAAAAAGCCGCTTTGGAGTGCGCGCGGTCACGGTGGTTCACCGGCTGGGAAGGCTGGAAATCGGGGAGACTTCGGTCCTGATTCTGGTGGCTTCCGCGCATCGAGCCGCGGCGCTGGATGCCTGTCGCTGGCTGATTGATACGCTGAAGCGGACCGTACCGATCTGGAAGCAGGAGACCTTTGAGGATGGAGTGGTCTGGGCCGATGGCGAGCCGTTTCCTGACGGCATTGCGCTTGCCGGCGATTCCGGCCCGTCCACGCAGGCTCCGGAGTCCGGCGATTGAGGTCAGGGTTGCCAGGTGCGGCCCGGCAACGGTGGTGGCTGCGGATGGTCTGCGCAATCCTGTATGGGGCAGCCTTGTGTGGGATATCCGCGCTGCCGCAGACGTCATCGGCTCCGGTGACAACGCTGGAGATGAATGTTCGGCTGGTGAGTGTGTATGCCAGCGTGACAGATGCTGCAGGCATGCCGGTCGGAAATCTCGAAGCCTCTGATTTTGCCCTTACGGATAACGGGATTCCGCAGAAGATAGCCGTGTTTGAGC
>JAJZGG010000028.1 GCA_021804965.1 Acidobacteriota bacterium
TGCCCGGTGACTCCCGGCCATCCCCAGCGCCCACGCGGCGCCCTCCAAAGAGAGCTGCAGTGTACTTGAGCGGTGAATCCCGGCCATCCCCAGCTGAGCATCGCCTGATCGCATTCGTGCATGCAGTGTACTTGAGCGGTGAATCCCGGCCATCCCCAGCGATAGACCTTCAATTCAGCGCCCGAATCAAAGTGTACTTGAGCGGTGAATCCCGGCCATCCCCAGCTTGTACGCACCGGTCATTTCGAGCACGGCTAAGTGTACTTGAGCGGTGAATCCCGGCCATCCCCAGCCGCTACCCGTTCGGAGCACCGAGGAGATTAGTGTACTTGAGCGGTGAATCCCGGCCACCCCCAGCCGCGCGGAGACATCAGAGCAATTCCAGAATGCAACAAATCTCAACCCAAGGGAATTATGAGACTGGTTCTAGCTGGGCTCGACTGTGAACCGTCAGTCGGGCATTCTGGTGATAGTCCATCTGGTCTCCTGGATCGCCAAGTCTTCACAAACTCAGCTTTACAGCTCCAGATCAGATGGACAACCTATTGAAACCTCACAGCTAGTCAAGCGAAGAAGGTTTGTAATGGAATCCATTACAAAGTAATATCAGAGTATGGCTGCTACTACTGCAAGAAAATCGAAGGTTTACACGATCAGCCTCCCGCCCGAACTCGCACAGAGGGCCGAGGCGCTGGCACAGCGGGACAGCCGCACTATGAGCGAGCTATTCCGTGAAGCCTTCCGCACGTACTCCGCGCAGCAGGCGCGAACGACGCTGGATGAGTTGGGCGAGTACGCGGCGGGCCGCAACCCCAAGGGCTACACCGAAGCCGATGTGCCCCGGCTCATTAAAGAGGTGCGCTCCGAGAAGTCGCGCCGTCGCCGGGTGCGGTCTAACGGGTGATCGTCGTCGTAGATACAAACGTCTGGATTTCCGCGCTTCAATTTGCAAAAGGTCGCGGCACACCGACTCTTGCGCTTGAAAAAGCGATGAGCGAAGACGTGATTGCCACCTGCGATGAAATTGATGCGGAGATCGTGCGCGTCCTGACGGAAAAGTTTTCCTGGGAACAACACCGCGCAACAACGGCGCTGCAAACGATTCTGGCGCGCGGCATCCGCGTGAAGATTCGAGGCACGGTAAAGGTCTGCCGTGATCCGAACGACGATATGTTTCTGGAGTGCGCCGCCCTTGCGAAAGCTGATCTGCTTGTGGCAGGCGACAAGGATTTGTTGACTCTCGGCGCGTACAAGGGAACGCGCATTATCACTCCTTCGGAATACCTGAGAACCGGATAGAAACGTCCGGCCATGCTCAGAGATGAGCGTGGCCGTAGACTGCCGGAGCGATATTCACTGCAACGGCTGCGGGGAAGCCGCTGACAGCGGCTTCCCCGGGGTTTTCGGTTGTCTCGTTCTCTTCCTCAAACGTGCTGCCAAGAATCAGGTCCACGGCTCTCTGCGCGTTGGCGGCGGCATGAACGATGAGGCGGTTATCCTCTTCCAGCTTTTCAATCCAGTTCTGAATGTACGCGGTGGTGTTGAGGTCGGTGTGGTCGTTGTCAATACCAGCGATAGCGCAAAGGAAAGCTGCGCCCATCTCGGCAACCAATTCCTCTTTGCTGTAATGCTCATCTCCGAAGCGGTCGCCAAAGGTACGATTCAGGCGGCTTTCGTGTCCTGTGCTGTGAATCAGCTCATGGAATAAGGTGCTGTAATAGTGCGGCGCATCCACAAAGCGGCTCCGCACTGGCATGTAAACGGAATCGGTAGAGGGTCGATAATAAGCGCGGTACTCGGTGGGGCTGTCGAGATGAAGTGCGGGACGGCTCTCCCATCCAGTAACAATGCTTTCGCAAACCTCGTCCTCGTCAATCTCCGGCGCGATGGCGGGCTGCGAGATTTCAGGCAGCGTGAGCCCGTCGCACTGCTCCACGTTGAAAACCGTGTAGTGGCAGAGAACAAAGGGAATGTGCTCATCTTCGCCCGTTGCTTCGTCATCTTTCTTTGCATATTCGGGAAGCTGCTTGTAAAAGACAATCTGCGTTCCGTGCTCACCCCTGCGAACCGTGCCTTTCAATGCCTGGGCCTGCTTGAACGTAAGCCAAAATGGAGAGCTATATTCACTCGACCAAAGCAACAGAACATTGATACCCCGGTAAGGCTTGCCGGTGTAGAAGTTGCGCGGGAACGGCCCGCCTGCATAGCGTGGCGTCTTCCACGGCTTTTCCCACGGAATCACGCCCGCTTTGAGGCTGGCAATAATGCGGTCGGTAACGGTTTGGTAAATGCTCGGCCTGCTGGTTGCGTTGCGATGGTTGCGGTGTGCCATGACGTTTCGCTCTCCTGTGCTGCCCGCGTGGGGCGGAATCTGAAGGAGGGCATTTCGCCTTTGGCTCTCAACCAAATTTCTTTTGTTGAGTGCCCCCGCTTCATGTCTTGTGCGGCGGGCAAAGGCGAGGCGGGTTCGGTCAAGGGCGCGCTGTTCTTGCGCGTTTATGGAGCGTCAGCGAACACCCTTGACGGGTTCCGACCGGCTCTGCCATAAAGCCGCATGAAGGGGGGCACTTGATAAAAGAAGAAATTTCGGTCTACTTCCGCATGGTTTTAGGGAGGGGCATTGCGGGGGAAAGGAACGGCCCCGCAGAGGTGGGGAGCGGAAGACGCCGGTATCATCGGCGGCTGGAGCGAGGGTAGGAGACTTCCTCCTGATGGCTGGTTTTTAGGCGAAGCTGCTATATTGCGGACAACTATGCTGCCCGATTTCCCTGCGCTGAAAGCAGAACTGGCGAGAGAACACCGCCGCAAGATCGAAGCCGATATGGACGCGCAAATGCCGATTGCGTCCAAGATCCGCTCTGTTCGTTTTCACGAAGGGAACGGGTTCTCATTTGAGAGACACGATGAAGTGATCGAAACCCAGGAGTTTCAAGACGTAAGGATTCCGGTCCAGGTATCGGCGCGTATGGAGTACAGCGAGACAGTCCAAGAGCTAAAGCAGCAGATGCGGAATGTTGCAAAGGATATGGCTGCTCATCTGGAAACCTTGCTTTTCCAGACCCTAGAGAGAACCTCGAAGGAGGTCGGAAACGCAATGGATATGAACGGGCAGCCGTTTACACTGGAGTCCTACCTGGACATGCTTGAAAAGGTTGATATGGATTTTGACTCCTTCGGTATGCCTGAGTTTCCGACTCAGGTGATCCATCCGTCGATGGGGCCAACAATACAAGCTGAATTTGCGCGCTTCAGGACCAGTTCGGTTCTAAGGGACCGGGCTGAATTCATCATGCAGCAGAAACGGAAAGACTGGCGTGATCGAGAGAGTCGTAGAAGACTGGTTACATAACGTCAATGAACTCGGCTACGAAGACGCTTTTGCCCATGCCCTTCTCTCGGAAGGGTATACCATTCTGCACAAGCAGGAGCATGGGAGCTTAGAACTCGGAAAAGACTTAATCACCCAGGACAAGGACGGGATATATCACTGCTATCAGCTAAAGGGCGGCAACATTGCTCAGGGGAAATGGCAGCAAATCTCCGGCCAAATACATTCAACCGTCACCTCTCCGATCGTGCATCCGAATATTCCGGTAGGGGCGCAGTTCATACCGCATCTCGTCACGAATGGGACGATCTCAGATCCCGTGCGGCTGGATATTTTCGCGCGGAATCTCGTCTGGAAGGAGCAATACGGTCGGGAACTCCACCTTATCCTCTACGATCAACTGCTGGAGATGTTTCTTCGGCTTCAGTCCTCCTTCCTGCCAACAAAACCCGGCGACTTCCAACTCTTCCTGACGCTGTATTTGGCCGATAAGCGGGAGCCGCTCAAAGGCGTACAGTTTTCGCAATTTCTGATCTCCATGCTGCCGGAACAGGCGGCGACGCAAGCGGAGCTGGGACGGCTGTTGGCAGCGATGACTATTGTTGCCGACTATGTAATCTCGGAATACGAAAAGATCAGCAACTACTTCATGGCAGCACAGGCATGGAGTCTGTTGCTCTTTCATCTGTTGCGGGTATGCGAGGACCATTCGGAGGTGAAGGACTGGGTTCCTGCGATAAATCTGGTCATCGAGAGTTTAGAAAAATGTATCGGGAAAGCAGTAGAAGAAATACTCCAGTCAACAAACTGGATGGAGGGCAACATTTTTGTCGATGAGAGCGTGTGGAGCTATCGGTGCTCCGCCCTCCTCGGCCTGCTCGCGGCGTACATGATCTCGCACCGTATCAAGAAAACACCACTGGAGAACGAGGATGAGGTCTACTCAAGCATCGCAAAGAACGTCTCAAAGGTTCGCCTTTGGGGAGAGGCCGCAGCGCCAACGCTGTTCTTGGCGGCACAGTGTCTTTGTCTGAGAGGCGCAGAATGGGCCGGTATTCAAACGGCCCTGCGTGCGGTTGACGCGATTACTGAAGAGAATGGCAACAAACGGAAAGCTGGCTTGCCTGACCCGTACTACGATGCCGAAGAAATCCTGCGCTGGAAACTGCTCAACGAAGACGCGATTGGAGAAAAGGTATCGTTCGCCGGGCGGTCCTTCACCATTCGTCAATTCGTAGAACTGATCGTTCGTCGGAATTGGCCGAACAATCTACGCAAGCGTTGGTATCGAATTTCAGAGATTGACTATGTAGCGTTCTCTCCAGAGAATCCCAAAGACTTTTATCGGTGGTGGTGCAAAAGGGGCCTGACAGCCGCCCGGAGATGGTCCCATCCGCAATCGTGGCTATCTTTGGTAAGCGAATCGCTCGCCGCACCGGAAGATGCCCTCTTGATAGACACCCGGTTCATTTATCTATTGCCTTATCTGTTTTTATTCATGCCTCATCGTTTCACACCGGGGCGTGCCCGGTTATTGGATGTGAAACTTTTACTCACGAGTGGGAACTGACACAGGCATTCCACACGACTCAAACGCGATAGCGAGGTTGCAATGTCTTCTGTTTTGCCACGGAACGGATACGGCTATAAGCGGCTCACTCTGGAGAATTGGCTGATGGTTGATCCGGCGTGGTCCGGGGTCGTTATGTCGGGCTCGCGGCCTGATCCGTCTGAGGCTTGGGTGCATGATCTCATTCAAACTGAGCTTGCCCCGGCAGTGCCTCTATCCATTCGCAATCTCTTTGAGATCGCGCGCGGCACCTTGGTGTATAGCCTGATGTTCTACCCGCTGCTTGCCTTAGGAACAGAGCAAATGTTCCGAGTATTCGATGCGGCTGTGTCCGCAAAATGCAAAGCGATGGCCGCTCCATCGAGACTCAAACACTTCGCAGACAAGATTAAGTGGCTAGGTGAACGTGCAGTGATCTCGCCGGAGCAGCAGATACGTTGGAATGCAATTCGTCATCTCCGCAATCTGGCGTCTCATCCGACAGACCAGAGTATTCTTCCTCCTGGCGAGGCATTGAATGTCCTCGATATTTCCGTCGAACTGATAACCTCTCTGTTCCTCGCGCCAAATGAAAAGACCCTGTAAGAAGCAGGCCCGTTCACACTCTCAAATAAACTGAATGAGTAGCAATCATTGGCTGTGTAGGGAGAACGCCGTGGCTAGTCCAGGTGTAGAGAAAAGATTACAACTCTTGCGGCAGGCGGCAGATCAGCAACTGCTCAAGCCTCTTGAGACGCACGGTTGGACGGCGAGAATTGAGTCTGAGATTCCAGACGGGGAATACTTCATCATCGAAGCCTCGAAGGACTCTGTATCTCACAAAATTGCTTTGCTCTATACCTCGGCGACCGCCAAAGCAGTTTATAAAAGGCTCGACGGGGCCGTTGAGCACATTTTCACGAATGGGGCACTTTACCATATCGAGCAGTATGCGTATGGCATTTCAACACCAGTTGCGCCCGTTGCAGATTTCTTCCCCATTCTGGTGGGTTGGAATAAGCAAATTGCGCCTGGGGTAACGGCTCAGCTCACCGTGCCTGTGCGGCCGCGCATGGTAAGACATATTACTGCCGAGAATCCTTTGGCGGGGATATGGGCCAGACTCGATCAATTTGGAAGTGTCGTGCTTGCGGAAAAACTGATTCTCCGAAGGGCATCGGAGAGCGGAATCACTCTGGCTCCAGAAGTAAGCGCAACGAAAGCTGCGGGAGTCGCTTTTTCATTACGGAATGCTTCTGACTACCTACGCTCGTCAGCTTCTGAGAGCTTAAACAAACGAATATTGAGTCTCTACTATGGCGTCTTGGCACTTGCGTTCGCGGAGATGCTGTCCTCGCCAGCGGGTCCAAGAGACCTTGATGAAGTTGAGGGCATGACGAAATACGGTCATGGACTCTACACAGTACCATCAGCCGCTGAGGACTTCGGCGGCCTTGTCGTTGGAGTGCTTGCCACCGGCTTCTTTCCACAATGGATGTCGTTCCTGGGGGTGGATACAAGCACTTATTCGAAGAAAAAACCAAAGTCGCCGAGTGATCTTGAGGGCTATCCAAATGAAGCGTTCACAACTCTGCGGGACTTGCTCTCTACTGTGCCGGAATTGGGCGACCTCTTCTTAGAGGTGTATCCAACAACTCCGTCGTGGACTACGCCTGTATACCAGGTATTTGAGAATAGAACCGGACCCGGCTCCAACAGGGCGAGCGTTGGCAGCAGCTATATTCACCTTCTCGATAAATCGGGCCGATTGGATATGCAGAGGTTTGACACGGCGGGGTGGCCGATTACGGAGATCGTTCCGGTTACACCTGAGTCGGAAGGAAAAGAATATCGGGCGCGTGTGGATCATACGGGACTGCAATTCTGGCATGAGGCACTACCCTTACACAGGAGTCCTTACCTTCAATCTCCGGCTCTCATTATCCCTGTGATTGACCGTATCGCAGCATACCGAGTAAACGCGCTTATTATCCTTTATACGTTGTCAATCGTTGTGCGTTACATGCCGAGTGTATGGAGGCGTATAGAAGGCGGGGATTGGGACGAGCATCTTACGCTAATCAAGAGCGTAGTGAGCGTCTATGAGCGCATATTGCCTGAGCAGTTTCTTGAGACGATCATTGGAGAACAGATACACGCGAGTCAGCCGGGCAGCCTGTTTTAATACCACAGGCTCCGAATCTGCAAAGGGAGAGAATCGCCCATGAAGTATAAAATCGACTTCTCTGCGCCAATATCAATGTGCGCGCCAGCGGTGACAGGCGCTATGATTCCCACCTCGCCAGCCTCAAAATATTATGCATGGCTACCGAGTACATGGCCCGCCACGCCAACAAACATCGACTCAGCATTTATCGAGACGCTACAAACGATATTTCGAGATGCGGCGCTCGGAGAGATCAAGAACGTAATTTCGGATATTCAGGCTCAGAATGGCGATCTGCAACATCGTGGGCATGTCGTCGGTATCGCTATCATGTGCGCGCTTGATTCGATTGCATCCTATGGGTATAGAGGGCATCACACGGCGAAGTTTATACGCGCACATTTCCCTCCTGAGTTTCATCCGTTTGCGGACGATATTTATAAGCTCTACCGTATTAGTTTGATTCATCAGTGGAATCTGTTTGAGGCGACCTTGTATCCAGTCCACACGCCCATCCGAAACGATAGTGGCACAATCGCGTTCAGACTGCTTAGTTTTTTTGATGCCCTCGTTTCGGGAACGGAGGACTACTTGGATCAACTGAGTACCGAGCCCGCGTTGCAGCAAAATACTCTAAATCGTTATGAAGAATTGCGAAAAAGTGCCCGTCCTTAGCTAGTGTTCATGCGCAAACCGGCGTCTAGAGAGCAACCCAAGGCCGGAAGCCGGAGCCTGTTTGACCGCGCTCCGGCCTGCTCCAATCCGCGCTTACCATCAGACCCTGATTTCCTCCAAGATTAATCGCAGACTGCCTGGTGCAGATCGCGGCTAGGCTTTCGTCGCTAAGTATTCTTGCGGCACAAAGAAGATTGGAATCGCACGAAGAACAGCCGCCAGCGGCGGCTCGTGCGCGAGGATTTGCCGTTAAGAACGCCCCGGCGGGGCTGCGGCAAATCAAAACCAATATCTGTCTGATAGGGATGAACTGGATATTGAACTCCCTGCGCCCGCCTCCGCCAGCGGCTCCGGCCAAGAACGGCTTCGGGAGAAGTTTATGGTCAGCCTGCCCTGCGGGGCTGACCTCTCTTCGATTTATCGTGCGTCTCCGCTGCCTTCGACGCTTTAGCCCTGGTAACGTCCACTTCCGGACGCGGCGGCTCCCATCCCACCATTCCCTGCAATACGCGGTCGGCGTACTTGATGGTGTTCACATGCCCATAGTGTTCCTCGATCATGTGGACGGAGGTTCCCATCTGCTCGGCAAGGAAGTACACGTCTACGCCCTCCTGCAAGCGGAGCGTGGCGTAGGTATGCCGGAAGCAATACGTGGAGCGCGGCACGCCCTGCGTTCCTTCGCGCAGATTCGCCTCATTCAGAAGATCGGTAATCAGCGAACTGTAGAGAGTCTTTGCGGGCTTACCCGTAATATTGGTAAAGACCCGGTTGTCCGGTTCCGTAGCTTTGGAGATCGCACGGATGCGTTCCAAATAATCTCCAACACTCTTAGGCGCAACCAGCTTGCGGGATTTGCCTTTCCCTTGCACAAATAGAACAACAATCTCTCGTCCCTCACGGTCTTTTGCAGGCATGATGTCGCGCCAGCGGAGATTCTTCATTTCCGCTGGCCTCATGCCTGTATTGCAGGCAATCAGAATCATGTTGTAGGTGACAGTACGATACCAGACACTTGACGGCTTATCAGCTTCACCAATCCACTTGCGGCCTACGGTGTGGAGCTTGCGATACTCCTCCAGCGTGAACTCGTCACGCCGCATCGTTTTGAGCTTTGGGCGCTCGTCGAAACGCTGGTTGGCGGGAACGTAGCGTTTCTTGATGGCATAATTCATCACAGCGCCGAAGATGGACATCTCAAAGCGGATGGTGGAATCGCTGATAAAGGGAACTACCCGTTCATCGGAAGGTTTGACTTGAATCGGTTTCAGAACCCGGATGCCAAGCGTGTGCTGAACTTTGGTGCGGCGCTCGGCTTCGCTATCCGCGAAGGCTTGGGCCATCTCGTCGCTGACCTCCCGAACGCCGTTGCGCTTGTTGCGCCCTGCTCCGTTCATCCGCCGCCATGCCGGATAGCCGCCCCAAAGTTCATTCCCGATAAGATGAACCTGCGTGGAACCCACATATCGATCCAAAGTGCCTTCAATGATGGCGCGAATCTTCTTCGGACGCCCCTTGCTGATCTCACCTCGCTGCGCCCGCGCCTCCTGGGTCAGCAGGTACTCTCTGCCTACTTCGCGGAAGGGACGGTTGAATACGGGAACGTCATGCTTGATGCGAAACCGGATGTCGGCATCCTGATCGAAGGCGCGTTCCCGCGCCGCTTCTTTATCGGAGGTTTTGAGCGAAACCGTCTTATAGCGGTCGGCCTTCGGCATCTTCATGCGGCAATACCACATGCGATGCTCCACATCGCCGCGCCGGAAGATGATGAGGCCCGGCTTCAGCTCTTCTTTTTCGGTGACGAATGCCATCATTGGCCTCCATCGTTTGACTCATTCTGTGCAGATTCCGTGTAGGATTTTCCTATAAGTGGTTGAATCCTCGTATCTGTGCAGGACTCGTACAGAGAATACCAGAATATTAACTGTTGTATTTATATTTATTTGCGTTATAATTGTCATCCCCGCAGGGAATCTGCTGTTGCATTGCCCAAGCCTTCCACCAACCCACCCCGCGACCAACGGAAGCGCAGCAAAATTCCTGCCCGCCACATAAGGCGCGGCCTGAGCCGCGCGTCCGCTGCAAGCAATGCCATGCAATGCCATCCTCCGGCTACAATCAATCACAGCAGCCGCTGCTTTTCCGCCATGCGCACCCTCACCAGCAAGGACAATCCGCGCCTCAAGGAGCTTCGCGCCGCGCTGCGCAAGCCTGCCGCGCGCCCCGGCGCTCTCGTCGCCCTGGAGGGGTTGCATCTGGTGCAGGAGGCGCTCGCCGCAGCCATCCCGCTGCAAACCCTCTTCGTCGGCACCGGCCACGAATCCCTGCTGCGCGAACTCAACCTTCCCGCCGCAGTCGAGATTTTCTCCGTCGCACCGCCCATCCTCGCCGCATCCGTCACCACCGAATCCCCGCAGCCCATCGCCGCGTTGGTCCGCCAGCCTGCCTGGGACTGGGACGCCCTGCTGCGTCCGGCGCATCCGCTTTTGGTCGTGCTGGCCGGCGTGCAGGACCCCGGCAACCTCGGCACCATCCTCCGCTCCGCACAGGCCTTTGGCGCGGCCGGAGCCATCCTGCTGCCCGGCACCGTCAGCCCCTGGAACCCCAAGGCCATGCGTGCCTCTGCCGGAGCAGTCTTCCGCCTGCCCACGCTTGCAGCCACCGTCGAGGACTGTTTCGCGCGCCTGGCTGCCGCCGCCATTCCCACCGTCGCCGCCGCCGCCCATGATTCCAGCCCGCTGCCCGAGCATTTCCCGGCACCGCTGGCCATCGTCATCGGGTCGGAGGGCGCAGGCATTCCGCAGCCGGTCCTCGACCGCTGCGCGCGCCGCGTCACCATTCCCTGCCCCGGCCCGGTGGAAAGCCTCAACGCCGCCGTCGCCGCCAGCATTCTGCTCTACCAGGCATCGCGCTCACGGGTGCAGCCATGAACCTCTTCGACTCCGCGCCGCTTCCCCACTCCACGCCTGCCACCGCGCCGCTGGCCGAGCGCATGCGTCCGCGCAACCTCGACCAGTACGTCGGCCAGCAGCATCTGCTTGCTCCCGGCAAGCCGCTGCGCGTCCAGATCGACTCCGGCGATCCGGCATCCATGATCTTCTGGGGCCCTCCCGGCGTCGGCAAAACCAGTCTCGCCCGCATCGTTGCCCACGCCACCCAGGCCAGCTTTCTCGAGTACTCCGCCGTCCTCAGCGGCATGAAGGAGATCAAGGAGGTCATGGCCCGCGCCGAGGATGCCGCCCGTCTCGGCTCCCGCACGCTGCTCTTCATCGATGAGATTCACCGCTTCAACAAGGCCCAGCAGGATGCCTTTCTGCCCTGGGTCGAGCGCGGCGCCATTCGTCTCATCGGTGCCACCACGGAGAACCCCTCCTTCGAGGTCATCTCCGCGCTGCTCTCGCGCTGCCGCGTCTATGTGCTGGAGTCGCTCTCCGAAGACGAGCAGATCCAGCTTCTGCGCCGCGCCCTGGCAGACGCCGACCGCGGCCTCGGTTCGCTCCAGCTCACTGCCACCGACGAGGCCCTGCAGCTTCTCGCCGGATTCTCCAGCGGAGACTGTCGCGCCGCCTACAATGCCCTCGAAGTGGCTGCGCAGCTTGCCGCCGCCTCCGGCAGCTCCACGCTCACCCCTCAGCTTGCCCGCGACGCCCTCCAGCAGCGCGTCCTGCGCTACGACAAGGCCGGCGAGGAGCACTACAACCTCATCTCCGCCCTGCACAAAAGCGTCCGTAACAGTGACCCCGACGCCGCGCTCTACTGGCTCGGGCGCATGTTCGCCTCCGGCGAGGATCCCATGTACCTGGCCCGCCGCATCGTCCGCATGGCCGTTGAGGACATCGGGCTGGCCGCGCCCGAAGCTCTCAATCTCACCCTCAGCGCGCGGCAGGCCATGGAGTTTCTGGGCTCGCCCGAGGGCGATCTCGCGCTGGCTGAAGCTGTCGTTTATCTGGCGCTCGCGCCCAAATCCAACGCCGTCTACACCGCCTATGGCGCCACGCGTGCCGATATCGAATCCACGCGTCAGGAGCCGGTCCCGCTCCACCTGCGCAACGCGCCCACCCGCCTCATGCAGGAGCTCAACTACGGCAAGGGCTACCGCTACGCCCACGACGAGCCGGACAAGGTCGCCGACATGGACTGCCTGCCTCCATCGCTGCTCGGTCGCCGCTACTACCAGCCCACCCAGGAGGGCCGCGAAAAACAGCTCGCCCAGCGCCTGGAAGAACTCCGCCGCCTGCGCAACACAAAGCTATAAATTTCGCTGGATAAGAGTGGTCGCAAGATGAGCCTCGATCCTGCTTGTACCGTATGCAGACATCAAAAGCTGATCTGGCCAGAAAAAATATGGCTCTCCATGAGGCCGGGCTGACAAGGAGAAAATGACCATGGCAAACAAAGCGGAAGACATCCACAGCGGATCGAGTTTCGATGATTTTCTGGAAGAGGAAGGATACCGGGACGAAGTCCAGAGTGCAGCCATCAAGCGGGTGCTTGCCTGGCAATTTGAGCAGGAGATGGCGCGACAGAAAAAGACAAAAAGCGGAATGGCGCAAGCGATGAAAACCAGCCGCTCTCAACTGGACCGCTTGCTCGACCCACAGAACACAGCGGTTTCACTGGAAACACTGACCCGGGCAGCAAGCGTGCTGGGCCTGCGTCTGGTGCTGGAAGTCCGGGATGCAAAAGCTCCCGGCCTGCGACGGAAACAAGCCCGGCAGCGCAGTTCCAGGGTGGCAGTCCACGTCCCCGTCAATCCCGGGAAAGGCAAGCTGCCGGCACAAAATTCCCGATAATCGCGGCTCATCCTTCGCCCCATTTGCCGCTCACCCGCCCCTACGGCAGCGACTTCAGCGCATCCAGCACAATCCCCGGCGTCAGCACCTCTGGCAGCACCGTCCCCGGTCGTCCCGCGCCCGGCGCATACAGCACATAGGTCGGCACGCCGCTGCGTCCCAGCCCGGCCAGCGCCTGCGTAATCGCATCATCGTGCGCCGTCCAGTCCGCCTTGAACAGCGCCACATGCCTGGCCGCAAACGCCTGCTGCACCGCATCGGTCCGCAGTGCCACGCGCTCATTCACCTGGCAGCTCAGGCACCAGCTTGCCGTAAAGTCCACAAACACCGGCTGCCCGGCCGCGCGCGCCGCATCCACCGCCGCCTGCGACCACGGCTTCCAGTTCTGCCCTGCCGCTGCTCCCGCACCCGGGGCCTGAGACTCGCTCACCGGCGAAGTCAGCGTCGGCAGCCCCCACGCGCACAGTCCAATCGCACCCAGCAGAATCGCCATCGCGGCCAAAGATGCGCCGCGTCGCGTCGGCCACCGTCCCAGCACCCATCCGGCCACCGCCAGCAGCAGCAGCGCGCTCAGCAGCACCGCCACTCCGCCTGCGCCGCGCGTCTGCGCCATCACCCACACCAGCCAGATCACCGTGGCAAAGATCGGCACCGACGTCGCCTGCTTCAGCACGTCCATCCACGCGCCCGGCCTCGGCAGCAGCCGCGTCCAGCTTGGCTGCAGCGTCAGCAGCAGATACGGAGCTGCCAGCCCCAAGCCCAGCGCTGTAAAGATCACAAAACTCGCCGCCGCACTCTGCGCCAGCGCAAAGCCGATCGCCGCGCCCATCAGCGGAGCCGTGCACGGCGTGGCCACCACCACCGCCAGCACGCCGGTAAAGAAGCTGCCCGCATACCCCTGCTTCTGCGCCAACGTTCCGCCCGCGCTCGTCAGTGACAGTCCAATTTCAAACTGCCCGGCCAGCGAAAGCCCCAGGAAGAACAGCAGTGCCGCCATCAGCGCCACAAAGATCGGCGACTGGAACTGGAAGCCCCATCCCAGCGTTGCGCCCGCAGCACGCAGCCCCAGCAGCAGCGCCACCAGCAGCCAGAAGGAAACCAGGATGCCCAGCGTATACACCAGCCCATGCCGCCGCACCCGCACCCGTTCCTCGCCCGCGCTGTTCACCAGCGCCAGCCCCTTCAGAAACAGCACAGGAAACACGCACGGCATCAGGTTCAGAATCATGCCGCCCAGCAGCGCCAATCCCGCCTGCTGCATCAGCTTGCCCACGGTCGCACCGGCCGCCGCCGCCGGAACCACGCCCGGCTGAGCCACAATCCGATAGTTGCGCCCATCGGCAAGCTCCACCAGCCCGGCCAGCCGCGTCGGCTGCACCGTCAGCGTCGTATCCTTCTTCAGCGTCAGCACCACGCCATCGGCCAGCGGTGCAGCCACCTGCGGCGCGGCATTCTCCACAATCCCCTTGTCCTCCGGGAAAAAGACCGCCGTCGACTCCCGTCGCCCGGTGTGGATCGCCAGTCGAAAACCATTTCCATCCGCCGCAAAGGCCGTCGTCACGCCTGCCGGAGCCGCCGTCGGCAGGCTTGCCGCGGCGCTCGTCAGCAGCGCGCTCTCCGCCGCGCTCAACCCGCCCGGCTCGCCCTGCGCGGCAACCGTCTCCTTCAGCTCCAGATCCGCATGGCCCGGCAGGCAAACCTCGCGGCACACCAGCCAGTTCACGCGCGCAGCCAGCACCTGGCTGCCGGTCGGCGCATCCGCGTCCACCGTCACCGTAAAGGGAAACAGCACCTCGCGCTCATAGCCAAAGTCCATCAGCGGGCCCAGCGGCAGCCGCGTCGGCGGCGGAAACTCCAGCGGCCCGGCCGCAATTCCCTTCGGCATCTTCCAGTTCAGCCGCGGTGGCTCTCCGGCATCGCCCGCATTCTGCCAGTACACATGCCAGCCCGACTCCAGCGTAAAGTGCAGCCCGGCCTCAGCCTTCTGGCCGCGCACCAGCGTCGACGGCGCAATCAGCTCCACATGCAGGTGCGAGGCATCGGCGCCCACCGCTTCGGCCCACGCCAAACCGCCGCCCGGCAGGGCCGCCATTGCCAGCGCCGCAGCCATCCCCAAAACGACCAGCATCCCCTTGCGCATCCGTCCTCCAACCCTTCCGAGTCGCCGCACCCCGGCCAGGTTACAGCATCCGCACCCCACACCTGCGAACGCCGACCGCGACCGGCCTACGGCATCCGGGCCGCATGCTGGCGATAGATGCAGTCATTCTGCACACACACCACGCCTGCCGCCTCGGCACGGGCCACGGCCTCGTCATTCACCACCCCGTCCTGCAGCCACAGGAAGGGTATCTTCAGCCGGATCACCTCGTCCACAATCTCCGGCACCGCATCCGAGGCGCGAAACACATCCACCAGATCAATCGCCGCCACAGCCTGCGCCGCCTCCAGCGTCGGGTGGCAGTCCACCTCGCTGTCGCCCACCAGCACCCGGCTCAGCGCCGGATTCACCGGCAGCACCCGGTACCCATGCCGCGCCAGATACCCGGCAATGTGGAAGCTCGCCCGCTCCGGCTTGTTGCTCATGCCCACCACGGCAATCGTCTTTGCCTCGCGCAGCATGCGCTCCATCTTTGCGTTCTGATTGGTCTCGCTCATCCCAGCTCCATTTCGTCGTCGCCGCCATCGGCCACGGCTGCGGTTCCGCGTCGTTTCATCAGCAGGAAGCCGCGCAGAAACGGCTCCAGATACCCATCCAGCACCTTGTCCACATCGCCCACCTCCACCTTCGTCCGGTGGTCCTTGGCAATCCGGTACGGCTGCAGCACATAGGAGCGGATCTGCGAGCCGAAGTTGATCTCCAGCTTCGCATCCTCCACCTGCTTGATGGCCGCGCGCTTCTTTTCCATCTCGTACTCGTAGAGCCGCGAGCGCAGCATCTTCATCGCCTTTTCGCGATTCTTGATCTGCGACCGCTCGTTCTGGCACGTCACCACAATCCCCGTCGGCAGATGCGTCATCCGCACCGCAGAGTCGGTCGTGTTCACATGCTGTCCGCCCTTGCCGCCGGACCGGTACGTGTCCACCCGCAGATCCTCGCTGCGGATGTTCACCTCAATCGAGTCATCGATCTCCGGCGACACATACACGCTGGCAAACGACGTATGCCGCCGCTTGGCCGAATCAAACGGCGAAATGCGCACCAGCCGGTGCACGCCGGACTCGCCGGCCAGCATGCCAAAGGCAAACTCCCCCTGGATCGTGAATGTCGCCGACTTGATCCCGGCCTCGTCGCCGGCCTGCAGATCGTTGATCTCCGTCTTGAAGCCCTGCTGCTCGGCCCAGCGCAGATACATCCGCATCAGCATTTCGGCCCAGTCCTGGCTTTCCGTTCCGCCTGCGCCCGGATGCACCGTCACAATCGCATTCAGCGGATCGGTCTCGCCGGCCAGCATCGTCCGCGCCTCCAGCATTTCGCTGAACTCCCGCAGACCCTCCAGCTCGCGCTCCAGCTCCGGCACAATCTCCTCGGCGCCTTCGCGGGCAAGCTCAAAATAGGCTTCCACGTCGCCGCTGCGTCGCACCAGCTCCGCGTCGTTGGCCAGCAGCGTCTCCAGCCGCTTGCGTTCGCGCATCAGCGGCTGGCTCGCCGCCGGGTTTGACCACAGCGCCGGATCCTCCAGCTGCTTTTCCAATGCTTTCAGTTCGCGTTCCAGTCTCGCGGGGTCAAAGATACTCCCGCAGGTCGCGTACCGCCTCGCGCAGCGGCGCGTAGGCAAACTCCAGATCGTTCCATGTGGCCATCTGTCTGTTCCCGGACCCGTCTTGTCATTGAATTCGCCAAATTCTGCCCCGTTCCGGGCCGTCCTTCAGCGTCGTGGATCCCGCCCCAGAGCAGCGCCCACAAGCACGCGCGTTGACCAGAGCAGAAACCCCACACCCAGTATGGCACAGAGCAATCCCGCCACATCCCCATGCCGCGTATACCAGGTTTCGTCCTCTTCCAGCCCGAAATGCGCCACCAGCACCCCGGCCCGATTCCGCGCAATGCTCTGCCGCACCACGCCATTCGGATCCACCACCGCCGTCAGCCCGTTGTTCGTATCCAGCAGCAGCCAGCGATGGTTTTCCACCGCCCGCATCCGGGCCATGTTCAGGTGCTGCCACGGCGCATCCGTATCCCCATACCAGCCATCGTCGCTCAGGTTCACCAGCACATCGGCACCCAGCTCCACATACTCCCGCACCTCGTCGCCAAAGATCGACTCGTAGCAGATAAAGATCCCGTACTGATGCGCCCTGCCTCCGCTGCGCGCCAGCCGAAAGACCCTGCGCTCCATCCCGCGGCTCAGATCCGTCAGTTGCGACGTCAGTTGATGCGCAAAAAACAGCAGCTCCCGCGCCGGCACATACTCGCCAAACGGCACCAGATGCACCTTGTCATACCGGCCCACAAACGCTCCGCTGGGCGCAATCACCGAGGCCGAGTTGTACTCCCGATCCTCCATCCGGCCATCCGGCCCCGGCGACAGGTCCATGCCCACATCGCCCACCATCACCGGCGCCTGCATCTGCTGCGCCAGCTGCGCAACCGCCTGCCGGAATCGCGGATCCTGATCCCGAAACGGAGCCGGGGACTCCGGCCACGCAATCAGGTCCGGCCGCCGGCTGGCGCAGTCGGCATCCTGCTGCATCGGCCCACCGCCCATTCCACCGTCCATCCCGGCAAAATACGGCGTTCCGCAGGCCGCCGCCAGCCGCGCAAACTGCGCCATATGCGCCTGCCACTGCGCATCCGTCCACACATCGTCCGTGGCCACATTCAGATTCGGCTGCACCAGCATCGCCGTCGCCGTGGCCGCCGGCTGGCCGGGATGCAGCCAGAAGCCGCTCACGCCCACCGCCGCCATCGCCGCCCAGACTGCCAGCCAGGCCCCGCGTGCCCGAACCCGCAGCAGCCCGGCCGCCAGCACCGCATTGGCCGCCGCCAGCAGCAGGCTGATCCCCAGCACGCCCGTCCACGGCGCCAGCCGCGTCAGCAGCCCGTTGTCCACCTGCGTATATCCCAGTTCATCCCACGGAAAGCTGGGAATCCGCGCCACGGCAAACTCCATCGCCACCCACAGCACCGGTGCCACCGCCAGCATCGTGCCTGCGCCTCGTCCCTTGCGCCCCAGCGCCACGCCGCCCAGCACCCACACCCCGGCAAAGATCCCGAACCACACCCCCAGAAACAGGCTGAACAGCACCAGCGACACCGCCGCCATCCCGCCGCCCATCCCGCCATACAGATGCATCGTCCGGTACACCCACGAGCAGTGCAGCCCAAACCACACCGCGCCGCACAGCCAGCCCGTCAGCAGCGCCCACAGCGGCCGCATCCTGACCGCCTCATCCTCGGCCATCCGCACCAGCGCCACCAGCAGCGGCACCAGCGCCACCCAGGCCAGCAGCGCACGCCAGGCCGGCATCGGCCCGCCCACCGGAAACGACAGATGCAGCAGCAGCGCCGTCCCCAGCGCACCCGCCATTCCCACTCCCCACGTCCTGCGCATGCGCTTGAGTGTAGCAGAGCCTTTTTGGCACTTCGGGAATCCGGTCCGTCCTCCGCCAGGGAAAATCGTTCCACCTCCCGCCCGGCGCGGTAGAATACGATTCATGGCCATCGTGCTTTCACTCATGCATGTGCTGGACGTGCTCTTCTTCGTCGGGTTGGCAGGCTCGTCGATCGTCGTCATCTACAGCTTCATCGAAGACACCATCGAACTGTTCGACAGGGACGAATCGCCCGTGGTCCAGACCACCCCCACTTCCCCGCAGGGACCCACTCCGGGAATCGCTGCCCGCTCCTGATCCAGCTCCGGCTGTTCCGGTCCTTCCACGGCGTCGTTTGCATTGACGACGTTTCCCTTTGGCTCTAAACTCGACGCTGGACCCTCGGTTTTTTCAGCCGATTTGTCCTGGCACGCTTGGCGGTTCGGCTGCAATCAGCCTCACGTATGGGTACATCGAAGACCACGCACGCTCCCATCTCTGACCGGGTCCGACTCGTTGTCGCCTCCTCGGTCATGCTCACCTTCATCTCCTTCTGGCGCGCTGCGGCCATCGTCCTCAACGATCTGGCATCCTCGGCCTTCTATGCCGGCGGCATCGCCGAGGGAGCCATCGGACGCTCCGCCCCCTGGTTCATTCTCGGCATCATGCTCTTCTCGTTCGCCGTCCGTTCGGTCTACGTCGAGAGCTGCACCATGTTCACCCGCGGCGGTGTCTATCGCATCGTCAAGGAGGCGCTCGGCGGCACCTTTGCCAAGCTCAGCGTCTCGGCCCTCATGTTTGACTACATCCTCACCGGGCCCATCTCCGGCGTCTCCGCCGGGCAGTATATTGTCGGGCTGCTCAATGAGCTCATCGGTGTCGGTGCCCTGCACGGCTGGCTTCCGGCCGTCATGATCGGCTCAAACGGCCAACCCAACTTCCACTTCCCCATCAACGAGACCTCGGCCTTCTTTGCCGCCGTCGTCACCATCTACTACTGGTGGGAAAACATCAAGGGCATCGAGGAGTCCAGCGACAAGGCCCTCAAGGTCATGAAGATCACAACCGTCATGGTTGTCATCATCCTCGGCTGGGGCATCTATTCAGCGCTCATGCAGCATGCCAAGCTGCCGCCATTCCCCTCCACCACCGATCTGCAGTTCAGTGACTACGCCCTCGGCTTCTTCAAGGGCACTCCATTCATCCATCTCTTCGGACTCTTCGGCATCCTCATGGCCTTCGGCCACTCCATTCTCGCCATGAGCGGTGAGGAGTCGCTCGCCCAGGTCAATCGCGAGATCGAGTATCCCAAGCTGAAGAACCTCAAGCGCGCCGCGCTTGTCATCGCGCTCTACAGCCTCATCTTCACCGGCGGCGCCACCATGCTGGCCTCCATGCTCATCCCCGACGGCCCGCGCACCCAGATCTACCAGAACAACCTCATCGCCGGCCTGGCCATGTACATGACCGGCCCGGCCACGCTGAAGATTGCCCTGCGCATCTTCGTCGTCATCGTCGGCTTCCTCATCCTTTCCGGCGCCATCAACACCTCCTTCGTCGGCTCCACCGGCGTGCTCATGCGCATGGCCGAGGATGGCGTTCTCACCGACTGGTTCCGCAAGCCACATAAAAAATTCGGCACCAGCTATCGCATCATCAACATGGTCTTCTTCCTCCAGATGTTCACCATCATCGTCACCCACGGTGATGTGGACATGCTCGGCGAGGCCTATGCCTTTGGTGTCATCTGGTCCTTTGCCTTCATGGGCATCGCCATGCTCGTCCTCCGCTGGAAGTTCAAAGGCCAGCGCGAATGGAAGGTTCCGGGCAATCTGCGCATCGGCTCGCTGGAGATTCCCATCGGACTGGCCTGCGTCACCATGGTGCTCATCTCGATTGCCATCGTGAACCTGGCCACCAAGCGCGTGGCCACCATCAGCGGCATCATCTTCTCGGCCATTCTCTTCATCATCTTCTCCATCGCGGAGAAGCAGAACCATCGCCGCCACGCAGCAGCCGCCGCGCAGATGAAGGAGCACTTCCAACTGGACCGCGAAGAGCGCATCAGCCGCGAATCGCTCGGCATCCGCCCCGGTGGCGTCATGGTCACCATGCGCGACGCGGCCAATCCCTTCGCCCTCAAGTGGGCGCTCTCGCACACCAGCACCGAGGAGCAGGATGTCGTCGTGCTCACTGCGCGGCTCATGGGTGCCGGCGGACCGGAGTATCTCGGCCCCGATGACCAGATCTTCTCCGAGCATGAGCAGATGGTCTTCACCAAGGCCATCTCCGTCGCAGAGAGCTTCGGCAAAACCGTCTCCCTGGTCGTCGTCCCGGCCGGAGACATCTTCGCCGCGCTCGTCCAGACCGCACACGCCCTCGAAGTCGATGCCGTCGTCTCCGGACTCTCCACCAAGATGACTCCCGAGGAGCAGGCCTTCCACATCGGTCAGGCCTGGGAGGCGCTGCCGGAGCCCAAGAACCAGATCACCTTCTACGTCATCAGCCAGAATGGCGATGCCCGTGTCTACCACATCGGCCCGCACGCGCCCAACCTGCTGCCTGATGACGTTCAGCTCGTCCACCGCCTCTGGCTCAATCTGCGCCGTGATCCCACCATGCACGACCTGCATCACAGCGAGATCATCACCTACGCCCTCACGCGCCTGGCCAGCCAGTATGCGCGCGACAGCCATGAGGTCATCGGGGACATTCGTAACTTCAAGTCCCGCCAGCTGGCAGCCACCAGCCGCTCCGGGCCACCGGAGTTATCCATCACCCCGGCTCCGGCCACCGGCTCCCAGCGCGACTCGGCCTCCTGATCCGAAAAATAAATGACTCCTGATACCGCAGAAAATACCGGAGATAGCTCCTCGGCTATCTCCGGTATCTTGCGGGAATACAACCATGCAATACGCTTTTCTGCCAGCCATCGATTGTTTGCGCTACAATGCAGGCAGTAACAATTACCGTCTCCATCTTCGCTAGCTATCGTATCCCCGGCGGATTCCCGGCGAAGACATATGGGAACATGGAGGAACATAGATGAATCTGGCGAAGATTTTGTCGGAGATTGACCAGGAGATTGCCCGCCTGCAACAGGCCAAGGCACTGCTCACCGGTTCGGCTCCCGTGCGCAAGCGCGGTCGTGCCGCTTCCGCTCCGGAAACCACCACCACCAGCAAGCGCAAGCGCAACCTCTCGCCGGAAGGCAGAAAGCGCATTGCCGAAGCAGTCAAAAAGCGCTGGGAGCGTCAGCGCAAAGCCGGCGACAAGTAGCTCCTCGCAGGCATGCAAAAGGGAAGCAGCCCCAGGCTGCTTCCCTTTTGCATTTTCGGTTGCATGTTAGAGTGACTGCCCCGGCTTCACCCGCGCCACGATGCTGCCATCCGGCAGCAGTGACGCCAGTTGCTCCGGCGTTCCCTTCAGCGGCGGGAAGGTTCCCCAGTGCACCGGCAGAATCTGCTTCGGCTGCAGATACTCGACCGCCAGCACCGCCTCCCTGGGACCCATCGTGAAGTGACCGCCGATCGGCAGAATCGCCAGCTCCGGCTTGTACAGGGCCTGAATCAGCTTCATGTCGCTGAAGACCGCCGTATCCCCGGCATGATAGACCACCGGACCGTCGGCAATCGTCAGCACCAGGCCGGCCGCTTCGCCCAGATACACAATCTGGTCGCCCTCCTGAATGCTCGACGTGTGCTTGGCTTCCACCATCGTCACGTCCACGCCCGGCAGAGCAACCGTGCCGCCCAGGTTCATCCCGATCGTCTTTTCAGCGCCCTTGCCGGTCAGGTAGCTGGTCAGCTCATAGATGCCCACGATCGTGGCGCCATGCTTCTGGGCCACCGGCACAGCGTCGGCCGTGTGGTCCATGTGTCCGTGGGTCAGCAGAACATAGTCAATCTTTTCCGGCAGCACATAGTCCTTCGGATAACTCGGATTATGCTGCAGAAACGGATCAATCAGCAAAGTTAGCCCTGCGGCCGTCTCCACCAGCACCGTCGCATGGCCCAGCCATGTTACCTTCGTTCCCTTGAGCAGACTCATTCGTTCCCATCTCCTGTTGGCAATCTTTGATTTTGGCCCGTACATTTGGTTTGGTACTTTTGGCCTGATTCGTTGTCGTGATTCGGATGCCAGTGACTTGGATGATTTCCCGCCGCGGAAGTTGCTTCCTTTTCCATGCAGCGGGATGGAATCGACAGGGTCAACCTTTCGGCGCAGGTTTCTGTTCAGCGCTGGATAATCGACTCCGAGACGCCGTCCTTGGCCAGAAACTGCTTCAGCCCGCTCCAGTCGGCAAAGATCCGCTCGATATTCCGGTTGGTCAGCGCGCGCTGCTGCCGAAAGGGTTGTGCCAGTTGCAGTTCAATATCGTCGGTCGGGGTAATGTGCAGCCGATAGTACGGCGACTGGTCCGGCATCAGCTTGGTGTGGAAGAAGGCCAGCAGTTGTCCGCCCGGCACCATCACCTCATGCAGCCGCTGCACCACCGGCTGCAGCAGTTCCTCCGGCAGATAATCCAGCGTCAGCCACAGCAGCACCACGTCAAAGCTGCGTCCGGCAAAGTTCAGGTTCGCGGCCACAAACTCCTCGGCACGCCAGCCCCGATTGCCCTCCGCATCCGCTTCCGTGCGCCACTCCTCGCTCCAGGCATCCTGCAGCAGGTCGGCCATGTAGACGCTCTGGCCCATCTCCGTCAGCTGGTTGATATTCGAGGCCGACGTCAGCCCCACGTCCAGAATCCGCAGCCCCTGCTGGGCCAGCAGCGTCTTGCGAATCGCATCCCAGCCCCCGGAGTGGCGCAGCATGCGCGCCGCTGCCGTCTCCGAACGGGAGCCCTCCCCATTGCGCTCAAAAAATCGCGTCAGCATGCGTGCTCAATTCCCCATTCCGTTCCCTGCCAGCTTCACCGGCTCACGCCGCGCCGCCACCGGCACTGTCGGCCGGCGTCTCCGGCGCGCGCGGTGCTTCTGCCGGCTTGGCGGCCACCTGCGTCAGGTCCACCTTGCCGCGAAAGATCGCATTGTCTTCAATCGCCAGTCGTTGGGCGCGAATGTCGCCATCCACCTGGCAGCCGGCACGCAGCTCCACCCGGCCCTGGGCCACAATGTTGCCCTGAATGCGGCCCATCACCAGCACATCCCTTGCCGTCACGTCGGCAGCCAGCACCGCATTCGGGCCAATCGTCAACCGGCTCTCGCTCAGCTGAATCGTACCCTCCACCTGACCATCCACATAGAGCTCTTCACTGCCCTTCACCTCACCGCGAATCAGAACCGACTTGCCGATCCGCGCACCCGTGCTCTCCGCTGCCATGGGTTCATCCTTTTCCGGAACCTCTCTGAGGCCCTGCCCGCACTATAACAACCTCGCGCGAAGATGACCAAAGTCTTTCCCGCGCTCCCTCGTACCTTGCCTGAGTCCATTCCCGTTTTCAGCGCACACCCGCACCGAACGGGGAAATTCTGCAACGGCTGCCGCGCCGCCGCGTCCAATCCCCAGAGAGAAATACTTCGCCCCTGCACAGCACACGCATCGCAGGCCGTCCGCAACGCATCCAATCACCACCGGCAAGCACTGGCATCGCACCGAATCCGGCAGCAACGCACCCTGTAGAAAATAGAGACTCCACCCACGTGCCCCAGCCGACGCCCCGATCCCGCCGCACACCCGAGCCACTCCGCACTCCGGCCCGCGTGCTGTCTGCGCAGCTGTCCTCTGCATGCCTGCTCGCCCTGCTGCTGCTGCTGTTCTTCCCGCTCGCTCCCGCCGCCCAGGCGCAATCCGCAGACGCTCCACCGCTCACTCCCGCCGCCACGCACACACTCGTCCGCACCGTGCTCGCGCGGGAGGATGCCGCACTCAACCCCAGCACCATCTGGATGCGCTACCGCCTGCGCAAAAGCAGCCCGCGCCTTTCCACCACCAAGTGGATCGTCGAAACCCGCAACGGCGATGTCGCCCACCTCGTCGCCTGGAACGACCTGCCGCTCAGCGCCGAGCGCAGCCAGTTCGAGCAGCAGCGTCTGCACTCGCTGGCCGCCGACCCCGGCCTGCAGCAGCATCGCCAGCAGCGGGAGGCCGTCGACACCGAGCGGCTCCGCAAGATCATCCACGTCCTGCCCCAGGCCTTCGTGTACCACTACGCCGGCACGCTCCCGACGCCCGACGGCACCGCCTACCGGCTCACCTTCGACCCCAACCCCGACTTTCATCCCCTCGATCTCGAAGAGCAGGTGCTCAAGGGCATGGCCGGCGAAATGTGGGTCAACATCGCCGCCGGCCGCGTCGAGCGCCTCAGCTGCACCCGCATCCGCGACGTCGATTACGGCCTCGGCCTCTTCGCCCGGCTCAACCAGGGCGGCACGCTGCTGCTGGAGCAGCATCCGGTCGCCGACGGCCACTGGCGCACCACGCGCATGGTCCTGCGCATGCAGGCGCGCGTCTTCTTCCGCGACATCCAACTTGACACCACACTGGAAATGTCCGATTTTGCCGCCGTGCCCCCGGCCATGGACTACCGCGAAGGTCTCGCGCTGCTGCGCTCGCTGCCCGAGCGCTGAGCCCTGCCGCTCGCATCCTGCCGCTGAAATCCTGCCGCAGCCCTATCGCCGCTCGCGAAAGAACGCCTTCAGCAGCTCGCTGGACTCCTCGGCCAGCAGCCCGGAATCCAACTGCATCTGGTGATTCAGCCTGGGATGGTTGATCACCGTCAGCACCGACCCGGCCGCACCGGCCTTCGGAGCGGCCGTCGCATACACCACCCGGTCCACCCGCGCATGCACCAGCGCTCCGGCGCACATCGAGCACGGCTCCAGCGTCACAAACAGCGAGCACCCGTTCAGCCGATAGTTGCCCAGCGCCCGCCCGGCCGCGCGCAGCGCCACCACCTCGGCATGCGCCGTCGGATCGCTGTCCCGCACCACGCGATTCTGCGCCCGCGCCAGCACCTCACCCTGATGCACCAGCACGGCGCCCACCGGCACCTCGCCAGCCTGTCCCGCAGCAATCGCCTCTTCCAGCGCCAGCTGGAGAAAATCAAGATCAGTCATGAGGGCGTTGTCCAATGGCATGTTGCATACTCCTCAAATCCTGAAAGTTCAGCACATCCACCCCAACACTCCTCAGCCAGCCAGAGAGCAGATAATCCTGCGTCAGGACCAGTGCATCGGAAGCGCAGGCGCTCACGGCTGCGTCTGTGATTCCAAAGCGGGGAAACTCCTGCCGCAGAGCCAGACTTGCCCCTTCGATCCACCGCTCCTCCACAACCGACCGGACCCTGGCAGCCTGTAGAAACCCGGCAAACGCAATCGACCAGTCCGTCCTCACCCACTCCGGAAAACTGTTGTTCGCCAGATTACCCACCTCGGTCAGCAGGTGCGGTGTCGTCAGCAGCGTTCCAAACCTGCTGACGGTCTGAACCAGCAACGTATGATCTTCGCCGGTATATCCTGCAACCCGTTTGTATTTTCCCAGCAGTCGGGTGTCGAAAATTCCCGTCACCAGTACCAGCAACAGATTCGAATCCAGAAGGATTTGTTTTCGCAGATGACGCGAAAAGATTTGCTCTTCCAAAGTCATCATGTCTGCTCAGGAAGCTTGCGGATTGCGCACCGCCACCAGGGAGCCATCGGCAGCGTCCACTTCCACCACCTTCACAATCCTCCGCTGCATCAGCAGGGACGCCAGCGATTCATCCGTGGGATTGCGCCGGGACTGTGCCCGAAAGGTGATCTCCCAGGTTGAGCCTTTGGGGCGGCGTACCACCTCTTCCAGTTCCGGTTCCAGATTGGCAAACTCCGGCATCACTTCCGTCAGGTAGCTCTCAGCCTTGCGGATCACTTCCTTCACCTCAAGCATCTCTCGCTCCCTTCCCAGCCGCTGCCAGATTCGATTTCCTTCGCTGATTATAGCGAATTCTGCACTTCCCCAGCCGGCTGCTGCTGCGTCATGCAGTGCAGTGCGCCCAGCCCCCAGATAAAGTCCATGCAGTGGATCCCCATCACCTCGCGCTCCGGAAACAGCTCGGCCAGAATCTGCAGCGCCACGCGATCCCGCGCATCATGGAAGGTCGGCACCAGCACGCAGCCATTGGCCACATAGAAGTTCGCATAGCTAGCCGGCAGTCGCTGCCCGCGAAAGACCACTGCCCGCGGCATCGGCAGCTCCACCACCGTCCACTGCCGTCCCTTCGGCGTCCGCGCCGCGCGCAGCCGCGCCAGATTCTCCTTCAGCGGCGCATGATTCTCATCCTGCGCATCCGGCTCCACGGCCGTCACCACCGTCTCCTCGCCCACAAAGCGCGTAATGTCATCCACGTGTCCATGCGTGTCATCGCCGGCCGTGCCGCGCCCCAGCCAGATCACCTGCTCCACGCCCAGGTACTGCGCAAACACCTGCTCCAGCTGCTCCCGGCCCAGCCCCGGATTCCGCTGCTGCACCTCGCTCAGCAGGCACTCCTCGGTCGTCAGCAGGCTGCCCCGGCCATTCGTGTCAATGCTGCCTCCCTCCAGCACCACGCGGCGCACGCGTCCCCGCGCATCCTCACACACCGGCTGCCAGCGACGCATCTGCAGCCGCCTGGCCACGCGCTCCGGATTCCGGTCATCCATCTGCCAGTCGTCGTACTTCGCCCACGCATTGAACTTCCAGTCCGTCACGCCCACTTCGCCGGCCGCATTCCGCACAAAGATCGGCCCGGAGTCGCGCATCCACACCCGATTGGTTGCCCAGCGATGCCAGCCGACGCGCTCCATCGGCACCCCGGCCAGTTGCAGCATGCGGCTGGCCCGCTGCTCCAGCGCCGCATCGCGCACCAGTATCTCCACCCGCTCATGGCTGGCCAGCAGGCGCACAATCTCCACATAAATCCACGGAATCGCGCCAAACTTTCCCGGCCAGTCGCTGGCATTGTGCGGCCAGGCAATCCACGTCGCCGCGTGCGGCTCCCACTCGGCCGGCATGCGGAAGCCCAGCGCCTGCGGCAGGCTGTCTTCCGCAGCCTCGCGTACAGCCTTCGCTACCGGCGCAGCCCCATGCTCCGGCGCAGCCTTCGCCGTGCCCGACTTCCCTGCCGCCTTTGTGCTCACCGTCCTGCTCCCCGCACACCGCCGCCCAGGAACCGCTGCGTCAGATCGCCATAGGCATCAATCCGCCGGTCGCGCAGAAACGGCCAGTTCCGCCGCGTCTCCTCAATCAGCGACGGCTCCACGTCCGCCACCAGAATCTCTTCGGCATCGTGCGAGGCGAGGGCCACAATCCGCCCAAAGGGATCCGCAATAAACGAGCCGCCCCAGAACTCCAGTCCCTTGCCGCTCACCCGGTCCCCGCGCACATCGCCATGCTCCACGCCCACGCGGTTCACCGCAGCCACATACACGCCGTTGGCAATCGCATGGCTGCGCTGGATCGTCTGCCAGGCATCGTACTGCGCCGCGCCAAACTCCGCCTTCTCGTCCGGATGCCAGCCAATCGCCGTCGGATAAAACAGCGTCTCGGCGCCCTTCAGCGCCGTCAGCCGCGCACCCTCCGGATACCACTGGTCCCAGCACACCAGCGTCCCAATGCAGCCCGCCGATGTCTCCACCGACTGGAAGCCCAGATCGCCCGGCGTGAAGTAATACTTCTCGTAGTAGAGCGGGTCGTCGGGAATATGCATCTTGCGATAGACCGAGGCAATCGAACCATCGCGCTCAAAGGTCACCGCCGTATTGTGATAGAGCCCCGCCGCCCGCCGCTCAAACAACGACGCAATCAGCACCACCCCGCAGCTGGCCGCCACCGCTCCAATCCGCTCCGTCAGCGGTCCGGGAATCGCCGACGCCAGATCAAACAGCTGCGTATCCTCCCGCTGGCAGAAGTACTGCGCCTCAAACAGCTCCGGCAGGCAGACCACCTGCGCGCCCAGCCCTGCGGCCTCGCGCACGCGCTCCATCGCCACCTCCAGATTCTTCTCCGGATCAGCTCCCATCCTCATCTGCACCAGCGCAATGCGATAGCCGCGTCCCTGCTTCATGCCCCGTCCCTGCCTTTCCTGTCGTCTGCTCGCGGATCAGGCCGCAAATCCCTGCCGTTTCCCCTGTCCCTGCTTTTGTTTTTCCGTATCCGCTGCCGGTTTTCCCGTGTCCTGCCGCTGATTTCCCGCGCCCTGCCGCCGGTTGTCCCATCTGGTGCAACGGCTGCCACGCAGTTGCCCGCTCCATTCCAGACTGTTTTCCCGCCCATGCTGCCAAAGTTTGCACGGTTTGGCCCGGCAAAACCCGCCTGCCCGGCCACGCGCCTCCAGGCCTCGTCTGCTGCCTGGACTGCCCTCGCAGGGGCATGGTTGCTGCCTTTGGCGCACAGGAGCAGCTCTGGACAACCCCATCCGAACCACGGCAGACAGAAGCTGGATTCCCTGCCTAGTGTATCGAATCCGTGACCGGCTTTGCTCCGTCCCACGGTCGAATTGCCAGTGGTAAATTCCGGGTGTTAGCCTCATCTTGTTTCAAGCTTCTTGGCTCGATCCACATGGCTCGATCTTTACAGCCACAGCGGTGCAGCCGCATCTCCGGCTCAACCCTCCGTTGAGCGAACGGAAAGGATAGAAACCAGCGCAATGCAAAGTACCTATAACGGACAATCACTCCCGGCAGACGGTGCCCCCATTCAGTACTCCAACGGCCAGTTCACCGTTCCAGACAATCCCATCATTCCCTACATCGAAGGCGACGGCACCGGCCGCGACATCTGGAAGGCCTCGCAGCGCGTCTTTGACGCCGCAGTGGAAAAGGCTTACGGCGGCAGGCGCTCCATCAAGTGGTTCGAGGTCTACGCCGGCGAAAAGGCATTCCGCAAATACAGCACCTGGCTGCCGGATGACACCGTGGCTGCGGCTCGCGATCTGCGCGTCTCCATCAAGGGACCGCTCACCACGCCGGTCGGCGGCGGCATCCGCTCGCTCAATGTGGCCCTGCGCCAAATTCTCGATCTCTACTCCTGCGTGCGCCCGGTCAAGTACTACGCCGGTGTCCCCTCGCCGGTAAAGCATCCGGAGAAGCTGGACATCGTCCTCTACCGCGAAAACACCGAGGACGTCTACTCCGGCATCGAGTTCAAGCAGGGCACGGTCGAGGCCGACAAGCTCATCGCCTTCCTGAACACCGAGATGCTCAAGGGCGGCAAGAAGCAGATCCGCACCGACTCCGGTGTTGGCATCAAGCCCATCTCCATCACCGGCACCCGCCGTCTGGTGCGCGCCGCACTTCAGTTTGCTCTCGAGAGCGGCCGCAAGACCGTCACCCTCGTGCACAAGGGCAACATCCAGAAGTTCACTGAAGGCGCCTTCCGCGAGTGGGGCTATGAAGTGGCCACGCAGGAGTTCCGCGACCAGGTCATCACCGAGCGCGAAAGCTGGATTCTGGGCAATCTGGAAGCCAACCCGAATCTGAGCGTGGAGGAGAACGCAGCGCTTATTGAGCCGGGCCTGGAGTTTGCCAACGACGAGTTCCGCAATGCCGTCTACACCGAGGTGCGCAACGTGATCGCCTCCATTCAGGCCACGCACGGCAACGGCAAGTGGAAGCAGCTCATCCTGGTCAATGACCGCATCGCAGACTCCATCTTCCAGCAGATCATCATCCGTCCGGAAGACTACAGCGTGCTGGCCACCACCAACCTGAACGGCGACTACATCTCCGATGCCGCCGCAGCCCAGGTCGGCGGACTCGGCATCGCGCCTGGAGCCAATATCGGTGATGGCTATGCCGTCTTCGAGGCCACCCACGGCACCGCTCCCAAGTATGCCGACAAGGACATGATCAACCCCGGCTCGGTCATTCTCTCCGGCGTCATGCTGCTGGATTTTCTGGGCTGGAAGGAAGCGGCCAAGCTGATCGAAACCGCGCTGGAAAAGACAGTGCTCGCCAAGACCGTCACCTACGATTTCGCCCGGCAGCTGCAGGGCGCAACCAAGGTGGGGACCAGCGAGTTTGCCACCCGCATGATTGCCAACATGTAACTCCGCCGCCAGATTCGCGGCACGGAAGGGAGAACTATGCGTAAGAAAGTCAGTATCGTCGGCGCCGGCAATGTGGGCGCCACCGCAGCCCACTGGATTGCCTCCAAGGAACTGGCCGATGTCGTGCTGGTCGATATCGCCGAGGGAATTCCCCAGGGCAAGGCTCTGGATCTGCTGGAAGCCATGCCCATCGAGAAGCGCGATGTTCACGTGACCGGCTCCAACGACTACGCCGAGACCGCGCATTCCGATATCGTCGTCATCACCGCAGGCCTGCCGCGCAAGCCCGGCATGAGCCGCGACGATCTGCTGCACACCAACTTCAAGATCATGTCCGACGTGGTGGCCAAAGTGGTGGCCCAGTCGCCGGAGGCCATTCTCATCATCGTCTCCAACCCGCTGGACGCGATGGCGCAGGCTGCCTTCCGCCAGTCCGGCTTCAACCGCGAGCGCGTCATCGGCATGGCCGGCGTGCTGGATTCGGCCCGCTTCCGTACCTTCATCGCCGAGGAGCTGAACGTGAGCGTGGAGAACGTGACGGCATTCGTGCTGGGCGGCCATGGCGACACCATGGTGCCGCTGGCCCGCTACTCGTCCGTCGCCGGCATCCCGATCACCGAGCTGATCCCTGCCGACCGGCTGGAAGCGCTGATCCAGCGTACCCGCGACGGCGGTGCCGAGATCGTCAAGTACCTGAAGACCGGCAGCGCCTTCTATGCGCCTTCAGCAGCCACGGTCGAGATGGTCGAGGCCATTCTCAAGGACAAGAAGAAGATCCTGCCCTGCGCTGTTTATCTGCAGGGTGAGTACGGCATCGACGGCTTCTACATCGGTGTGCCCTGCAAGCTGGGCGCAGCCGGTCTGGAACAGATCGTCGAGATCAAGCTGACGCCCGAAGAGGATGCAGCACTGAAGAAGAGTGCGGCTGCCGTCAAGGAGCTGTGCGCGGTGATCGGCGTCTAAGCGAGCTAGCGCCATTGTCAGGGAAGGCTGCCTTCGGGCAGCCTTCTTCTGTTTCCGGCGCAGGCTGCATGTCATTCTTTCGATGGATGCCATCCTCCATCCTTCTGCCGTTGTCATGTCCGGGCCGCATCCGGCAAAGTCAGAGAGATTCCGCAATTCCCCGTCCGCTTCCCCCGGATTGTGCCTCCATACATCCGACACAACGGACGAATCTGCACTGCATGAGAGGTCTCTTTGTACCAGTGTCTGCGCTTGTCGCTTCC
>JAJZGG010000103.1 GCA_021804965.1 Acidobacteriota bacterium
TGCCTCAGAGACGGCCGGCAAGGAAGTGGACGACGCGGTGGACAGCTTTGGCAATATGAAGGGGCTGGTGCTGGACCTGCGGGGAAATCCGGGTGGACTGCTGAGCCAGGCGGTGGAGATCTGCGACCACCTGCTGAGCAAGGGACAGATCATCGTCTCGCAGCGGGGACGGGCGTATCCGGATCAGGTGTACACGGTGACGCATGGCAACGGCGGCCGATTCTACCCCATCGTGGTGCTGGTGAACCGGAATACGGCTTCGGCTGCGGAGATTGTCTCCGGCGCGCTGCAGGATCACGATCGCGCGTTGATTGCCGGAGAGACAACGTTTGGCAAGGGGCTGGTGCAGACGGTCTATAACCTGTCCGACGCGACGGCACTGGCGCTGACGACGTATCACTACTACACGCCTTCGGGACGGCTGATCCAGCGGGATTACAAGGGCATTTCGCTGTATGACTACTACTACAACCACGCCAACGCACTGCCGGCCAACAAGACGAATACGGAAGTGAAGCTGACCGACTCGGGACGGACAGTCTACGGCGGCGGAGGCATTACGCCGGACGTGAAGATTGAGACGCCGAAGTCGAATGCGTTTACGGATACGCTGCTGATTCATCAGGCGTTCTTCCACTTTGCGCCGCAGTGGGTGGCCAACCATCCGAAGGATACGCAGTTTGTGATGTCGGATGCGGTGATGGCGGAGTTCAAGAAGTTTCTGACGGCAGAAAAGATCGACTGGAACGAGAAGGACTTTGACGCGAACCTGAGCTGGGTGCAGGCGAACATCAAGTCGAAGATCGTGACCATTCTGAGCGGACAGGCACAGGGACTTCGCGTGGAAGCTGAGTGGGATCCAATGATTCAGAAGGCTATCACGGAGCTGCCGCAGGCGCAGGCCCTGGTGGAAAGCGCTCAAAAAGCGGATGCCCAGAAGGCTGCCGCACACCTGCATGCAGAAAACTGACGCTCCCGAAAGCTTGAAGCGAGGAAGATCGATGCGGGTACGTTTCCGTCTGGTTGCGTGGGGATGGATGGCGGCATGTCTGTGTCTGCTTCCGTGGCTGTACCCTGCGCAGGCCGCCACTCCGCAAGCCCCACAGCGCATTCCGGTGAAGGTGGTCGTGGTGGCCATGTTCGAGCCGGGAGCCGATACCGGCGACCAGCCTGGCGAATTGCAGACGTGGGTGGAAAAGGATCATCTGCAGCATGTGTATCCGGTGCCGGGGGCGTTTCATGCCGCGCGGATGAACGATGCCGGAGAGCTGGCGATTGTGACCGGACAGGGGACGGCACATGCGGCGGCTACGGTGATGGCACTTGGGCTGGATCCCCAGTTTGACCTTTCCCACGCCTACTGGCTGATTGCCGGGATTGCCGGAGCGAGTCCGGATGCGGCTTCGCTGGGGTCGGCGGTATGGGCAGAGTGGGTTGTGGATGGTGACCTGGGCTACGAGATTGACGCGCGGGAGATTCCGCAGGGATGGCCGACCGGGATGGTGCCGCTGATGCGCTCCAAACCCTACGAAAAGCCGGTGGATGCGCTGCCGGGGCAGGTCTTTGCCGTGAATGCGGGACTGGCCCGCTGGGCGTATGCCGAGACGCGAAGCGTTGCCCTGCCGGATTCCGACAGGCTGCGCGAGGTGCGAAGCCACTTCCAGGAAAAAGCAGCAGAGGCTCCGCCGAAGGTGCAGATGGGCGATGAGGTTTCCTCCTCGACCTATTGGCACGGCGCACGGATGGATGCCTGGGCGGCGGCGTGGATGCGCTACTACACGGAGGACAAGGGGCGGTTTGTGACGACGGCGATGGAAGACTCCGGTACGCTGGAGTCGCTGCGACAGCTGGCTGATTCCGGGCGTGTGGACTGGAACCGGATATTGGTGCTGCGCACGGTGAGCAACTTTGACCGGCAGCCGCAGGGAATGGATGCGGCGACCAGCCTGAGCTACCAGAAGGTGAGCCGCTATGGGGCATTTCTACCGGCGATTGCCAGTGCCTATGCCGTGGGTCACACGGTGGTGCAGAAGCTGATCGATGGCTGGGGCAGCAGCTATCGCGACCATGTGCCGGAGCTGCAAAGCAGACCGGGGACCCGCAGTGCGGGAATCGCTCAGCCCAGTCGCGATGCGGTGAAGTCGCGGTAGCGGCGCACGAGCGCGACGTAGGACTGCTGACGCACCACGTGGAAGTAATCGCTGCCAATCAGGTAGAGAACACCGACAACCTCATAAAGCGTGTGCATCTGGTCGGGGCCGAGTTCGTCACTGAAGGGCAGGGGTGCGGCACAGAAGACCATGCCAAGCACGATGAGCATGATGCGGACAATGCAGAGGACGAGATTGACCTCGGCAAGCTTGCTGGCCAGTTCCCTGCCCGCTGTGAAGCTGCTGATGAGGGCGCGGAGTGGCGAAAGCCCTTCGCGGAGCACGAGAATGGGGGCCAGCCGCAGCACCCAGCTGATGGCAGCCCATCCGGCATAGATGCCGAGCGAGAGAAAGATCACCCAGATGAGGTAGGAGACGACGCTGGGCTCGACCGAGGTGCGTTCGATCTGATCCTGCGCAATCCAGGCGAGCAGATTGAACCAGGCGGCCCACGCCAGCAGCAGGGACACAGCCCAGATGGCCTGAAGCAGGATGACCGACGGGATGCGACGCTGCCAGCCCGGTGCGGCTGCCTGCATGCGGACGAACAGCAGGGTGCGGCCCGTGCCGGAGACGATGGCCCAAAGCAGCACGGCGGCCGGGGCAATGTGCCAGAAAGCGGCCATGAACAGCGGATGGTAGAGATGAATGGCGTGGTTGAGCAGTGTGGCCGCGGTCCAGGGGTCCTGGAAATCGAACTTGCTGAGGCCGGAGGCCTGCGGCGTGAGCGTCTGAAACATCTTTTGCTGCTGCTGGTTGATCAGCAGAACAAACGGCAGGCCGAAGAGCCAACGCCAGGCAATCTCCAGCCCGGTGAGCGAGGGAGAACGCCAGACGCGGGACATTTGGCCGATCATGGATTGCGTGGCACGGACGGGCTTGCCAGCGAGAATGCCTTTCAGTTCATGCTGATTGGCAGGGCTGGCAATGCTGCGCTCGTCGGCGGTCATGAACGAACCACCAGATTCAGAAGTTTTCCAGGCACATGGATCACGCGCAAAGGCTCCTTGCCGGCCAGCCACTCCTGAATCTTTCCATCGGCAAGTGCGGCGGCCTCAATGGTTTCGCGCGGACTCTCTGCCGGTACACGGATGAGGCTGCGCAGCTTTCCGTTGATCTGTACGGGGATCTCGATCTGATCCTCGCGGGCAAGTTCGGGGTTGGAGACCGGCCAACTGGCGCGCAGAAGCGGCGTGGCTTCTCCGAGCCGCTGCCAGAGTTCGGCAGCAAGGTAGGGCGCGAACGGGCCGAGCAGGAGGACCAGGGAGCGGACAAGATCACGCACGGCCGAAGCCGGAACTTCGCCGGAGAGCAGGACGGATTCCGCGGCCATCATCTCGTTGACCAGCTCCATGATGGCTGCAATCGAGGTGTTGAAGTGCCAGCGTCCACCGAAGTCCTGGGTGATTTTGGCGATGGTCTGGTGCAGCTTGCGCAGCAACGGCTGGGCTGCGGCAGTGGATGGCTCTGCAGTGGCGGGCGCAGCGGCTGCGATGGGAAGCAGGCGCTGGACGAGCCGATAGACGCGGGCCAGGAAGCGGCTGATGCCGGCAACACCGTCCTCCTGCCAGTCCAGATCGCGATCCGGAGGGGCGGCAAAGAGCGCGTACATGCGCGTGGCATCGGCTCCGTAACGGGCGACCATATCGTCGGGGGAAACGACGTTGCCGCGAGATTTGGACATCTTGGCCCCGTCCTTGATGACCATGCCCTGGGTGAAGAGGCGCTGCGCCGGTTCCCTGTTGTCGATGAGGCCGAGGTCGCGCATGACGCGGGTCCAGAAGCGGGAGTAGATGAGATGCAGGATGGCATGCTCGACGCCGCCGATGTACTGATCGATGGGGAACCAGTAGCGTGCGGTGGACGGCTCGAAGGGCTGCTGCGCATTCTGTGCGTCGGTGTAGCGGTAGAAGTACCAGCTGGAATCGACGAAGGTGTCCATGGTGTCCGTCTCACGACGCGCCGGGCCGCCGCATCGCGGGCAGGTGGTGTGGAGGAACTCCGGGACGCGCGAGAGCGGCGAGCCACCCTGCTGCGTGATCTCAATCTGGTCGGGAAGCAGTACGGGCAGCTGATCGTCCGGAACGGGCACGATGCCGTCGCGCTCGCAGTGGATCATGGGGATGGGCGTGCCCCAGTATCGCTGACGGCTGACGCCCCAGTCCTTGAGCCGCCAGGTGATGGTGGCCTTGCCGAATCCGGCGGCTTCGGCAACCTGCTGCAGGCGCTTCTGCGCGGCTTCGCAGGTGAGGCCGTTGTACTCGCCGGAGGCAATGAGCCGACCGTCTTCACTGAGGAATGGCAGAGACGACTCGGTTCCCTGCTCCGATGACTGCGTGGAGGCCTGCGCAGGCTCAATGACCTGACGGATGGCGAGGCCATACTTGACGGCAAATTCAAAGTCGCGCTCGTCGTGGCCGGGGACGCTCATGATGGCTCCGGTGCCGTAATCCATGAGGATGTAATTGCCGACCCAGACGGGAATGCGCTCGCCGCTGAAGGGGTTGATGGCCTGGAAACCGGTGGGGACACCGTGTTTTTCAATGGCTCCCAACTCGCCTGCCTCGCGCGCCTTCTTCTGCTGGTCGAGCAGCGACTGCACGCCGGAGGCCAGTGCGGGGTTGGTGGCGGCAAGCTTTGCCACGAGCGGATGCTCGGGGGCAAGCTGGACGCTGGTGGCACCGAAGATGGTATCGACGCGGGTGGTGAAGACACGGATGGGTGTGCGATCAAAGTCTGCGCCCGGGGCATCGAGGGCAAAATCCACCTCCGTCCCTTCGCTGCGACCGATCCAGTTGCGCTGCATGGTGCGGACTTTTTCCGGCCAGCCCTCGAGCTGATCGAGTCCGTCGAGAAGATCCTGCGCGTAGGCCGTGATGCGCAGGAACCACTGCTCGAGGTTGCGCTGCTCGACGAGGACATCCTCATGGCGCCAGCAGCAGCCGTTGACCACCTGCTCGTTGGCAAGGACGGTGGCGCACTCGCGACACCAGTTGACGCGCGACTGCTTGCGATAGACCAGTCCACGCTCATACATGCGCAGGAAGAACCACTGATTCCAGCGGTAGTAGTCCGGCAGGCAGGTGGTGACCTCGCGCGACCAGTCGTAGGCAAAGCCGAGGCGCTGCATCTGGCGCTTCATGGCTGCGATGTTGCGCAGGGTCCATTCGCGGGGCGGCGTGTTGTTTTTCAGTGCTGCGTTTTCTGCCGGAAGACCGAAGGCATCCCATCCCATGGGGTGCAGAACGTTGTGGCCCTGCATCCACATATAGCGGGCCAGCGCATCACCGATGGAGTAATTGCGGACATGGCCCATGTGCAGCTGGCCGCTGGGATAGGGCAGCATCTCGAGCACGTAATACTTGGGCTTGCCACTGGAAAGCGGCTCGGAGGCGTAGAACGACGGATCCTGCGCCCACCGCTGCTGCCAGGCCGATTCAATGGCCGCCGGATCGTACCGTTCCGCGCGTTCGCGTGTATCGGCGTCAGTTGCAGGCGCGGTGGAGGCTGGGTTGGCAGAAGAATGCGGATTGGCTTCGTTCCCGGACATATCTACACCAGTGTAAATCTGTGCCGGATGGAAACGCGAATATGCGCCTGCCTGCGGGATGCGCGGTATGCTGCGCGGTGCAGCTGCAGATGGGTTGCGGGGGCCTACTCGCGATGCGTGTCCAGAGCCGAATGACGGTGCGAATCCGGGGCGGAGTGGGCGCGGGGATGAGTTCTGTCATAGACGACAGCCAACTGGGCGGTGGTGAGCTGGGTGTAGCGCTGGGTGGTGGACAGGCGCTCATGCCCGAGCAGCTCCTGAATGGCGCGCAGGTCGGCGCCTTCGGCAAGCAGATGCGTGCCAAAGGCATGGCGGAGCGTGTGGGGATGAATGTCCGAGGGCAGACCGCGCTCCATGGCAATGCGCTTGACGATGCGTGCCACGCTGCGGGTGGACAGCCTTGCCGTGCCGCGCAGATGGAGATTGAGCAGCAGCGCGGAGGAGGATTTCTGCTGCGCCTGCAGGCGGGTTTCGCGTTCCACCAGATAGGCCCGCAACGCCTGCGCGGCTGCATCACCGAGCGGAACGTAGCGCTGCTTCTGGCCCTTACCGCGCACCAGGATGACATCGTTGGCCCAGTGAATATCGGCGAGATCGAGACCGGTGAGCTCGGAGTTGCGCATGCCGCAACCGTAGAGCAGCTCGAAGATGACCAGGTCGCGGGCCGGCCAGCTGGCATCGGATTCCGGGATGGTATCGACGACCTGATTCAACTGCTCGATGGACGGGACACGCGGAAGATGGCGCGGCAGGCGCGGCGTGGCCACCAGCGTGGCCACGTTCTGCTGGACGTGGCCGGTGCGGGCAAGCCAGCGGAACCAGCTGCGGATGGCGGCCAGTGCGCGCGCGGCCGAGGCGCGGGAAAGTCCACGCTGATAGAGCTCGCCGAGGTAGGCGCGGATGGCCGTGTGCTCCACGTCGGCAGGGGTGAGTTGCGTGCCGGACTGGCGGCTGAGGGCGAGAACAAAGGATGTCAGCTCGCGCTCATAAGCGCGCAGCGTATGCCGGGAGGCGCTGCGCTCATTCTGCAGGACGAAGAGATATTGCGCGACGAGATCCGCAAGCGGACCGGTGGCTGCGGGCTGGTCCGGGATGCTCATGAGGACTTCCTGACGGATGGAACAAGATACAGCGAAGGCCGCGGTGTGGCCGGTTCCGGATCGACGGGCAGCGGCAGTGCTGCGGCAGGCTCTGCGGCATGGCGGCGGGCACGCGGATGGTGGATGCGATGCACCTGCTTGAGGCGGCTGAGTGCCAGATGCGTGTAGACCTGGGTGGTGGAGATGTCGGCGTGGCCAAGCAGCGTTTGCACGCTGCGCAGGTCGGCACCGTGTTCCACCATGTGGGTGGCGCAGCTGTGGCGCAGGGCATGCGGGCTGGAGGAGGTGGCGGCGCGAACAATGCGCCAGACGGCCTGGCGGGTCATGGGCAGACCGCGCGTGGACAGAAAGAACCAGGCAGGTTGCCGCTGGGCTCGTGCCGAGCCTGAACGCATCAGCTCGGGACGGGCATCGCGCAGATACTCCTCGAGAGCCTGCTGCGCAGACTGGCCGATGGGGACGATGCGCTCCTTGTCCCCCTTGCCGCGGAGATGGATCTGGCCCGTGTCCAGCGCGAGATCGCTGAGGACAAGGCCGGTAAGCTCGGAGACGCGAAGACCGCCGGCGTAGAGGAGTTCCAGCATGGCCCGGTCCCGCAGTGCGACGGCGCGGGACTCCGAGGTGGTGGCATGGGCGGAGGCGCGATCGAGCGCGGTGGCAATTTCGGATTCCGCCAGGGATTTGGGCAGCACCTTCCAGGCTTTGGGAGATTCGACATTCACGGTGGGGTCATGATCGATGCGCCGATCCAGCAGCAGCCACTTGTAGAAACCGCGCAGGCAGCTGAGTTTGCGTGCAGCCGAGCGGGAGTCGATGCCGTGGGTTCGCAGATGCTCCAGAAAGTGGGAGAGATCCTGCTGGGTGGCCGTGACCAGAACGGCATGGCGTGACTCGAGGAATTCGGCGAAGGTGCGCAGATCGGAGGCGTAGGCCTCGCAGCTCAGCGGGCGCAGGCCCTTTTCCACCTGAAGGTACAGGCGATAGTCCCGCATCAGTTCGGCATTGCTCCCCGGATTCACATGCTCATTATTCCGCGGCTTTGGCCGGCCGGCTGCGGCATGTGTCGGGATCGAACCAGAATCGGCAAGGAATCAAGGTGTGTACGTACCT
>JAJZGG010000029.1 GCA_021804965.1 Acidobacteriota bacterium
CCCACCAGAATTCGGGACACTTCGATCCGCGCACCAATGACTTTATCGGGGACTGGCATCCGATCCGGATTCCTCCGGTGCTGTTTCTGAATACGGCCGTGCTGCTGCTGAGCAGCCTGACGATGGAAGTGGCGCGGCGGCGCATCTTTCATGAATTGGACGTGGTGGAAGAGTGGCTGGGTCTGGGCAAGCCGGCACTGCGCCGAAGCTGGCCCTGGCTGGCGGCAACGGCACTGCTGGGCGGCCTGTTCCTTGCCGGACAGTTCGAGGCCTGGCGCCAGATGACCGCACAGGGATTTGCCTTTGACCAGTGGGCAACGCCGGCCAGCTACTTCTTCTACATCATCACCGGATTTCACGCCGTCCACCTGCTGCTGGGGCTGCTGTTTCTCTGCTCCGGACTGGTCTTCCTGCCGCTACTGCGGCGCGTGGATTACCGGCAGATTACCGTGGACGGAATCGGATGGTACTGGCACACGATGGGCCTGGCCTGGATCCTGCTCTTTGTGATGCTGATGCTTTCCTGATCCCGCACCCGATCCCTAGGGCCTGTTAACACTTCTGGGGTGGACGGCGTTGCGCGGGAAAATTCGGCCAGACGAGGCGGAGTCCGAAGGCCGTGGCGGCCCCACTGCCGAGGGCGACAACGAAGTATGGTGGGATTTTCCATGCAACCCGAAGGGACGGGGGCCATTTTCCCCATCTCTGCGTCACTCGTCGCCCCATAGCCTCGAAATGGGCTACGCCCGGTATCTGTCACTCCTCGCTTCTTGATCTGGGCAAAATGGCCTCCCGTCGCCACCATCCCAGAAGTGTTAACAGGCCCTAATCCGTTCCAACGCCTGAACGCAAACAAGGCACTGCCCGGCCCTCATCTCCCAACAGGAAGAGCGGCGGGCAGTGCAGGAGCTTCGTTGCGAAGCGATCAGTGACTGACCGAAGCAGGCGTGCGGCCGAACCAGTGGCGCATGCGCTCGGTGAAGGTGGGAATGGGCGGACAGGCGAGGTAGATCTCGCGGTTGCAACGCTTGAGCAGCTCGATGGCGGCCAGCGTGGGCTGCGGCTGGAAGCTCTCCGAGCGGGCCGTCATGCACTGCAGGGTCAGCTCGTCGGTCAGGTATTCGATGGCGTGGGCCAGTTTTTCGATGGCTCTTCCCTGCTCCGGCGCAATCCGACGGGCGCGACGGGAAGGCAGCAGCTGGATACCCGTAAGCTGTGTCCGCGGACGGGAGGCGTTTGTGCTGCGGATGGGACTTGCGGTTGCAAAGGCGGGGGATTCGGCTGCAGTCTGCATCATGGAATGATCCTCACCCTGTTCATCGACCGCAGGAAAAGAAAAAGCAGATCACCAAAGTAACGGTTCCGCAGTTGGAATTTGCCGGTCTTCAGCGGTCCATTCCGGGAAACTCCTGCGAGGGATCTGCAGTATGGTGGGGATTCTTCCGGTGCCGATGCGGTCCCGGCTGCGGATTGCGGGACGCGAAGTAGAGCTTGCTGCAACCAATGGTTGAGGTTAGCTTGACGCATTGCGGCTGAAAACCTAAGCTCAAAGCAGGGCTTTGCCGCCAGGCAAGTTGCACAGACTTTGCGTCCTGCTGAGAGAGTGATGAAGATTCCTTATATCTGGCAGTACATTCCGCTTCTGATCCAGATTCTTGCGGCCACCGGCCTTGGATTGGGCATGATCACAGGGTCATGGTTCATTGGAAGACACCGCAACAGCAAGACCAAGCTGAGCATGTATGAGTGTGGCATTGAGCCGGTGGGCGATGCGCGCGGCCGCTTCAGTGTGCGGTTTTACATGGTCGCGATGCTGTTCATCCTGTTCGATGTGGAAGTGGTCTTTCTGATGCCGTGGGCGGTGATCTATCGCCAGCTTCCGCAGCTGACCGGCAGCCGCCTGTTTGGATTCTGGGAGATGCTGGTGTATCTCGGCTTTGTGGCTGTGGGTCTGTTTTATATCGTACGGAAGGGCATTCTGGACTGGTCCCGCGACAAAGGGGATCTGTAGGGCGCTCGTTTGTCCGGGGTCGTTTTGGGGCTGGATGGCCGAGGGTACTGGACGGAAGATTGCGGTCGGAGGTTGCGACCCGAGAGGAAGGCCGGAGGCAGCGGCCCGAGACTGAGGATGGTGCGACGATGAGCACGACACTGCACGGCAAGGAAGCTGTGCTGGCAGAGATGGGTCAGCATCCGGCGCTGGCAGCCTTGATGGCGGAGTTGCCCGAGGCGCTGGTGGATGCCCGCTGGGATCGCGACGAACTGACGCTGACGGTGGCCCCCGGGCAGATTGTGGCCGTTGGCCAGCGGATGAAGCAGGCGGGATATCTGTTTCTGGAAGATCTGACCGCCGTGGACTGGTTCCCGGCAACGGCACCACGATTTCAGGTGAGCTATCACCTGCTTTCCCACGCCCGCAAGGAGCGCATCCGGCTGCGCGTGCTGCTGCCGCATGACAATCCGAAGGTGACAACGATCACAGGCGTCTGGCCGTCTGCCAATTACTATGAGCGGGAGGTCTTCGACCTGTTTGGCATTGTCTTCGAAGGACATCCGAATATGCGGCGCATCCTGATGCCCGACGAATGGGTCGGCCATCCGTTGCGCAAGGATTATCCGGTGGAAGGCTATCGCTAGCAGCCGGCAGCAGGGCTGGCTGGGCTGAGTGGTGGAAGATGCGGGAAGCAACAGGCTTGACCAAAGGGCAGGAGAGCGGCAGATGAGCCAGTGGACGGCGACACCGATTCTGGAAGTGCCGGTGGCGGAAGGCGCAAAAGACCAGACGATGGTGCTTAACATGGGACCGCAGCATCCATCGACGCATGGTGTGCTGCGTCTGGTGCTGGAGATTGACGGCGAGATTGTGGTGCGGCTGTATCCGGAGATCGGATACCTGCACACGGGCATCGAGAAGACCTGCGAGGCCAAGTTCTATCACCAGGTGGTGCCGCTGACCGACCGCATCGACTACCTGAGCCCGATGCACAACAACCTGTGCTACTGCCTGGCGGTGGAAAAGCTGCTGGATCTACCGATTCCGGAGAAGGCGCAGTGGATGCGCGTGCTGCTGTCGGAGCTGACGCGGCTGAACTCGCACCTGGTGTGGCTGGGCACGCATGCCATGGACATCGGTGCGCTGACGGTCTTCCTCTACACCTTCCGCGAGCGCGAGGAGATTCTGCGGCTGTTCGAGTATGTGGCCGGGCAGCGGATGATGACCAGCTACATCCGCATTGGTGGGCTTTCGATGGAGCCGCCGATCGACTTCTTCGAGCGCGTGCAGGCCTTCATCCGCACCTTCCCGGAGAAGATTGACGAGTATTCGAACCTGCTGACGGGCAATCCGATCTTCATGAACCGGCTGCAGAATGTGGGTCATCTGAGCGCCGAGGATGCGATTGCGCTGGGCGTGACCGGGCCGCCGCTGCGCGCCTCCGGCGTGGATTTTGACCTGCGGCGGGACATGCCCTACTCCGGCTATGAGAAGTTCCAGTTCCAGGTTCCGGTTTCGCAGCGCTGCGATGTGTGGGGCCGGTATGAGGTGCGTCTGCAGGAGATGCGCGAGTCCACGAAGATCATCCAGCAGGCGCTGGACGGAATGCCGGAGGGCACGATCAAGGCAGAGGCACCGAAGATCGTGCTGCCGGACCGGGAAAAGATGAAGACGCAGATGGAGTCGCTGATCCACCACTTCAAGATTGTGACCGAAGGGTTCACGGTTCCATCGGGCGAGGTCTACCAGGGGATTGAATCCTCGCGTGGGCAGATGGGCTACTACGTGGTCTCCGATGGCACAGCCAAGCCCTATCGCGTTCACATGCGGAATCCTTCGTTTGCCTCGCTGCAGGCGCTGGAGACGATGTGCCGAGGGCGGCTGCTGGCCGACGTGGTGGCGGTGATTGGTTCGATTGACGTGGTGCTGGGCGAGATTGACAGGTAAGGGCTGAGACGGAAGAGCTGGGGATGAGGATGCAGGCGCAACAGGAGAATCCGATCAGCGAGGAGCATGCGCGGCAGTTGTGGATTTCCCTGGCTTCCCTGCTGCGCAGCTACACGGCGGCCCACGGGCTGCATGGCAGTCGTCAGGCGACGGTGGAGCTGGGAGATACGATGATCCGCGTGCGATGCGGCGAGCGATGGCTGGAGCTGCAGCGGCAGGCAGACCGGCTGGAGGGGTGGATGCAGGATGGTCGCCGCTTTCAGCTGCGCTGGAGTGAGGATGGAGATTTGTGGACGGAGGCCGGAGTGGGTTTGCCCATGGATTTGCAGGCTGAGGAATGGTCACGGGAGCTGGTGGCATGAGTGCTGAAGCAATGACGCTGTTTTCGCCGGAGCTGGCTGCACGCTTCGACGCGCTGGTGGAGCGGTATCCGGTACGCCGTTCCGCGCTGATTCCCATGCTGCTTTATGCGCAGGATGAGGTCGGCTATCTTTCCGATGCGGTGATTGATGAAGTGGCACGGCGGATCGGGATTACGCCGCTGGACGTGCGCAATGTGGCCACCTACTACTCGATGCTGCGCTTTGTGCCGGCCGGCCGGTACAACATTCAGGTGTGCACGAACATCAGCTGCATGCTGCGGGGCGGATATCGGATCTTCGAGCAATTCCAGGAGCGGCTGGGCATTGGCCACAAGGGCGTGACGGCCGATGGGGTCTTTTCCCTGGAAGAGGTGGAGTGCATTGGAGCCTGCTGCTGGGCGCCTGCCATTCAGGTGAACTACGACTTCCACGATGAACTGACCGAAGAACAGGTGGACGCGATTCTGGACGAGTACCGCTCGCGTTCCCAGAAGGCAGGGAGCCGCTGATGCCACGCCTTGTATCCCATCCGGATGAAGTGAAGATTGTGACGCGCCGCTTTGGCATGGGTGCGTCGAAGATTGATCGATACCTGGAGCTGGACGGCTATGCGTCGGCACGCAAGGCGCTGGCGGAAGGCTCGGACTGGATCATCAACGAGATGAAGGCTTCCGGCCTGCGCGGTCGCGGCGGAGCCGGATTCCCGACCGGGATGAAGTGGTCGTTTGTGCCCAAGCAGTCCGCCAAGCCGAAGTATGTGCTGGTGAACGGGGACGAAAGCGAGCCGGGCACCTGCAAGGATCATCTGATCTTTCTGCACGATCCGCATGCGGTGATTGAAGGGACGATCATCGCCGGTCTGGCGATCGGGGCAAAGATGGGCTTCATCTATCTGCGCGGCGAGTATCGCTACCTGATCGAGAACGTGGAGCGGGCCGTGGCCGAGGCATATGAGCGCGGCTTTCTGGGCCGGAATATCTTCGGCAGCGAGACCGAGTTTCAGGTGATTGTGCAGTCCGGAGCCGGAGCCTACGAAGTCGGCGAGGAGTCGGCGCTGATGGAGTCGCTGGAGGGCAAGCGTGGCGTGCCCCGCATCAAGCCGCCGTTTCCGGCCGTGGTGGGACTCTATGGCGGCCCGACGGTGATCAACAACGCCGAGACAATTGCCACGGTGCCGCATGTGCTGGCCATGGGTGGCGCGGCGTACGCGGCGGTGGGCTCGGAGCGCAACGGCGGCACGCGCCTGTTTGGGCTGAGCGGCCACATTGCCCGGCCGGGCGTCTATGAGCTGCCGATGGGATACAGCCTGCGCAAGATGATCTATGAGGTGGGCGGCGGCGTGCGCGGCGGGCGGAAGCTGAAGGCCGTGGTGCCGGGCGGATCCTCGACGCCGGTGCTGCTGCCGGAGGAGATCGACATCGGCATGGACTTTGACCAGGTGGGCAAGGCCGGTTCGATGCTGGGCTCAGGTGGCGTGGTGGTGATTGACGACCAGACCTGCATGGTGGAGTTTGCCCTGCGGACGATCAAGTTCTACCAGCATGAGAGCTGCGGCTGGTGCATTCCCTGCCGCGAGGGTACGGACTGGCTGAAGAAGTCGCTGACGCGCTTCCATGCCGGGTTTGGCACGGAAAAGGATATCGACAACATCCAGTATCTGGCGGAAAACATGATGGGGCGCACCTTCTGCCCGCTGGGCGATGCTGCGGCCATGCCGACGCTGGGATTTGTGAAGAAGTTCCGCAAGGAGTTTGAGGATCATCTGCATGGAAAACCATGCCCGTATGCGCATCATCCTGAAGTGGAGCTGGTGTAGGGACGGAAACGTAATTTTCGTGAAAAGAGCGATTGCATGGCGGATGTAACTTTTACAGTGGATGGGAAGAAGCTGACGGCTCCGGCAGGAACCCTGCTGATTGAAGCCTGTCGCAAGGCCGGGATTGAGATTCCCGCCTTCTGCTACTATCCCGGTTTGAGCCTGCAGGCGGCCTGCCGCATGTGCGTGGTGCGCCAGGAGAAGGTGCCCAAGCTGCAGACGGCCTGCACGACGCCGGTGGCCGAAGGACAGGTCTTCATCACCGACTCGCCGGAGATTGCGCAGGCGCGCAAGGCGACGCTCCAACTGCTGCTGGGCAACCATCCGCTGGACTGCCCGGTCTGCGATGCCGGCGGCGAGTGCGAGCTGCAGGACATGACCTTCAAGTATGGGGCCGGCGAAAGCCTGTATGCCGAGGCCAAGCAGCATCGCGAGGAGCAGCAATGGTCGCCGGTGGTCTACTTTGACCGTCCGCGCTGCATTCTGTGCTATCGCTGCGTGCGCATGTGCGGCGAGGGCATGGACGTGTGGGCGCTGGGCATCCAGAACCGCGGCGTCTCTGCCGTGATTGCGCCGAATGGTGGCGATCACCTGGACTGCGAGCAGTGCGGCATGTGCATTGACGTGTGCCCGGTGGGCGCGCTGACCAGCGGCACCTATCGCTACAAGTCCCGGCCTTGGGAGATGAACCACGTTTCGACCGTGTGCACCCACTGCGGCGACGGCTGCAAGGTGACGCTGGGCGTGCGCCGGGCCGACGACGGCATGGAGATTGTGCGTGCCGACAACCGCGACAAGAGCGGAATCAACGGGGATTTTCTCTGCGCCAAGGGGCGCTTCGGCTTTGACTTTGTGCATGCCAAGGACCGGCTGACGCGCCCGCTGGTGCGCAATGCCGCCGGTGTGCTGGAGCCGACCACCTGGGAGAAGGCCATCCGGCTGGTGGCCCAGAAGTTTGGCGAGGCCGTGCAGGCCGGCGACGGGCAGATTGGCGTGATCGGCTCGCCGCGCATCACCAACGAAGAGAATTATCTGCTGCAGAAGTTTGCACGAACGGTACTGCGGACCCAGCATATCGACCACGAGCGGACGGCCGATTATCCGACCTTCAGCCGCATGCTGGCCGGGGCGGAGGATCGTGCCGCGAGCCATCGCGAGATTGCAGCGGCACCGGCGATTCTGGTGCTGGGCGGCAATCCGACCGAGGAGCATCCGCTGCTGGCTTGGAGCCTGCGGACGAACTTCCGGCTGAACCATGCCCGGCTCTACCTGGCCAACACGCAGTCGATCCGGCTGGAGCGGCAGGCACGGCAGGCGCTGCGCATCCCTGACTACGATGCGCTGGTGCGCTTCCTGGCCGGTGAGGATGCGGCGATGGCCCATGTTGCCGGTGCGGCCGAGTTCCGCGAGGCGCTGCTGGCCGAGGAGTCGCTGGTGGTGGTGGCCGGGGCCGAGTATCGCGGGGCATCGCTGGCCGCGCTGATGCGCTGGGGACTGTGCCGGACGGGGGTGAAGTTTGCCCTGCTGAGTGACTTTGCCAATGCACGCGGCGCTGCGGATATGGGAATCTATCCCGACCTGCTGCCCGGCTACCTGCCACTGACCGGCGATCAGCCGCTGCACGGTGAGTATGCGGGCATGCCGGCCAGCAGCGGGCTGGACATGACTGCGATGGTGGAGGCGGCCACGACCGGCGTGCTGAAGGCGCTGTATGTGGTGGGCTCCGATCCGGTGTCGGCCCTGGGTGTGGCCGAGGGTGCGCTGCGCCGGAGCTTTGTGGTGGTTGAGGACTGCTTCCTGACGGCCACGGCGGCGCAGGCTGATGTGGTGCTTCCGGCTGCCAGCCTCTATGAGAAGACCGGGACGGTGACCAGCTGCTACGGCGACATCCAGATGGTGCGCAAGGCTGCGGACGTGGCCGGGGTGAAGCCGGACTTCGAGATTGTGGTGCGGCTGGCCGGTGCCATGGGTGTGGATGTGCGGAAGCTGGTGCCGTTTGGGCAGTCGACCGGCGTGCGTGCGGATATGGGCCAGAGCCGCGGAGCACAGGCGGGCGAGGCGGATCGGCATGCGGTGTGGCTGACGGCCAACGGTCTGGAGCCGAGGCTGAGCCCGTTTGATCCGCTGGCAACGCTGGACGAGGTGGAGCGGCTGGTGCCGAGCTACCGGCTGGACCGGCTGAATCTCTTTGCCGGCAATGAGACAGCTTCGGCGCCGGGCGCTGGCTTTGTGCCGCTGGATTCGCTGTTGGGACGCAAGGATGGCGTGGTGGCCACGCATCCGGGGCTTTTCCGCTCCGGGGAGCTGGGCCGACAGACGGAAACGCTGCAGAAACTGCAGGCATATCAGGAAGGTTTTCACTCGGCTGCTGCGGCTGACTGAAGGCGCGGGAAAGGATTGCGAGCGTGCAACTCTGGATGTTTGTCGTGCTAAGCGTGGTGAAGGTCGCCGTGGTGCTGGTGATCTTTCTCACGGCTGTGGCGTACACGGTTCTGCTGGAACGCAAACTGGTGGGCCGGATACAGAACCGCTGGGGGCCGACGCGTGTGGGACCCTTCGGGCTGCTGCAGCCGCTGGTGGATGGGCTGAAGCTGTTTCTGAAAGAGGACATCATACCCTCCGGCGTCTATCGACCGCTGTATCTACTGGCGCCGCTGATTGCCCTCAGCTGTTCCCTGCTTTCGATTGCGGTGATTCCCTTCGGGGAGACGATGCGCTGGCACGGGATGCGGCTGTTTGTGCTCTCGGACCTGAACATCGGCCTGCTGATCCTGCTCAGCGTGACTTCGATTGGCGTCTATGGCATTGCGCTTTCCGGCTGGTCGTCGAACAACAAGTATTCGCTGCTGGGTTCGCTGCGCGCCTCGGCGCAGATGATCAGCTATGAACTGGCGCTGGGCCTTTCGCTGGTGGGCGTGGTGCTGCGCGCGCAGTCGCTTTCGCTGACCGATATTGTGAAGGTGCAGTCGGTGCACGGGATTGCAAGCTGGAACGTCTTTGGCGGCGGACAGATTTTTGCCTTCCTGATCTATCTGATGGCGGCCTATGCGGAGACCAACCGAGCGCCGTTTGACCTGCCGGAGGCGGAGACGGAGCTGACCGGCGGCTACCACACCGAATACAGCTCGATGAAGTTTGCCATGTTCTTCATGGCCGAGTACGGCAACATGATCACGGTGAGCTGCGTGGCGACGCTGCTGTTCCTGGGAGGCTGGACCAGCCCGTTTGGCGACCTGCTGCCGCCGCCGCAGAATCTGGTGGTCGGGGTGCTGGGACCGATCTTCTGGTTTGTGGCCAAGGTCTTTGCCTTTCTCTTTCTCTATATCTGGGTGCGTGGCACGCTGCCGCGTTTCCGCTATGACCAACTCATGTCTTTCGGATGGAAGTTTCTGCTTCCGGCAGCCATGCTGAATATCGTGGGAACCAGCCTGGTGCTGGCGTTCCTCTAAGTTACAATCGGGGAGACTTCTGCGCCGGAAGCAGCAGGATCCCCCATCCTCGGCACGTAGGTCGTGCATACGGGCCGTAAGTCCAACTCCTGAATCGGCACGAAGAAAACGGATTGCGGATGCATCTGGTACTGTTTTTGATCTTCGCGTTGTTTGCGCTGGCCGGGGCTGCGAATCTGCTCCTGCAGAAGCATCCGATCAACAGCGCGCTTTCGCTGATTGTGGTGATGAGCTCGCTGGCGGTGCTTTATCTGCTGCTGGGGGCCGAGTTCCTGGCCATGGCGCAGGTGATCGTCTATGCCGGTGCCATCATGGTGCTGTTCACGTTTGTGGTGATGCTGCTGAACGAGGGCCGCGAGGAAAAGACCTGGGGCAGCCATGCGGCGCGCGTGGTGGGCTTCCCTGCCGTGGTGGCGCTGCTGGCGGTGCTGGCCTCGGCGATTCTGCGCGCCGGCCGGCACTATGGCATGGTCTCGCTGAGCGATGGCATTACCACCACGCAGGACCTGAGCAGGGTGCTTTTCCGCGACCTTCTGCTGCCCTTTGAACTGACCTCTGTGCTGATTCTGATTGCAATTCTGGGCGCCGTGGCACTGGCCCGAAAGGATGACGGCAACGCATGAACACTCCCGTTCCCGCCGACTGGTATCTGCTGCTGAGCGCAGCGCTGTTCACGATGGGCGTGATTGGCTTCCTGAGCAAGCGCAGCCTGATTACGGTGTTCATGTCGATTGAGCTGATGCTGAATGCCGTGAACCTGAGCTTTGTGACCTTTGCCCATGAGTGGCATGCGGTGAAGGGCCAGATCTTTGTCTTCTTCGTGATGATGGTGGCCGCGGCTGAGGCCGCCGTGGGACTGGCCATCATTATTGCCATCTTCCGTGTTCGCGGCACCCTGACTGTGGACCAGATTGACCGGATGAAGCTATGAACGAGCCGATGCTGTTTCTGCCCCTGATCGCACTGTTTCCCTTCGCGGGATTCCTGCTGAATGGCCTGTTTGGCAGCCGGCTTCCGAAGGCGATTGTCTCCACGATTGCCCTGCTGTTTCCGCTGCTTTCCTTTGCCGTGGTGGCGCGCGCGGCCTGGATGGTGCACGGCGGCATGCTGCTGCCGGTGGCCGAGTCCGGTGCTCCGACATGGATTGCCGTGGGCGGCTTCCATGTGGGCTTTCAGTTTGTACTGGATCAGCTCTCGCTGGTGATGCTGCTGGTGGTGACCGGCGTTGGCTTCCTGATCCACCTGTACTCGGTCGGATACATGGAGCACGAGCAGGGCTACTGGCGCTACTTTGCCTACCTGAACCTCTTCCTGTTCTTCATGACGGTGCTGGTGCTGGCCGGCAACTACCTTCTGATGTTTGTGGGCTGGGAGGGTGTGGGACTGGCGTCCTACCTGCTGATCGGCTTCTACATTGACCGCAAATCGGCGGGTGATGCAGGCAAGAAGGCCTTTGTGGTGAATCGCGTGGGCGATTTCGGCTTTCTGATCGGCATGTTTCTGCTGATTGCCAACTTCGGCACACTGAACTTCCACCGGATTGGTACCCAGCTCGCCGGGCATCCCGCCATCTCCGGCGCAACGGCCACGCTGATCTGCCTGTGCCTGATCCTGGGCGCTACGGGAAAGAGCGCGCAGATTCCGCTCTATATCTGGCTGCCGGACGCGATGGAAGGTCCGACGCCGGTTTCAGCGCTGATCCATGCGGCGACCATGGTGACGGCCGGCGTTTACATGATTGCCCGCACGCATGCGCTGTTTGATCTGTCTCCGACGGCGATGATGGTGGTGGCGGTGGTGGGAACGGCGACGGCCTTCTTTGCCGCCACAGTGGCCATGGTGCAGACCGACATCAAACGCGTGCTGGCCTATTCGACGATCTCGCAGCTGGGCTATATGTTTCTGGGCTGCGGCGTTGGCGCCTATTCGGCAGCCGTCTTCCACCTGATGACGCATGCCTTTTTCAAGGCGCTGCTGTTTCTGGCGGCCGGATCGGTGATTCATGGCCTGAGCGGCGAGCAGGACATGCGGCGCATGGGTGGACTGCGCAAAGCCATGCCGGTCACCTTCTGGACGATGACGGCCGCGGTGCTGGCCATCTCCGGCTTCTTTCCCTTTGCCGGCTTCTTTTCCAAGGACGCGATTCTGGCGGCAGCCTTCCAGCATGGCACGCTGGGCAAGGCGCTGTGGACGGTGGGCCTGATCACGGCTCTGCTGACCAGCTTTTACATGTTCCGCCTGTGGTATCTGACCTTTCTGGGCGAATCGCGCGGGGCTGCTCATCAGGATGGCCACGGCGATGGCCATGCCGCGCATGCGCATGAAAGCCCGTGGATCATGCTGCTGCCGCTGGTGGTGCTGGCGCTGCTTTCCGTCACCGGCGGATGGATTGGCATCGAGCGCTTTGCCGGTTTTCTGGAGCCGGTGACCGGGCAGGCTGCGATGGTCGATGCCGGACACACGGAGCTGTTTCTCTCCGTGCTGGCCGTTCTGGTGGCCGCGTTGGGCTGGTTCCTGGCGCATCTGTTCTTTGGCCGGGATGGCGAGGCGGCAGCGCAGGCCGCGCAGAGTCTGGCCCCGATCCGTCGCCTGCTGCAGGGCAAGTACTGGATCGACGAGATCTACACGGCGCTGATCGTGCGGCCGGTGCAGTGGCTGGCACGCTTCGTGCTGGGCTGGCTGGGCGAGTGGACGCTGGTGCGCGGCTCAGCCTGGCTGATGTCCGGAGTTGTGGGGCTGAGCGGCGAACTGCTGCGACGCTGGCAGTCGGGCAATCTTCGCTCCTACGCGGCGTGGCTGGCTGCCGGTGCAGCGGCCCTGCTTCTCTTTGCCCTGGCAGGAACCCTGCTGGGCCTGAACGGATTTGCGGATTCCATCCACTGGGCGGTGCGGTAAGAACATGGACGGCATGATTCTCAGCTTGATACTCGTGGTACCACTGGCCGGCATGGTGGCGATCCTGCTGCTGCCGGATCGCGGCAAACTGCCGGCATGGATTGCCCTGCTTGATTCGCTGCTGACGTTTGTCTGCACGCTGCATCTGCCGGCACACTTCCACAACCAGCAGGCTGGATTCCAGTTTGAAGAAAACCTGCCCTGGCTGAGCCGCCCGGCGATCCACTTCCATGTGGGCGTCGATGGGCTGTCGCTGTGGCTGGTGGTGCTGGTAGGGCTGCTGGCTCCGGTGGGCGTGGTGGCCAGCTGGCGCGCGGTGCAGAAGAACAGCAAGGTCTTCTATGCCATGTACCTGCTGCAGCAGACGGCAATGGTGGGCGTCTTTGTTTCGCTGGACCTGATGCTCTATTACGGCTTCTGGGAGCTGTCCCTGATCCCGATTGCGGTGCTGACGGCGATGTTTGGGCGCAACCTGGGCGATGGCGCAGCGGGCAAGGCGGCACTGCGGTTCTTCCTGTACACGTTCCTGGCCTCGGCTCCGCTGCTGGTGGCACTGCTCTGGCTCTACGCGCACACGGGCAGCTTTGACTATGCCACGCTGCAGGCGGCTGTGGCCTCCGGCACGTTGCCGGGCTGGCAGCTTGGATGGGTTTCGGTGGCCTTTCTGATTGCCTTTGCCGTGAAGGTTCCCGTGCTGGGGCTGCATGGCTGGCTGCCGGATCTGTTCTCCGAGGCTCCGGTTGCGATTGCGATGATTGCCGCCGGCAAGCTTGGGCTCTACTCGCTGATTCGCTTCCACGTGGAGCTGTTCCCTGCCCTGGCGCATCGTGCCGCACCGTGGATGATTGCGCTGGCGGCCATCGGCATCCTGTATGGCGCAATGCTGGCGCTGGTGCAGAAGGAGTTCTGGAAGCTGCTGGCTTATGCCACCATCGGCAGCCTGAGCTTCTGCACGCTGGGCATCTATGGATTCACGGCAGCCGGGATGAGCGGCGCCGTGCTGCAGACGGTGAATGAGGGTGTGATCGGAGCGGCGCTGTTCCTGATGTTTGGCGTGCTCTATGAGTCGGCCCGGACGAGCCGCATGGCGGACTTTGGCGGTCTGGCAAGGCAGACGCCGCGGCTGGCCACGCTGTTCACCATTGCCGGACTGGCGCTGATTGGGCTGCCGCTGCTGAATGGCTTTGTGGGCGAGTTCCTGGTGCTGTCCGGAACCTTTGTGGGCGTGAGCCGCAGCTGGGCTGCGATTGCGGCGCTGGGCGTGATTCTGAGCGCTGCCTACATGCTGGGCGCGATCCAGAAGATCTTCCTTGCCGATGGCGGAGACCAGCAGAATGGCCAGGCAGGCCGCGTGGCGCGTGACCTGACCGGCATGGAGACCGTGACCGTCGCCGTGCTGGCCGTGCTGATGCTGGCCATTGGCGTGCAGCCGACCGTGTGGACGGAAGCGATGGAGTCGGCCCTGCAAACCGTTACACATTCAATGCATGCTCAGGGAGCTACCCCTGTCAGGATGGAGTCTGGAACCGTGATCGCCAGCAGCATGGGAGGTCGTCAATGACTCCTGATCTTTTCCGTATTCTTCCCGAAGTCATTCTTACGCTGTCCGGCGTTCTGGTGATGCTGGCCGATGCGGCGCTCGAGCCCAGGGCTGACCGCAGACCGCTGGGCTGGCTGGCGGCTCTGGGCGTGACGGTGGCACTTGGCGCAAGCCTGTGGCAGGGCTCGCTGCCGGCGGGAACGGCCTTCTATGGCTCGGTGCAGACGGATGCCTTCTCCACCTTCTTTCATGTGCTGATCTGCGGGATCGTGCTGGCGGCCATTCTGCTGTCGATCGATGCGCTGCCCGAGGGGCAGCATCACCGCGGGGAGTATTTTGCCCTGATGGTCTTTGGTGCGGTGGGCATGTGCCTGCTGACCTCGGCGGTGGAGTTGCTGGTGGTCTTTATTGCGCTGGAGATCTCCTCGATCTCCACCTATGTGCTGGCAGGCTATCGCAAGGATACGGAGAAGGGTCCGGAGTCGGCGATGAAGTACTTCCTGCTCGGCTCGTTTGCCACCGCCTTCCTGCTCTATGGCATTGCCATGATCTTTGGCGCCACGGGCACGACGCAGATTCCGGAGATTGCCACGCTTCTGCCGGCCGCGCGCTCGCATACGCTGGTGCTGCTTGCCTTTGCGCTGATGATGGTCGGCGTGCTGTTCAAGGTATCGGCCGCGCCCTTCCATGTGTGGACGCCGGATGTGTATGAAGGCGCACCGACGCCGGTGGTGGCGCTGATGAGCACGGCTCCCAAGGTGGCAGCCTTTGCCCTGCTGGTGCGGCTGCTCTATGGCGCGTTTCCGCTGCTGCATGCCCTGTGGATGCCGCTGCTTTGGATCGTCGCGATCCTCTCCATGACGGTGGGAAATCTGGCTGCGCTGCGACAGCAGAATGCCAAGCGCATGCTGGCCTACTCCTCGATTGCCCACGCCGGTTACCTGCTGGCGGCGCTGGCCGGCTCCGGCACGGAACCGATTGCAGCCATCGCGTTCTACACGGCGGCCTATGCGGCGATGAATGTGGGTATCTTCGGGCTGATGAGCCTGGTGGCTGGAACCAGCGAGCGGCGCAGCACCATCGCCGACTATCGCGGGGTGCTGGCAGAGTCCCCGCTTGCCGGTGGGCTGATGCTGCTCTTCCTGATTTCGCTGATTGGCATCCCCTTCACCGGTGGATTCTTTGCCAAGTTCTATTCCTTCTCGACAGCCATGCAGGGCGGAGCCACCTGGCTGGCCTTGATCGGTCTGCTGAACTCCGGCATCGCGGCGGCCTACTATCTGCGCTTTGCCATGGCAGTGGCACAGCCAAAGAACGGCAAGACAGCTCCGGTGGGGCGCTGGGGTGTTGCCACGGTGGTGGCCATCTTTGCCGCCGGTGGCGCCACGCTGGTGCTGGGCATTGCGCCGGGATGGGTGCTGCATGCGGCATCCACCGCTGCGCAGAGTTTCGCCTCGATCACCGGCTTCTGAGAACTGCTGCTGTATCCAGCGCAATTTGACTCCGGCAACACCGGGACGATATATCTTCACCATTGCTTTGCGGTGGGAGAATTGGCGATGGATACAACCTCCGATTCTGGCGAGATTCCGGATGAATTCGCACGCACGGATCGTCAGGGAGATGTGCAGAAGCAACCGGACCGCAGACGCCTGCTGGCAGGCTTGGCAGTTGGCGCAGGACTGTTGGGTCTCTCGTCATCCCATGCCGCGGCTCAGGATGGTTTTTTAGCGTCCTATGAAGTCGAGCGACATATTAATCAACAGGCAGCGGATGAATTTCTCTTTGCCCAATCGCGGCTGAAGAACTATCGAGCGCGACGCTCAGCAAGCTGGGACCGCACCGGCGGCAACAACGACTCGGTTCCGATCGAAGCAGGTCGCGAAGTCGTTTTGCTGGATGCGCATGGCGCAGGCGTGGTGACGCACTTGTGGTTCACAATCAATTCGCAGGATCCACACCATCTGAAGAATCTGGTGCTGCGTGCCTGGTGGGATCATGAGTCGACTCCCTCGGTTGAGGTGCCGATCGGAGACTTCTTCGGACTGGGTCTTGGCCAGTACTTTGTATTTCAGTCGGAGCTGATTGTTGTCGCTCCGATCAAGGCGCTGAATGCATATTTCAAGATGCCCTTTGCCCATGCAGCCCGTATGACTTTGCGCAATGACGGGACGACTCGTACCGACAATCTTTATTTTGCTGTGGACTATGTGGAATTGGACTCGCTGCCAGGCGGGCTGGGCAGATTTCATGCGCAGTATAGTCAGGCTGCGCCATGCATTGCAGAGATCAACAACTGGAAAGACGAATATTCGCCCGCAGTGAATGGACGCAAAAATCTGAGCGGAGCGGGCAACTACATCTTTCTGGAAGCCGAAGGTCGCGGCCATCTGATCGGCGTCACGCAGTCCGTCTTGCAAAATCAGGATGGATGGTTTGGCGAGGGCGACGACATGATTTTCATCGACGGCGACCAGCATCCGACCATCCAGGGAACGGGTACGGAGGATTATTACAACGGCGCGTGGAGCTTTGGCGAAGAGCCGTTTGCAAACCTGCGTGAGGGTGCTCCGCTGATCGAGAATCCTGAAAAAATCGGCGCACGTTATTGCTTATATCGCTGGCATACAGAGAGTCCGATTGCTTTTGAGAAGTCCATTCGAGTAACGATGGAGCATGGACATGCCAACCATCGCGCAGATGACTTTTACACCGTCGCGTACTGGTATCAGACGGAGCCACATGCCGCCTTCCCTCCATTGCCAAAGCCTGAAGACCGCGTTCCGAAAGTGTTTGCCGTGGGTGGGGCTGGAGTACAGGAAATGCCGACCAAGTGAGGCAGTATCGGAATCATTTTCCACCGGTACTCGTTCCCTGATTCAGATCTTCTCGATGAGAAAGCGGATCACCTTGTCGGCATGGATGACGCCGACCAGGTTGCCTGCCTCGTTGACGACAGCGAGGCTGTGCAGGCTGTACTTGTCAAATAGCTCGGCAACCTCTTTCTGATGCATATCCACATGGCAGGTGATGAGCGGGGGCTCGGCCAGTGTGGACATTTGCGCGGATGAGTCGGCCACCAGAATGCGCTGAATGGGTACGGCCGCTGTGGGGCAGCCGCGGCTGTCGAGCAGGAAGATCTCTCCGACGGCCAGCGGGTCCCCATCGAAGGCGCGCAGTGCGCAAATGGCCTCTTCGCAGCGGAAGTCCTGCGAGACAGCGACGAAATCGGTGGTCATGCAGCCGGCGGCGGAGTTCTCGTCGAACTCCAGCAGTTCCTCAACCTCCTGCCGCTCCTCCGGCTCCATCTCTTCGAGGATGGCCTCGGAGCGCTCTTCGGACAGTTCGTTCAGCAGGTCGGCCGCCGCTGCGGGGTCCATCTCCTCCACGATGTCGGCGATGCGCTCCTCATCAAGAGACTCAATGAGGGACTTCTGCAGCTTGGGGTCCACTTCTTCGAGCGCCTCGGCGGCCACTTCCTCGTCGAGGGTTTTAAAGATGGCCTCGCGCTCGGCCGGGGCCAGGTCGGCCAGAATCTCGGCCAGATCCGAGGGGTGCAGGTTGGCCAGCCGCTCGTGCTCAATGCGCAGCTTGACGCGGCGGGCCGGATCGACCTCAATGACATCGACAAAGTGCCAGGGGATGGCCCGGGCATGGACGCGCACTGCGATTCCATCCAGCCAGCGGCGCGGCATCAGCCCCTTGAAGACGCGCTGCAGTGCGCCGCGCAGTCCCACCTCCACCTCGGCCACGCGCAGCAGATGCGCACTGCCATGGCCCAGCCACTCCAGGCTCACGTCGTTGACGCGCACCACCTTGCGGCCGTGAATGTCGATGATCTGGCGGTCGATCAGATCCTGCCAGAGGAAGAGGAAGTTTTCATCGCCAGCCAGCGGCTGCAGCACCTTGGGCGAGCGCAGCTCCAGGTTGCCGGCCGGGGTTTCAATCACCTCGGTCGAGGGCACAATCTGCCGACCTTCCCTGGTCTTCAGGATCAGGCCGGCAACCCGTCCGGCGTCGGCTCCCGTATGCACGGCAATGTCCCTGAGCCTGCCGTGGGTCTTGCCGGAGGCATCTGTGACCGATGCGCCCATCAGGGAGCTGAGGCTCACGCGGGTTGTGCTTCGCAGGTGCATCCGTGCTTGAGTGTAAAACATTCGGCCATGACCACCGCAGTTGCCAGGCGGAATTGCTTGACAGAGCGAGGCTGAGCCTTGAAACTGCGAATGTGCCGCGCAGATTTCCAGCCAGCCTGCCTGCGCAGGGCACCGTCAGGATGGCACTTGACCCACACCGGCTCAGAACGAATTCGGCTGCAGCTCGCCTCCTCGATGGAGAGCGTCGCCCAGGTGGAAGCCGAGGCGGAAAAACTGCTGCATACGATCGGCATCGAAGAGGATGCGGCATTCCCGCTGCTGATGGGCATCCGCGAGGCAGCCGTGAACGCGGTGCTGCACGGGAACAGCTACGATCCGGCAAAAAGCATCGTGGTCACCATGGAGCATGACCCGGAGACGCTGGTGATCACGGTGACCGATCAGGGCGAAGGCTTCAGTCTGGATACCCTGCCCGATCCTCGCGAGGAGGAAAATCTGCTGCGCGGCAGCGGACGCGGAATCTTCTTGATCCGATCCTTCTTCGATGAGGTACACTTTCGTCAACTGCATCCCGGCACAGAAGTACGTCTTGTAAAAAAACTGGCAGATTCAGCCGGGCAGGCGAGCTGATTAATCTGACACCCATTCGGCAATGACCAGGAGGAAATAACTGTGGCACTATCGATCGCAACACGGGAACTTGATGGAGTAACGATTCTGGATTTGAGCGGCCGCATCACGCTCGGCGAAGGAAGCGTTCAACTGCGCGACGCAGTGCGCGAACTGATCAGCAAGGGTGTCAAGAACATCCTGATCGGTCTGGGAGAGGTCAACTACATTGACAGCTCCGGCCTGGGTGAGCTGGTCAGCGCCTACACCACGGCCAAGAATCAGCAGGCCAGCGTGAAGCTGCTGAACCTGACCAAGAAGGTGAAGGACGTGCTGCAGCTGACCAAGCTCTACACCGTTTTTGACATCTATGAGGATGAAGCCAGCGCCATCGCCTCCTACAAGTAATCCGGCAAGTATCGGGCCCTGCAAAACGGGCCAAGCCTGCAAAGATCAAGCGCCGTGCGGAGAACCGCACGGCGCTTTTTGCTGCCCTTCCCGGAGCTAGCCCCGAGCAAGGATTGGAGCAAGGCTCAGAACTTGACCGAGGGTACGGTGCGCGCCGACTGGCTGGCTTCAAAGTAGGCATTGTTTGGTGCAAAGCCCAGCATGCCGGCCCAGACGCTGTTGGGAAACTCACGGACAAAGGTATTGTAGGCACGCAGCGAATCGTTGTAGCGACGACGGCTGACGCTGATGCGATTTTCCGTGCCGGAAAGCTCGTCCTGCAGCCGCAGAAACTCCTCATTCGAGCGCAGCTGCGGATAGTTTTCCGAGAGGGCAAGCAGGCGGCCAAATGCGGAGTCCAGCCGACCGTTGGCGGCAATCTTGTCCTGCGGCGTGTGCGCGCTCAGCAGTCCGGCCCGGGCGTTGGCAATGTCGCTGAAGACCGAGTTCTCTTCCTTGGTGAATCCCTTGACCGTCTCCACAAGGTTGGGGATCAGATCGGCGCGACGCTGCAGTTGAATATCCACATCCGACCAGGTGGTGTGCACCTGCTCATCCATTGCGACGAGCTGGTTCTGCGTGCTCTTGAAGCTGCCGTAAACCAGCAAGGCAACAAAGATAAAGACGGTAACAATTCCGACCAGAATCCAAAGTCCACGTTTCATCGTTCCTGCTCCTGTTTCTGCGGCTGCCGGCAGTGCCGCAGCCGTTGCCTGAGTTGAACTGCCACTTCCCCTACCCGTTTTCCTGCCCGGAGGATGCCTGCATCGCTCCGGAACTGCGATTCACACCTGTGCTAGTGGGCCGACGGTGCCGCACTACCAGCTTCCTCCTGCGCCGCCTCCGCCGGACTGGCCGCCACCAAAGCCGCCAAAACCGGAGTCATTGCCGCCGCCACCTCCACCGCCCCAGCCACCCCCACCGCCCCAGCCGCCGCCACCTCCCCAGCCGCCGCCAAGAAACATCCCCAGGAAGAGTCCCAGGAGGCCGCGCGAACCAAGGAAGCCAAGAATGGCAAGCAGGAAGAGCAGACGGACGATGAGCCCAAGGAGCGAAATGTGATGCACGGGGCGAGCGGTCGGAGCCTGGTCTGCATCCGTCTGGTTTGCGGCAGCGTCTCCGGCGTCGCTGCGGATGACCTGGGCAATCTCACTGACGCCGGTCAGCACGGCGGCATCATAGTCCTGGGTGCGCAGATAGGGCACCATCGAGCGGCCGATGTCTCCGGTTTTGCCATCCGGCAGAATGCCCTCCAGACCGTAGCCGACTTCGATCCAGTACTTGTGATCCTGCACGGAGAGCAGCATCAGCACACCGCGATCCGTGCCTTTTTTGCCCACCTTCCAGCGCTCTTCCAGGCGATTGGCAAAATCGGCCGCATCGTCTCCGCCCAGATTATTGACCAGAACGACGGCGATCTGGGCGTTGGACTTGCCATGGTCCAGTTGTGCGCAGATCTGGTCCAGCCGCTCCACGGTGCCCGGGGAAAGCACATGGGCCAGATCCGTCACGTAATCCTGCGGCTGCGGCATCTGCTCCACGGTCTCTGCCGTGGCCGGCAATCCGGGCAGCAGGGCCAGAAGCAGCAGGGCGGGCCACAACAGCCGGAAAGCGAGCTGCCACGTGCGCGACTGCGAGGGTCGCGGCAAGGGCTGGTGATCGGCTGCCATGCACAAAGCATTCATCCCCTGTATTGTACGCGGAGCCGACTTGTTCGGTTCCCCGTGCCAGCGGCCGGCGGACACGCAGAGCCGGGGCGGAAACGATATTCTGATGGGGATGACTACCACTGCCACTCCTCCCATCGCTCGCCGCATTCCCACCGAACGCACCCTCCACGGCACTACCCTGCAGGACGATTACGCCTGGCTGCGCGAGGCAGAGAATCCGGAGGTGCTGGCCTATCTGGAAGCGGAGAATGCCTACACCGAAGCGATGACCGCCGGGCAGGCCGCCCAGCGCGAGCTGCTCTATGGCGAGATGCTGAGCCATGTGCAGCAGACCGATGAGTCGGTTCCCTATCGGGATCGCGGCTGGTGGTACTGGACGCGCACCGAGGAGGGCAAGCAGTATGCCATCCATCTGCGACGTGCCGACTCCAAGGACGCCGCGCCGCAGGTGCTGCTGGACGGCAATCAACTGGCCGAGGGGCAGTCCTTCATGGCGGTGGGCGATATGGACATCTCCGACTGCGGCCAACTGCTGGCCTATACCGTGGACTTCAAGGGCTTCCGCCAGTATGCGCTGCGTCTGCGCGACCTGCGCACCGGCGCGGAGCTGGACTTTACCGATGAGCGGGTGGGCTCGGTGTGCTGGGCCGCAGACAGCGCCACGCTCTTCTATACCGTGGAGGACGAGATGCAGAAACGCCAGTATCAGCTCTGGCGCTACAGTCGCACCACGGGCGAAAAAACACTGGTGCTGGAGGAGCCGGATGAGCGATTCAACCTGGCCGTGAGCCGAACCCGGGATGGAGCGTATCTGCTGCTCGACAGCTCCAGCCACATCACCAGCGAGGTGCGCTATCTGTCCGCAGATCAGCCGCTGGGTCCGTGGCTGATCGTGGAGCCGCGCGTGGACGATGTGGAGTACGATGTGGAGCACCGCTGCGGCTACTGGATCATCCGCAGCAACGATCAGGGACGTGATTGTCGTGCCTATACGCGGCCCGTGGGCGGAGATCGCAAGCAGGACGCGGAACTGATTCCCCACCGCGCAGGCATCATGCTGGAGGCCGTCGATGTCTTTGCCAGCTTCCTGATTGCCTGCGAGTGCGAACAGGGGCTGCCGCACCTGCGCATCCATCGCTTTGCCGATCCCCGGCAACTGACGCCCGCAGGAGAAATCTCTTTTCCTGATCCCACCTACAGCGCCTATCCGGGCTACAACGCCGAGTTTGACGTCACGCGCTTTCGCTATGCCTACCAGTCGCTGGTGGCACCGGCCTCGGTCTTTGAATACGACCTGGAGACGGGCCAGTCCACACTGCTGAAGCAGCAGCCGGTTCCGGGCGGCTTCGACAAGAGCCTCTATGCCACCGAACGCGTCTGGGCCGTGGCCGGCGACGGCGTTCGCGTGCCCATCTCGCTGGTCTATCGCAGGGATCGCTTTGCACGCGGCAGCAATCCGCTCTACGTGTACGGCTACGGCTCCTATGGCTATGCGCTGCCCATCGGATTCAATGCCAACCGGCTGAGCCTGCTCGATCGCGGCGTGGTGATGGCCTATGCCCACATTCGCGGCGGCGGCGACATGGGCGAGACCTGGCACGATGCCGGCAAGATGCTCTGCAAGCGCAATACCTTCACTGATTTTGTCTGCTGCGTGCAACACCTGACGGCCAGCGGCTATGGCGATCCGGCACGCGTGGCGATTGAAGGCGGCAGCGCCGGCGGTCTGCTGATGGGCGCAGTGGTGAATCTGCAGCCGGAGCTGTTTCGCGCGGTGATCTCGCATGTCCCGTTTGTGGACGTGATGAACACCATGCTGGACCCAACGCTGCCGCTGACGATTCCCGAGTATGAGGAGTGGGGCGATCCCAATCAGGCCGAATACTTTGCCACCATGCTCAGTTACTCGCCCTATGACAATCTGAAGCCGGGCAGCTATCCGGCCATGCTGGTGAAGACAAGCCTGCATGACAGCCAGGTGATGTACTGGGAGCCGGCCAAGTATGTGGCCCGCCTGCGCACGCTGAAGACCGATGACCGCCCGCTGCTGCTCTGGATCAACATGAGCGCCGGACACGGTGGCGCCAGCGGTCGCTACGACCACCTGAAGGAGATCGCCTTCGACTATGCCTTCCTGCTGGACCAGCTTGGCGTGAGCCTGTGAGTGGTGCGCAGGCTCCGCTCAACCAGCAGCAGGGATAAGGTCGCCTTCGCCGGGCGCGAGGAAGAGATTCTGCTCCAGGCCATGCTGTCGTGTGTAGAGGTCGAAGTAGCGCCCGCCCAGCGCATAGAGCTCGCTGTGCGTACCGCGCTCCACAATCTGCCCTGCTTCCACGACGAGGATCTGGTCGGCGCGGCGAATGGTGGACAGCCGGTGCGCAATCACGAAGGTGGTGCGCCCCTGCATCAACTCATTCAGCCCGGCCTGAATCATTGCCTCCGATTCGGAATCGAGCGAGCTGGTGGCCTCGTCCAGGATGAGGATGCGCGGGTTGGCCAGCAGTGCGCGTGCAATGGACAGGCGCTGTCGCTGGCCGCCGGAGAGCTTCACGCCGCGCTCGCCGACAATGGTGTCATAGCCCTCGGGAAAGCCCTCGGCAAACTCATCCACACGCGCCGTGCGGCAGGCAAAGAGGAACTGCTCCTCGGTGGCCTCCGGTCGGGAGAACATCACGTTCTCGCGGATCGATCCATCGAACAGGAATGAGTCCTGCAGCACCACGCCGAGCTGCGAGCGATAGCTGTTCAGATCGACTGTGGACAGATCCAGCCCATCGACGCGCACCACGCCCAAGTTTGGCTTGTGGAAGGCGCAGACAAGGCTGATGATGGTGCTTTTGCCGGAGCCGGAGGAGCCGACCAGCGCCGTGACCGAACCGGGCTGCGCGGCAAAGGAGATGCCCCGCAGGACCGGCTTGTCGGTTTCATAGGAAAACTCCACCTGCTCGAAACGTAGATCTCCACGGATCGGCGGCATCTGCTGCACGCGCTGCGGATCGTTGTGCTCGTCGAGCTCGGCCAGAATCTCCGTGGTGCGATCCAGCCCGGCAAAGGCCTCGGACAGCTGCGTGCCGATGTTCACGATCTGGAAGACAGGCGCGATCATGAAGGCCAGAAAGGCCAGATAAGAGACATAGTCACCCACCTGCCAGCGATGCTGCATCACCAGATGCCCGCCCATCCACATCACAATGCAGGAGACCAGTCCGAGCACGGTGGTGGAGGCAGCAGACAGGGTGCTCGTCATGGTCAGCGAGCTGATCACATTGCGCAGCAGCCGATCCACACCCTCGCCAAAGACCGAGGCTTCGCGCTCCTCGGCATGGTAGCCCTTGATGACGCGAACGCCGCCCAGGGATTCGGTCAGGCGGCCGGTGACTTCGGAGTTAATCCGCGCACGCTCGCGGAAGATCGGACGAATCTTCTTGAAGCCCGACTGAAGAATCAGCGTGAAGGCGCCAATCACGACAAAGACCGTGATGGTGACCGAGGGGCTGCGATGCAGCAGATAGGCAAAGGCCAGAATGGCCGTCAGCACACCGCCAACGAACTCCACCAGTCCGGTACCGATCAGGTTGCGTACGCCTTCCACATCATTCATGATGCGGGCCACGAGCGTGCCGGTGCGGTTGGAGTCATAGTAGGCCACCGAGAGCTGGCCCACATGCCGCTGCACCTGCTTGCGCAGCTCGCTGATCAGCTTCTGCCCCTCGGTGGAGAGCAGCTGCGTGAGGGCGAAGGCGGTGATGGCCTGCAGGATGGTGGCCACAAAGACAGCCGTAATCAGCTTGGCCAGCAGATGCGGTGCCGGATGCGATGTATTCAGCACGCCGTCGATGAGAAATTTGGTCAGGTACGGAAGCGTGAGTCCGGCCACCGTCTTGATGGCAACCAGCGCCATGCCCAGCACGATGAGCCATCGCCGCGGACGGACCAGCGCGCGGATGGTGGGCCACAGTCGCTTGAAGTCCACCTTCTTCTTCGGAAGGTTGGCCGACGGCCTTCCGCCGCCACGCACACCACGTTCGGCCTGCATTGTCATTCCTCCCGAGCGAAGATTTCCGCGCATGGTTGCCTGCCTAGACGATTCCGCTGCGACGCGCCTGAATGAAGGAGCGCACCGAAAGCACCACATAGATCAGGCACAGAACGGCCATGGCTGCCTTCGATTCCGTGGCTGCCGGATTCTTGACCGCGTGACCGGCCATCCACAGCACCCACTGGACCAGACCCATGATGGTGGCCAGAAACCCCAGCAGCGCCAGTGTCACGTTGATGTGCATGAAGAGCTTGCGCCGGCCTGCATCCGGAGAAAACGACAGCGCGCCAAAGATGCCCAACAAGAGGCCGAGCGCTGCAGGAATGAGCGCCGTCGGATGCTGGCTGCCGGTGCCCACGAATCCGACCAGACCCAGGGCAATGAACAATGCAGCAAAGAAGAGTGTAACTTTCGCCATGGAAGAAAACCTCACTGCATCCATCATTGCATGCGCTCAACAGCATGCGCACAGCGGAGCACTGAGTATCGGATGAGGCAAACCCACCCGACGATGCAGAACTCTGCTTCGACCGGCTACGTTCTGCCGGATGGCTCGCGAAGGCGCGTCAGTGACCTGCGGGCAGATGTTCCAGATCGGTGAGCAACTCCTGCGCCGTCCAGTCATTGCCGGGGTAGAACTTGACCACCTTGCCGTCGGGGCCGATCAGCGTGGTCGAGAGCGTGTGGGTGATGGTGCCATCGGCTTCGTCGGTGATGCCCACGTCAAAATAGTGCGCCAGCGGAGCCAGTCCCTGCTTGCTGGAAACGGCAAAATCCCAGTGCGCAAAAGCATTGGGATCGTCGCTGCCAATGTACTCCTGACCATAGGACTTCAGCCGGGCGGGCGTGTCGTTCACCGGATCAAAACTGGCGCAGATCAGGTGCGTTCGCGCGTAGAGCGGCTTGTTCTGGAGCAGGCTTTTCTCCAGAACGGCAAAGTTGCGCGTCACGCGCGGACAGAAGTTTGGCAGTGGGCAGCGGGTGTAGATGAAGGTGAGCAGCACGGCCTTGCCCCGGAAGGCATGCAGATGAATCGGCTTGCCATTCTCGTTGGTCAGCTTGAAGTCCGGAACCACGTCGCCCGGCGCGGGAACGTGAAACTGCACGGCCGGCTTATAGTCCGGCTTGGCCTGACCGATGACCACAAAATGATCCACGTAAACGCCGCCCTGCGGAAGCTGCGAGATCATCAGGTCGGCGGTGACCATGTCTCCGGGATGCAGGTCGCCGATGATTCTGCTGTCGCGCAGCTTGTATTCCATGGTCATCGCTTCCATGTAGCCGGGAATGGCCTCATGCGCGATGGTCACCTGTCCGGTGGCCGGATCGGTGGCCAGAATCTTGCCGCGCAGGGGATACACTTTGAAGGAACTGTCGTCGCTGGTTTCTGTCGGTTGCGGTTGCTTGTGGCACCCGATCACCAGCAGCGAAGGCACGAACAGCAAGGCGAGGAAAAGACCGGTAACACGCAGTTTCAACATCACACTCCCATTCTATTCCCGGAGCCGTTGCGCTCCGCGAGGTGCGTATCCAGCCAGGCAAGACAACCCGGACCCCGATGGAGCAGACTCGCCACGCATGGCTGGACAGCGGACAGACCATTGTTACGCTGACCGAGCGCAGCGCACGCGCCATCCGCAACCGCTACGATGAGCAGCAGAAGCTGTCGGGATGCCTGGCCTGGTCCTCGCCTTCGATCCATTCCTGGGACTCGTGGCTGCAGATGCTCTGGCAGCAAATTGCGTTTCAACGCGAAACCTCGGAAGCCACTGCACCGTTGCAGCCGGCCGTCCTCACCGCTGCGCAGGAGCTTGTCCTCTGGTCCTCGGCGATTGCCTCGCTGCAATCGGACGCTGCCGAGGGCGGTTCGCTGAGGGAGGCCTCGCTGGCCATGCATGCGTATTCCCTGCTGTGCTCCCACTGTCCGGAGCTGCTGGCACCGGGCAGGCGACAGGGATGGAGCGGGGACGCGGGCATCTTCAGCAAGTGGCTGCAGAACTTTCAGCAGCGCTGCCGGCAGGAGCAGTGCCTCAGCGCAAGCCAGCTTCCCATCCTGCTGGCCGAGTGGCTGGAGCAGAATCCGGAATTCCCGCAGCACAGGCTCCTGCTGGTTGGCTTTGACCGCCTGCTGCCAGCCCAGCGCCGGTTGCTGGATGCCGTTGGGAACTGGCAGCTCGAAGCGATTCCTACCGATCCACCCACGATCCACTATCAGGAGTACCCCGATCCGGAGACAGAGATTGCAGCCTGCTTCCGCTGGATTGCCGCGCAGGCAGCAGAGCAGCCGCATGGGCGATGGATCATTCTGGCCCCGCGTGCCGATGAGCTGCGCGGGCCGCTGGAACGCGCCCAGAGCCAGTGGCTGCAGGCCGGTCAGCAGCCGCTGATGGTCGAGTTTACACACGGCGTTCCGCTGGCCTCACAGCCCATGGTACGTGCCGCCATGCAGATGCTGCGCTGGGGCAGCGAGCCACTGACGGAGACCGAGCTGCTGTGGCTGCTGACCACGGGCTGCTTTACCCAGAGCGAAGCCGAACAGACGCAGCTGCTGCGGATCTTTGAGCGCCTGCAAAGCGGCGAGATGGCCAGAACGGAGTGGAGTCAGGAATCCTTCTCACGTGTGGCAGAAAACCTTGGCGCTGCCGACTGGTGCCTGCGCCTGCGCACGGCGCAACAGTTGCTTGCTCCGGAGCGACAGACACTGGATGCCTGGTGCACATGCGTCGCGGATTTTCTGGCCGAGAGCCTGTGGATCGACGCAACCGCGCTGAACAGCACGGCCTATCAGGCGCGCCGGCAGTTCCAGACCGTTCTTGACTCCTGCGCTGCGGTCCGTGCCGTCAGCGCTGCGCCCGTTACCCTGCCACAGTTCCTGCGACTGCTGCAGCATCTGCTCGATGAGAAATCCTTCTCAACCGAGGTGCCGGCTCCGCAGCTGCAGATCAGCACACCGGCGGAATCTGCCGGTCTCACGGCGGATGGCATCTGGTTTCTGGGTGCAGACAGCAGCCAGTGGCCCTCGACCGGAAAGCCGAATGCGCTGCTGCCGCTCGCCGTGCAGATGGAGGCGCAGATGCCGCATGCCAGCCTGGCGCTGGATATTGCCCACGCCGATGCCACGCTGCAACGGATTGCGGGCATGGCCGGGGAGCTGCGCTTCAGCTTTTCCGCCCTGCAGCAGGATGGCGGTCGCTTCCCTTCTGCTCCTGTGCTCGCGCTCGCCGGGCATCTGCATCCGATTGCGGATGACGATCCCACTGCGAATCCAACCGCTGGCGTGCCTGCTCGCATGCCTGCGGCAATTCCAGCTGATGCGGACGCTGCGCTGCATATGCCCGGCGACGAATCCAGAGTGGTCCACGGCGGCTCCAGCGTACTCACGCATCAGTCGGTCTGTCCCTTCCGCGCATTTGCTGCGCATCGCCTGCGCATGGACCCACCGCAGGCAGCCGAGCCGGGCATTTCCGCCAGCCTGCGTGGGCGGCTGCTCCATGCCGCGCTCAGCGGCATCTGGGGAGATCGCAGCGGACTGCGCACGCTCGAGGATCTGCAGAACTGCATCCAGTCTGCAACGCCCATGCCGCTCGAGCAGTTGGTCGCTCAGCATGTGGACCGCGCATTGGCCGGCAGCAGAGACGCGCTGCACTCGGAGACCATCTCGCCCACATTGATTGCGCTGGAGCGGGAACGCATGGTCAGGCTGCTGCAGCTGTGGCTGCACTATGAAGCTGACAGGCAGGCCTTCACCGTGCACGGATGCGAAATCCAGGAAGAGGTCGTCATCGCGGGGCTACGACTGTCGATCCGCGTGGATCGCGAGGATCGCGTTGGAGATCGGCTGCTGATTCTGGACTACAAGACGAGCGCGCACATGCCCAAATCCTGGCTCGGGGACCGACCGGACGATGTACAACTGCCGCTCTACGCGCTGCATCATCCGGCGGAAGAGCTGGAAGGGCTGGTCTTTGCCAATCTTGTTATCGCGGAGGACAAGCGCAGATTTCAGGGGCTGGTACGCAATGCGGCGGAAACCCTGCTGCCAAGCATCCGTGGAAGTGCCTCGCTGGTCAAACATCCCCTGACGCAGGAGCAGCTGGATGCGTGGCGCACCACGCTTACCTCGCTGGCGCAGGAGTTTCTGCGCGGAGAGGCGGCCGTGCAGCCAAAGAAATTTCCCGAAACCTGCGACCACTGCGGGATGCAGTCGTTGTGCCGCGTGCCAGAGCTGCGGTTTGCCGAAGTGGATGACGAGCCGGAGGAGGTCGCCGATGAGCTTTGACGCGCAGTCTCCACGGCCAGCCCCCGCCGACATGGCCGAGCGGCAGCGGGCGCTCGACACGCAGCGCTCGCTGCTGGTGCGTGCTCCAGCCGGCTCCGGAAAAACGCATCTGCTCACCACGCGATTTCTGCGTCTGCTGGCCGAGGTGGACGATCCCCGCGAGGTGGTGGCCATCACCTTTACCCGGGCCGCAGCGGCAGAGATGCGTCAGCGCATTCTGAGTGAATTGAAACTGGCCGCAGAGACCGCGCAGGACGAGAATTCTCCGCAACCGGAAGACCCGCTGCGCGCCGCCGCCCGGCTCGCACTGGCGCAGATCCGGCGGCGGGAGTGGAACATTCTGGAGTATCCCGATCAGCTTCGCATCCAGACCATCGACTCCTTCTGCAGCTCCATTGCCATGCGTGCTCCGCTGCACTGGGATCATCTCTCCGGCCTGGGTGGTAATGGGAACATTGCCGCCGACTCCAATGCCCTGTATCGACTGGCTGCCCGGCGCACGCTCTGCATGCTGGATACCGGCCCGGAGCCGCTGCGGGCCGCACTGCGCGCGCTCTTTGAACTGCGCGATACAAAGTGGAGCGATCTGGAGGACCTGCTCTGCGAGATGCTGGCCAGCCGCGCCCGCTGGTCCAAGGACTTTGTCTTTGGTCCGGAGGATCCGCAACAGCGGGAGCAACTGGAAGCCCCCATGCTGCGCGCCGTTCGGGATATCTTTCTGCGCATCACGCAGGAGTTCCATTCCGATCCGGAGATTCTGCAGGAAACCATGCAGTTGATGCGCTTTGCCGCCTCAAACAGTCCGCAGCTTTATCCGCTCGCCGCCGCACAGATCGAGTGGCCGGAGATCGATCCGGAAGAAGAGGCACGCGAGCCGCTCCAGCAGGCGCTGGAGTTTCTGCGCGAGCTTGGAAATTTCTTTCTCATCAAAGGCGGCACATGGCGCAAGCAGGTGACCGTCAGAGAGGGATTCCCTTCTCAGCCTGACACCAAACCCTACAAGGCGCGTTTTCTCGCGCTCGTGGACCACCTGCGTTCCAACGATTCTTTACCTCGTCTGCTGCAGGCCGGCTCCTCGCTGGTTGCCGGCTACACCGAGGAGGAGTGGCAGATCGTGCGCCATGCCATCGTGGCCATGCGCTACGCCTCTGCGCAGCTGCAGGTGGTCTTCATGGAAGAGGCTGCGCTGGACTACACCGAGATGGCGGCACTGGCGCAGCGCATTCTGGAGCGTCCGGATGGCTCGCCCTCGGACTTTGCACTGGATTTTGCCGCAGGCATCCGGCATCTGCTCATCGACGAGTTTCAGGACACCAGCCGCAATCAGTACCAGCTCATCGACAGCCTGGTCGCCGCGTGGCCAGGCGACGATCTCCGCACCTGCTTCTGCGTCGGCGATCCGATGCAGTCCATTTACGGCTTTCGTGATTCTGACCATGAGCTGTTTGAGCGCCCGGTGCAGCGCGGCTTTGGCGCAGAACACGACCCCACCGGAACGGCGCATCGGATTCAGCTGGAACCGGTCCTGCTGACGGCAAACTTCCGCTCTGCTCCGGAGCTGATCGCCGAGCTGAACCAGCGCATGGCTGCCATTTTTGCCCCATCGCAGCTGGAGCAGATCCGTTTTCATCCTGCGGTGGCAGCGCGCAGCAGCTCCGGCACCTCATCGGCTCCGAGTGTGCAGCCGCGTGTGCACCTGCATCTGTCGTCCCCACTCTCGCAACCGGATGCAGCGGCCGGCGAAGCCGCCTGGCTGCCCATTGTGCGCGAGCATCTGGAGCGCAGCCAGGAGCTGCGCAGCAGC
>JAJZGG010000030.1 GCA_021804965.1 Acidobacteriota bacterium
CCTGAATGGCTGCGTCCATGCGTTGCACGGACTGCAGGCCAAAGGATGATGCTGTTACCTGGTTGCGATTTGGGGAAGGGTTACGAAAGCGGTGCAAGAGCATAGTGTCCTCCTGAATCGGGAACGCAGCAATTTGCAAACTGGATTGGTTCGACAAAAGTTTTTTTTCAAGCTGCTATTCTGAACAGGAAGTTGCGACCCTCACCCCGCCAAATCGACCGATTGTTCCCGGCTGCAGGCCAACGGCGTTCCGCCGCCGCCTGGATGGTGCTGTCTTCGGTCCTGCTCCTGTTCGCCGGCTGCAGTCGCTTCCATCCCAGGCAGCACGAATATGTCTACGTGGCAGCGCGTGAAGTGTATCTGCGCGACCGCGTGGCTGCTGTTTCCAATCGGGTTGCCCTGGTGAAGAACGGCCAGAAGTTGGAAGTGGTGGAGCACGGTCGGCGCTTTGACAAGGTTCGAACCGCCGATGGCAAGGTCGGCTGGCTGCAGGAGCACACGGTTATCGACCAGCAAAACTACGACCGTTACCAGCAGCTGGCAACCGAACACGCCCAGGATCCGGCCGTGGCCAGCGCACAACTGCGCGACGATCTCTATCTGCATATCCTTCCCGGCCGCCAGACCGACCATTTCTACCTGCTTGCCGGCAACAGCCATGTGCAACTACTGCAACGGGCATCGGTGCCGCATGTGGTTCCCGGGGCATTGCCTGCGGCCAAGAATGACGCTCCACCACCCATGGAGGACTGGTGGCTGGTGCGCGACAGCGCCGGGGATACCGGCTGGCTGCTGGGCAGTCGCGTGGATGTCGATATTCCGGATGCGATTGGCGAGTATGCCGAAGGGCAGCGCATGGTGGCGGCCTATCCGCTGGCAACGGTCATGGATGACGGTCGGACTCCCCGCGAGCAAAGGCGCAGCGCTGGGAAAAACTCCCGCCATGCAGGCAGGCAGGCGACAGTCTCAGCAGACGCGGACGCGCAGCCGACCGCACCGGCAATACCCAAGCCGGAGACCGAGTATCTCGTCCTGCTCGCTCCCCCGCAGAGTGGTCTTCCGTATGACTTTGATCAGATTCGCGTCTTTACCTGGAGCCTGAATCACCATCGTTATGAAACCGCCTACCGGCTGCGTGGATTTCAAGGCTTTCTGCCGGTTACCATGACGCATGAAGTGGCGGACGGCCAATCCTACCCGGCCTTTCACTTCCGCATTGCCGGTGCTGCCGGTGCCGTCATCGATCCGGCAACCGGGATTGCGCATCCGCAATCGACGCGCACCGTGAGCTTTCGGCTGGAAGGCAACATCCTCCGTCGTACCGGGGCGGATCAGGATCCGATCGAGACCCGCAAGTCCGGTGCACCTGCGGATCAGTCCACTGCCCACACTGCGCGCAAACATGCCCACGAGCATGCGCGCCGCTGACGGCCGCACCTGCATTTCGCATTGCTTCCGTGCGGATGTGCCCAAGCCAAAGATGGATTTCCTGCTGACGGAACAGGGCAGTGCCTGACAGGCTCCCGTCTTGTCGGGCTGGGTCTTGCCGGGCTGGGTCTCAGCAGGTTGTATCTTACGGGGCTGGACCTTACCTGTCCGGGCTGCTCAGAAACTCGGCGATGGCATCGACCACCGTCTGCTGCTCTTCGACGGTAATCTCCGGGAATATGGGCAGTGCCAGCACTTCCCGCGCAGCGCGTTCCGACTCCGGGAAGCTCCCTTCGCCATATCCCAAAGTTGTCAGAGCTTTCTGCAGATGGAGCGGAATCGGATAGTACACCTCCGAGCCGATCTCCCGCGTTGCCAGAAAGCTGCGCAGCGCGTCCCTGCGGGCAGTGCGAATCACATACTGGTGCCAGACATGGAAGTTGCCTGCTTCTTCCTGCGGCAGCACCACGCCTTGGCCGGGATAGGGGCCTGACTCGGCCAGTCCTGCATTTTGGAAGAGCTGATGGTAACGCGCGGCTGCGCTGCGCCGGGCGTCGTTCCACTGTTCGATGTAGCGCAGCTTGACGTGCAGAATCGCTCCCTGAAAGCCATCCATGCGCGCGTTCCAGCCCACTTCATCGTGGTGGTAACGGACGCGCATGCCATGCTGCCGCAGGGCGCGGGCGCGCTCTGCCAGCTTCTCCTGCTGCGTGGATACCAGTCCGGCATCCCCGGCAGCACTCAGGTTTTTCGTGGGATAGAAGCTGAAGGCGGCCATATCGCCAAGCCCTCCGGCATGGATGCCGTGGTGACGCGCTCCCCAGGCCTGCGCGGCGTCTTCGATCAGCAGCAGATTGTGCTTCCGGGCAAGCTCGGCAAAGCCCTCCCAATCGACGCACTGCCCATAGAGATGCACCGGCAGCAGCGCACGCACCGATGCCGCGTGCGAAGAGTGCTGCAGAACCTGGGCCACTGCGCTCGGAGAGAGATGAAAACTTGCCGGATCGATATCCGCCAGCAAGGGGCGGGCGCCAGCGCGGAGGATGGCGCTGACCGAGGCAAAGAAGCTGAAGGGCGTGGTGATGACGGCATCGCCGGGCCCGATGCCGCAGGCCGCCAGAGCCAGCCAGAGCGCATCGGTTCCCGAGGAGCATCCAATCGTTGCGTGCACGCCGAGATGCCTGGCGGCTGCAGCTTCAAACTGGGCGACCGGCTCGCCCAGGATGAACTGTCTGCGATCAATGACATGGCCCAGAGCCTCCATCAATTCCTGGCGCAGCGGTGCATATTGCCGCTCCAGATCGATCATGGGAACGGCAGGGCTTCGAAGAGTGGAGTGCTTGGATTCGGTCATCAGGGGCAGGCTCGCGGGGCAGGAATTCGGTGCATGCTGCTGATCCAACACCGGGGTTCTTTTGGAAGCAGCGGCCAAAGATCGCGGGGAAGAATATGGCCCGGATTCCCCGTAAGTCCATCTTAGAACAGTCCCGACAGGCGACCGACTCCACTGGCAATCGGATGCGACTGGATGAAAAGATCGTGAGATTTCAACTCCGGTTCGGGCCGGGTGCCTTGTTTGCCGCCGGGGTTACCGCCTATAGTGTTTGTGTTACCGCATGCAGCAGGATTTTGCTTCCTGCAACAAGCTTCGTCTCCGCGCACTCTCTTGTAACAGGTGACGGATTTACAGCAATCAGGTCAACCCACGGTGCACATATGCAGTCCAATTTCAAGACAGGAGATCGGCACATGGAAAACAAGCCGGCACAGAACATTCAGGATACGTTCCTGAATACCGTTCGCAAGGATAAAACCCCCATCACGATTTATCTTGTCAGCGGCGTCAAGCTCACGGGCCGCATCCGCTCCTTTGACAAGTATTCGGTGCTGCTGGAGAACAACAATCAGGAACAGTTGATCTTCAAGCATGCCATTTCCACCGTGGTGAGCAACCGCACGGTCATGCATGGCGGAGACCATCGTCCCGCTGTTGCCTCTGCCGCACCCCCCGTGGCACCAGGAACGCAAGCCAGCCATAACTGATGCGGAAGTCGGCATCGGTCACCGTGCACGACGGATGGCAGAGATTGCGATGTCTCAGGGATCATTTTCTGTATAGCGCCTGCCTGTCAGTTCGACTTGCTGATGGGCATCCACAAGTACGGGTGGGGCTATGACGGAACATGACATCCAGAAAAGTTCCATCACGGAACGTGCCATTCTGGTTGGACTCGAGATTTCCCGGCGCACAGCTGCGCAGCTTCCAGCAGCGCAACGCGCACGCGCGGCCGCAGAGATGCAGGCCTCTCACAACACAACCGAGGACGATTCGGAGTCAGTTGTTGCGGATCCTTCGCCTCTGCCGTCCCTGCCCGCAGCGCAGCAGGAGAAGTCGGCGCAGGAATCCGCAGATGCCTCGCGTCCGTTTGCGGGCAGCGAGCTTCTGGCGGAATTCCGCGAATTGGTTCTGAGTGCCGGGGCGGAGATCGTCGCCGAAGTCACGCAGCGCCGTCCTCAGCCGGATGCGGCAACCCTGATTGGTGCCGGCAAGGTGGAGGAGATTCGCGGCATGGTGCAGCGTTACGCCGCCGATCTGGTGCTCTTCGATCATGAACTGACGCCCACGCAGTTCCGAAACCTGGAGAAGCTGTTGCAGTGCCGGGTGCTGGACCGCACGCAGCTGATTCTGGATATCTTTGCCAGTCGTGCCCGGACGCGGGAAGGGCATCTGCAGGTGGAGTGCGCGCAGCTGGAGTATCTGCTGCCCCGGCTGGCCGGGCAGGGACGCATGATGTCGCAGCTCGGCGGCGGCATTGGCACGCGTGGCCCGGGCGAAACGCAGTTGGAGATGGATCGGCGAAGAATTCAGCGCAGGCTGGTGCATCTTCGCAGGCAGTTGGAGGATGTGCGCCGCGTGCGTCGGCAGCAGCGTCAGCGCAGGGAGGCAGTCCCGGTACCCACCGTTGCGCTGGTGGGCTATACCAATGCGGGCAAAAGTACGCTCTTCCGCCAGCTGACCGGAGCCGATGTGCTGGCCTCCTCGCGCATGTTTGCCACGCTCGATCCCAAGCTGCGGGCCATCGAGCTGCCCAGCCGCCGGCGCGTCCTGCTTTCCGACACAGTCGGCTTCATTCGAAACCTGCCGCATATGCTGGTCACCAGCTTTCGAGCCACGTTGGAAGAGGTGGAACAGGCAGAACTGCTGCTCCATGTCCGGGACCTGTCCTCGCCGGATTTTCTGGAACAGAAGGCGCAGGTGGAACGGGTTCTGGGCGAACTGGGTGCTCTCGATATTCCCCGTATTGAGGTGTGGAACAAGGCAGACCTTGTGCCGCAGGCCCACATTGACGAGGCCCTGCATGACGAGGCCCCGACAGAGGAAGTCCGGATAGAGGCGGCCCGGACTGACCGCGAATGCCCTCCTCGTGCGGTCACGGTATCGGCGCGGACGGGAGCAGGGATGCCGGCGTTGCTGGAGGCAATCGATGCCGCCCTGACCAGCGATCCCATTCAGGAGACAGAGCTGGAAATGGGCCAGGCAGAGGGAGCCGCACTCGCCGCCCTGGAAGCCGGAGCCGTCATCCTCAGCCGCGAATATGTGGGCGACCGGGTGCATGTGCGGGTGCGTGCTCCGGCCTCGCTTCTGGGGTGGCTGGCCAAATCCAGGAAGCCCATGCGGGAAGATTCCAGTGGCTCCGAAGCGTAACGAAGCGCGTACCCCGCCGGCGGCAGGAACTCCGAACAGGCTGCCCCTATGCCTACGCAGAAAGGGTTGGATTTTTCCAGAAAATACGATGGGAAATACGGTGGGAAATAAGGTGGGCTGCGAAAAATGGGAGTGGAGGTGCTTTCCCGAATTTCCGCAGCCCGCTGGACCCAGAACCGGGTCTAGGTGATACTCTAAGCATAAGCCGATTTCAGGGAAACGCAACAGAAATTCGCAGAGTAGCCCCGATTCTGGTGCTCGCGAACCCTCTGCCTGCGCTTCTGCGGGTATCTCTGTGTTGACAGGGCACTTCCAGCTTGTTACAACAGAACGTTCCCTGATGGAACCTTGGCTTGAATCGGAAGGTCGACATTTTTCATGCAGGAAATCATCCTTCAGGTCGGTGCGCTTTTACTCGGTTCAGTGCCGACGCTTCTTCTTTTTCTCTTTCTCGTGATCGCGTATCAGATTCTGGTTCATACCCCGCTGCGCAGGACGCTGGCTGAGCGCCGCGCCCGTACGCTGGGAGCCGTGGAAGATGCGCAGAAGGCCATTGCTGAGGCCGAGGCACGCGCAGCCGACTATGCCGAGCAGTTGCGGCAGGCTCGCGCAGAGATCTTCCGGGCTCGGGAACAGAAGCTGCAGCAGTGGGCCTCCGAGCGCGAAGCTGCCCTGGCCGATGCACGGGATCAGGCTGCCATTCGCGTGGAGCGCGCCCGCGCCGCACTTTCTGCGGAAGTGGCATCGGCTCGGCAGTCTCTGCTGGCCAGCGCCGATGAGCTTGCCATGCAGGTGGTTCGTGCCATTCTGCCGGAGTCGGCTTCGGCGGGAGGTGTCCGCTAATGACTGCTCTCGTGTCTTCCCGCTCTCGCAAAGGCCGACTTTCTCTGCTGGTTCTGGCATCCTGGATGCTGCTTGCGGTCTTTACTGCTGCCGTCCCTGCCCGTGCGCAGGCTGCGGAGAATCCCGCCCCTGCGGCAGCCGCCGGAGCTCAGGCCAGCCATGCCGCTCCTGCAGCAGAAGAAGATCCCAACGATGTCTACCGGCACTCGGCCACCGTTCGCTGGATTGCCCATTCGTTTCACACCAGCACCGAGACCGCTGCCCGGACCTTTGAAGCAATCAACTTCCTGATCCTTGCCCTGGCGATTCTCATTCCGCTGGCGCGCATCCTTCCCGGCGTCCTGCGCCGTCGTAAGCAGCAGTTGCGGGAAGAGTTTGACTCCACGCGCAAGGCAACCGAACAGGCCAACCAGCAGCTGGCGGCGCTCAAGGCGCAGCTGGGCGACCTCGGCTCGGAGATTGAGTCGATTCGCCGTCAGGTGGCGCAGGAGATGGAGGCCGACGAGGCCCGCCATCGGAGTGCCGTGCAGGAAGAAGCAGCGCGGATTCTTGCTGCTGCCGGACAGGAGATTGACAGTGCGGCGGCGCAGGCGCAGCGGGAGTTGCGACTGTTTGCGGCCAACCTGGCGATTGAGAAGGCGGTTTCTGGGCTGGCCATCTCAGCCGAGCAGGATCGCGCGCTGATCGATGACTTTGTACGCAGCACCGGAAACGGAGGCAGGAACTGATGTCGCTCTTTGCTGCCCGTTATGCGCGGGCTTTTGCTGACGTTCTGGTGGCTGCCGGCGTGACCGATGCCCAGATTGAGTCCCAGTTGGACGGATTGATGGCCGCTTGGGCCTCCAGTCCGGAGTTGCGCGAGGTCATGGCCGATCCCTCTGTTCCGTCCGAGCAGAAGCTGGCTGTGCTGGACCGGCTCAGCGCTTCGTTGCAGTTGCTGCCGATCGTGCGCAATCTGGTTGCCGTACTCATTGATCATGGACGGATTGCGGCTTTGGATGAGGTGGTTTCCACCTTCCGTTCCTGGTGGCAGTCGCGGCAGGGTGTGGCGGAAGCCGACATTCTGACCGCCCGTGAGCTGGACGCCGCGGATCGGGAGCGTCTGGTGGAAAAAGTATCCGGGTTGGCCGGGGCAAAGATCCGCGCCTCGTTCCGAACGGATCCGGCAATTTTGGGTGGGGTGGTTGTGCGCGTGGGTTCGGCCGTCTATGACGGTTCGTTGCTCGGGCGCGTCCACCGATTGAAGGAGGCGCTGAACGCGCAATAGCTGCGCGGCAGAGCCTGGCAGGAAGATTGAATTTTGCAGTCAGCACCCCGCAGGGGGAAGCTCAAAGAACAGGAAGAGCAGCATGGTGCCCATTCAGGCAGACGAAATCTCGAAGATACTCCGCGAACAGATCGCCAACTACGACGCGAAGATGCGCGTGGATGAGGTTGGCTCGATCATTTCCCTCGGCGATGGCATTGCCCGCATTCACGGCCTTGACAAGGTGATGGCAGGCGAACTTCTTGCCTTCCCGCACGATGTTGCCGGCCTTGCCATGAACCTCGAAGAGGATCAGGTGGGCGCCGTGCTGCTTGGCGACTACACCGAGCTTTCCGAAGGCGACACCGTGCGCCGGACGGGCAAGATTCTCAGCGTGCCGGTGGGCGAGGGCATGATTGGCCGTGTGGTCAATGCGCTGGGCGCTCCCATCGATGGCAAGGGGCCCATCCAGGCCGCTGCATCGCTGCCGGTGGAGCGGCTCGCTCCGGGCATCATCGACCGTCAGCCGGTGCGTGAGCCCATGGCGACCGGCATCAAGGCGATTGACTCCATGATTCCGATTGGCCGTGGCCAGCGCGAACTCATCATCGGAGATCGACAGACCGGCAAGACGGCAGTTGCCATTGACACCATCATCAACAACGCCAAGAACAACCTGATCTGCATCTACTGCGCGATCGGTCAGAAGCGCTCGTCGATTGCACAGGTGGTGCAGACGCTGACCGAAGCCGGCGCCATGGGTCACACGATCATCGTTGCCGCCTCGGCCTCGGAGCCGGCACCGCTGCTCTATCTGGCTCCCTACGCGGCCACCGCCATGGGCGAGTACTTCCGCGATACAGGCCGCCACGCGCTGGTGATCTATGACGATCTGTCCAAGCACGCCATGGCCTATCGCGAAATCTCCCTGCTGCTCCGTCGTCCTCCGGGTCGCGAAGCCTATCCGGGCGATGTCTTCTATCTCCACTCGCGCCTGCTGGAGCGCTCGTCCAAGATGAGCGAGAAGAATGGCGGCGGTTCGTTGACGGCGCTGCCTGTTGTGGAAACGCAGGCCGGCGACGTCTCCGCCTACATTCCCACCAACGTGATTTCGATCACGGATGGTCAGATCTTCCTGGAAACCGACCTGTTCAACTCCGGCATCCGTCCTGCAGTGAACGTGGGTCTGTCGGTCAGCCGCGTCGGCTTCTCGGCGGCCATCAAGGCCACCAAGCAGGTGGGCTCCACGCTGAAGCTCGATCTGGCACAGTATCGCGAACTGGCAGCCTTTGCGCAGTTTGGTTCCGATCTTGATCCGCTGACGCTGAAGCAGCTCAGCCGCGGCCAGCGCCTGACGGAGCTGCTGAAGCAGCCGCAGTTCCAGCCGCTCACCTGGCAGCAGCAGGTCTTTGTCCTCTTTGCCGGAACCCAGGGCTACCTCGATCCGATTCCCGTCGAAGAGATTCGCGCCTTTGAAGACGGGCTTCTGCGCTATCTGGATACGGCACAGACGGCTCTGCTTGCCGACCTCGGCAGCAAGAAGCAGCTGGACGATGAGATCAAGGCGCGGGTGCATGCCGCGTTGAAGGAATACTCGGCCAACTACCAGGCTGCGAAGGCGGCAACGGCGTAAAGCATGGCGAACGTACTGGATCTTCGACGACGCATCCGAAGCGTCAAAAGCACGCGGCAGATCACCCGCGCGATGAAAATGGTCTCGGCGGCCAAGCTCCGTCGCGCCCAGGATCGTGCGCTGGCGGCGCGGCCGTACGCGCAACGGATTGCCAGCGTGCTGGCTTCCCTCAAGCGCCGCATCGAGGTGCTCGATCCGGAGACAGGCAACCTGCGTCATCCGCTTTTTGCCGTACGCCCGGAAAAGCGCATTCTGCTGGTCATCATCAGCGGCGACAAGGGATTTGCCGGAGCATTCAATACCAACATCCTCAAGGCCAGCCACCAGTTTCTTGCCCTCTGTGAAGACAAGGAAGTGGATATTGAGGCAATCGGCCGCAAGGCGCGGGACCAGATGCGCCGTCGTTACGGTGTGGCCACGCACGATGTCGTGCAGTCGGAAAATCCAGCGGATGGATCTCCGCTGACGCATCATGTGCGCCGCCGCAAATCGCGGATTGAAGTGGTCGGCGACCATCCAGGACTGCTGGAAAAGCTGAACCATCGCGTTGTTCGCGAGCTGGCGGAGGAGATCATCCGGCGCTACACCCACGCGGAAATCGACGCCTGCTACGTCGTCTACAACGAGTTCAAATCCGTGATCCAGCAGCGGGTTGTCACCGAGCGCCTGTTGCCGCTGATTGAGCCGGGAAGTCACGTCATCGTGGGCGCCACGGAGCAAACCGCAGAGGAGCGGCAATATGCCGCAACCGTTGCTGCGGAGGCGGGTATTTCTCCGTTTGCGGAGGATACCAGCGAGGCCGACGAGGAAGCTGCGCGCTTTGGCACCTCCGATGTGGACTACATCTATGAGCAGCCGGCCACGGAGCTGTTGAACGGCCTGCTGCCCTCGTATGTGGCGGCGATGCTCTTTCACTCCCTGGCGGAGTCGGTGGCAGCCGAGCATGCCGCGCGCATGACGGCCATGGATGCAGCCACCAACAACGCATCCGAGATGATTGACTCGCTCACGCTCTACATGAACCGTGTGCGTCAGGCAGCCATCACCAAGGAAATCATTGAAATCGTAAGCGGCGCAGCAGCGCTCTGATCGAACGGAAGGCATTTTTATGGCAAACAACATTGGCAAAGTGATTCAGATCTCCGGACCTGCAGTGGATGTGCAGTTCGAAGAAGCGCATATGCCGCCGATTTATCAGGCACTGCGCGTGACCAGCGAAGGCTTCGACGTCCCGACTCCCATCGACGTCATTCTCGAGGTGCAGCAGCATCTGGGCGAGGGCCGTGTGCGTACCGTGGCCATGACGGCCACCGACGGCATGGTGCGCGGCATGAATGCGCATGACCTCGGCGCACCCATCACGGCTCCCGTCGGGCGCGAGACTCTCGGTCGCGTGCTGAACGTGATCGGTGAGCCTGTCGATGAGCTTGGCCCTGTGGGCGAAAAGCTGCGCAAGCCCATCCATCGCGCGGCGCCTGCCTTTGATGAGCAGTCGACGCGGGAGGAGATGTTTGAAACCGGCATCAAGGTCATCGATCTGATCCAGCCCTTTTTGAAGGGCGGCAAGATCGGTCTCTTTGGTGGCGCCGGCGTCGGCAAGACCGTCGTCATCATGGAGCTGATCAACAACGTGGCCAAGAATCACGGCGGCTATTCGGTCTTTGCCGGCGTGGGCGAGCGTACCCGTGAAGGCAACGATCTCTGGCTGGAAATGTCGGAGTCCGGAGTCATCAAGCCGGGCGATCCGGCCAACTCCAAGGCCGCGCTGATCTATGGCCAGATGACCGAGCCACCCGGAGCGCGTCTGCGCGTGGCGCTGACGGCACTCACCGTCGCCGAGCACTTCCGCGATGAGGAAGGCGCGGACACGCTGCTGTTCATCGACAACATCTTCCGCTTCACGCAGGCCGGTTCCGAGGTTTCCACGCTGCTGGGACGTATGCCTTCGGCCGTCGGATACCAGCCCAACCTGGCCACCGAAATGGGCGAGTTGCAGGAGCGCATCACCTCCACGCGCAAGGGTTCGGTCACCTCGGTGCAGGCCGTCTATGTGCCGGCGGACGATCTGACCGATCCGGCTCCGGCAACCACCTTTGCCCACCTGGACGCAACCACCGTGCTCAGCCGCCCGCTTTCCGAACTCGGCATCTATCCTGCCGTCGATCCGCTGGCCTCGAACTCGCGCATTCTTACCCCGCGCGTCGTTGGGCAGGAGCACTACGATGTGGCGCAGGGCGTCAAGCGCATCCTGCAGCGCTACAAGGATCTGCAGGATATCATCGCCATTCTCGGCATCGACGAGCTTTCCGACGAGGACAAGATCACCGTGGCACGCGCACGCAAGGTGCAGAAGTTCCTCTCGCAGCCCTTCCATGTGGCCGAGCAGTTCACCGGCATCCCGGGTCGCTACTGCAAGATCGCCGATACCGTCCGCTCCTTCAAGGAGATCATCGAAGGCAAGCATGACGATGTGCCGGAGCAGGCCTTCTACATGAAGGGCACGATTGACGAAGTGCTGGAGACGGCAGAAAAGATGAAGGCGACAGCCTGAGGGCAGGGAAATGGCAACCGATACTCAACTGCAGGTCACGCTGGTGACTCCGGAACGCATACTCTTCGATACGACTGCCGCGTCGGTGGATCTTCCCTCGCGCACCGGTCGCATCGAGGTGCTGCCCGGGCATGCACCTCTGGTGGCCGAACTCGGAGCCGGAGACGTCACGCTTCAGGGATCCACGCTGGAGACCACCCGCTGGAACGTGAGCTGGGGGTTTGTCGAGGTGCTTCCCAATCGCGTAACCATCCTGGCCAATGATGCCGTCGCTCCTGCCGCCATTGACGTGGACGCAGCCCGGCAACAGTTGGAGCATGCCCACAGCCTGTGGAACGCAGCCGGAGATGATGCGGAAGCCTATGACGCAGCCAACCATGTGCTGGAAGAGGCACAGGCCAGGCTGGCCAGCGCAGAGAACCCCGCTTCCTGAACTGTTTTCTGATAGGGCAGGACGCAGCTCCGGCTGCGTCCTGTTTTTTTGTGCCTGCCCGCAGGCCACAAGCCGGTTGTGGCGAATTTCAGTCATTCGAGCGGCGCATTCGGGGTTTACTGAAGAGATAACGGATCACCAAACTCCTGCAGACTGCCCTCTGCATCGGCGGGCATTTCTCCATACAATCGAGGTGAGATGACGGCTCAGCCCAAATCCACGCTGATCGATGTCGCATGTCCGGACTGCGGTGCGGTCCTGCGCATTGATACCGAAACGCGCCTTGTCGTCAGCCATACGCCGGCACCACGCAAGCGCACCTTTGAGGATTTGGAGACAGCTGCCCGCGCCATGCGCGAGCAGGACGATCGCAAGGAATCCATCTTCCGGCAGTCCCTGGAAGCGGAAAAGAACAAAGAGGACCTGCTGGAAAAGCGCTTTGCCGAGGCCATGCGCAAGGCCAAGGATGCGCCTGCCGGCAAGCCGCTCCGCGATTTTGATCTGGATTAACGGCGCAGGCCAGTTGCTGTGCGCCACAAAGGAATAGAAACGATGGTTGCCGTACCCATTCCGGAGACATACACCGTGCCGCAGAGCTTTCAGCCGCGACGGCCGGACGCGGCCGATGTCTCTCGCGAATCCTATTCCGGCCCCATTCCCGTCAACCCACCCCGGCCTGAAGCCGCCGGTCGCACCACGCCTGTCCCGCCCCGCTCTGCACATCCGGAAACGGAATCCCGCGAAAACTGGAATCACTATCTGGCCGCGGGTGCATTTCTGGCCGCCGGAGCGCTGCTGGCCACCGGACATCGCCGTTGGGGGATCGCCGCAGCAGCCGCCGGTGCCGCAACCCTGTTGATGGAAGATTCTGAAGCAGTTACGGCATTCTGTCAGCAGGCGCCGGCCTATCTGGCTGAGGCGCAGGCGCTGGTGCAGCAGGCAGAAGAACTGCTGCACGGCTGCATCGATGCGGCAGAGTCTTTGCGTCGCTAGTCCCACCCCCGGCACATCCGGTAGCCGGTCATTCCTTGTTCCAAATCGGCATGCAAACGTCCAGCCTCTATCTTTTTAGAGATTTCACGAATCATTTTTCTGTTTTTCATAGAGGCGTCATGGAATGTGTGGCGAGTATATGTTCTAAAACCTTCAAATCAATAGACATAAAATATCTTCTACGTACCGCGCAGAGAGGCCTGAAAATTGCCTATTACAAAACGTTCAGGGATGTGCCTGCTGGATTTGCTTTTCCGGAGGACTGCAGGCCCCCGAAAAACGAACAAGAGTATGGGTTTTCACACTTCTCAATTCGACGATTCACGGCACCGTGACCGATTCGTCCGGCGCGGTGGTCCCGAACGCCAACGTTACCGTGGTGAACACATCGACCGGAGTCACCACCCGCGGAAAGACCAATGCGAGCGGATACTACGTCATCTCGCTGCTGCAGCCGGGTGGACCCTACTCGGTGACCGTTGACGCCAGCGGCTTCCAGACGTTTTCGGCCAAGGGCATCACGCTCTCCGTGGCTGCAAACTGGGAGACCAATGCACGGCTTCAGGTGGGTACGGCCAGCCAGACGGTAGCAGTTTCCGCCACGGCTCTGCAGGTGGAAACGCAGAACACCCAGCTCGAGCAGGTTGCCACCGCAACCCAGATTGAAGGAGTTCCGCTGGAGGGTCGAGATGCCTCCGGCCTGCAGAAGTTCCAGCCGGGTGTGGTGGAGTCCTCGGACCGTTTCGGCAGCTACTCCAGCAACGGCAGCCAGACCCCGCAGAACAGCTACATGGCCGACGGCGTCGATATCAACGATGGCCCGTTGCAGAGCGAGGGGCTTTCCATCAACCCCGACGCACTGCAGGAGCAGAACACCGAAACCAGCACGATGAACCCGGAATATGCCCGTAACTCCGGCGCTGTGGTCAACCAGGTCATCAAGAGCGGTACCAATGAGTTCCATGGCAGCGGTTTCGAGTTCTATCGCGACACCTTCCTGAACAATGGCAACTACTTCTCCCAGGTTCGTCCCGTCTTCCATCAGAATCTGTATGGCGGCACGCTGGGTGGCCCGGTTCTCAAGAACAGGCTCTTTTTCTTCGCGGCCTATCAGGGTCTGCGCAATCGCACCGCTGGGACAGTTGTGAACTCAACCCTGAGCACCGCACAGTTCGCAGGTAACTTTACATCTGATCCAAACTACGCGAATGGGAATGCGCCCAATAGCCAGGGCTTGACCAACAATCCGCTTCCTTTCGCAGTCGGCTCCTGCCCCGCAGGTGAAAGCTGGAATAAGTGTCTCGCACAGAACAACGGGAATATCAACATCCCCACCTCCAGCTGGAATCCGCTGGCGGCCAAGCTGATCCAGACCTATGTTCCGACGGCCAACACGGCTGGCAATCTCTACACGTTCAACGCTCTGAACACAGCGGCTCAGGATCAGGGCATTGTGCGCATCGACTACACAATCAGCCCGAATGATTCGCTGTGGGCGTCCACGATCTTCATGTCCGCTCCGGCGACGAGCACTCTTTCCTTTGGCGGCGCCAGCTTCCCCGGCTTCGGAGCGATTCAGGCAGATCACTACAAGATCTTCAGCGCTGCCTATACTCACACCTTCAATGCCAATCTGATCAACCAGGTCAGTGCCGGCTACTTCCGCAACAACTTCCCGGCCGTGATTCCTGCACAGATTACCCAGCCAACATCTTTGGGCTTTTCCATCAATCCGCAGCTCTCTGAGGCTGGCGTGCCTTATATGGGTATCGGCAGCTACTTCGCTCTCGGAAACAGCTTCGAAGGTCCTCAACCCCGTACGGATACCAACCTGGATTACCGCGACGACCTCACCTGGACGCGTGGCAACCACACGCTGAAGTTCGGCGGACTCTACGAGCAGTTCCGGGTACACAATCCCTTCGGCTACCTGAACAACGGATATTACTCCTACAACGGTGGCGGCCAATACAGCTCGGGTGACCCGCTCATCGACTTCGTGCTGGGTATTCCGGACCAGTATGAACAGGCCAACGATGGCTTTGTTGACGTGATTGCGCTGGAAGCCTATGCGTACGCACAGGATAGCTGGCGCGTAACTCCGGACTTCACCTTCAACTACGGCCTTGCCTGGGATGTGGAAGGCCCGAACCAGAACAAGCAGTTCAACGGACTTGGCATCGTTTGCTGGTCCAACAGCAATACCCAGTCCAAGGTCTTCGCCGGTGGCCCTCCAGGACTGACCTACAATGGCGATCCCGGTTGTAATGAGGCTGGCGGCATCCCCACCCGGTGGAACCATTTTGCGCCGCGTCTAGGCTTTGCATGGTCTCCCTCCAACGGTCCGTCCAAGCTGGTCGGCGATCATGCCCTTTCTATCCGCGGCGCCTTTGGCGTGTACTTCAACCGCGATCAGGAAGAGCAGTCGTTGCAGAACCTGGTCGATCCTCCGGTCTTCTACATCTCGCATGGTGCAGCTGACTTTGGCGGAAGCCCGGGTTTTGCAAACCCCTACACCGATGTTGCAGGCAATGGTTCGGAAACCAATCCCTTCCCGTACACAACCCCCAGCGCTGGTGGCACGGTTAACTGGAACATTTACAACGAGTTGGGTATTTCAACCTTCACGCCCAACTACAATGTGCCCTACACCTACAACTACAACCTGAACGTGCAGCGGCTCTTCGGCAGCTCCACACTCGTGCAGATTGGGTATGTGGGTTCGGTCTCCCATCGTCTGGCCAGCTGGCATGAAGGCGACTACATCACCGCTGCTGGACACGCAGCCTGCTTGGCAAATCCTGGCTGTGCCGCCGATCCGTACTACATTCACCTCTTCTACCCGCAGTACACTTCCGATCCTGCGATCGTCCCCGGAACCGGTGGTGGCGCAATTCCTTCGCTTCCCAACGGTCTGCCGTGGTACACCTCGGTTGCCCGTCAGGAGTCCGAGGGCAGTGCAAACTACAACTCCTTCCAGGCCAGCGTGCAGCAGGCCCTGAAGCACGGCTTCCAGTTCACCGCAGCCTACACCTACTCGCATGCATTGGATAACGGTTCGGGTTACGAAAGTTCTACGGGTGGAGCCGGTCGCGTCTACAACTACACCCCGGGTTTCCAGTATCTGAACTATGGATCCTCGGACTTTGACGCTCGTCAGCGCCTTGCACTGACCTACGTCTACGTGGTTCCCACCGTCCACTTCATGAACAACAACCCGATCGTTCGGGAGACACTGAGCGGCTGGGGTATCAGCGGCGTAAGTGCATTCCAGGCGGGCTTCCCGGTTGGCATCAACATGGGTACGCAGCGCTCCTACTGGTGCGATGCGCTGAGCTACTTTGGTTGCGGCGATGTTCCGCAGACCTCGAGCTTCCATATTGGTACGCACAACCCGCGCGCCACGGCAAGCCATCAGTACTTTGACACGACGTCCTTCTCTCCGGAGCCTCTGGGAACCTTCGGCAACACCAGCCGTAACTTCTTCCATGGCCCTGGCTTCAACTACACCAACCTGAGCGTTACGAAGAATATTCACTTCGGCTCGAACACCACACGCTATGTGCAGCTTCGCCTGGAAGGCTTCAACGTCTTCAACCATGCGAACTTCGCAGGGCCGTCTGGAACCTTCACCAGCCCGACCTTCGGTCAGGTGACCAGCGTGAAGCAGACTGCTGATGCGAACGGCGATCCTTCTCCGGGACGCGCTGTGCAGCTGGCTGGGAAGTTCTACTTCTGATCCACTGCTACACTTCGGGAGGCAACAAGAATGGGGTGACCGCGAGGTCACCCCATTTGCTTTGCATTGGACATGCGTGTGGGTTCAGCTATGCTGTGCGCATGGAAGTGAGAGACTCAGCTCCGTCGAACGTATATCAACGAGAAGATGGAAAGTGGTCATTCGATGTCTTTCCCAACGGCGTGCCAACACCGCATGGAGAGTATGAGGACCAGCAAACGGCAGAACGCAGGCTCCGTGTGGCTCAAGTCGAATGGCAAGCTGACGGCAAATACATTTACGGAATCGTCTCTCACGGGTAGTCAATCGATTGCTGTCGTCAGCTTTCCATCGCTGTCCGAGTGATCCAGCTCCACCTATGCGTCTCGCAGACAAGGTAGATTCCAGACTCTTGAGTGTTATCCGGAGTGGATCTTCTGCGCCGAAGAGATAAGGATTCGTATGCCTGATGGAAAGTAGGGGCAGGCGTGTGGGCTACTTTGCTTCTGCTAGACATAGCTTAGGCGGCTTGCCGCACCATTGCCCCGAGCAGGCAGGGTGTCGTCGATTCGGGCAGGAAGCAAGGCAAGCGATTCGACATATCCAATTTCATCCTGCAGAGATTGGCAGGGAAATGGTTTTGAATGTCAGGGAAACGACTTATCGAGCGGGAGCTGAACTCGAGGTTCGGCATCCGATCGGTGTCAAGCAGAGCATCCCTGCATCTGCTCAAATTTGCGTACAGGGATGGTTCATCTGCTCTTTAGAAATGGTAGGCAACGCCGACGGTGGCACGCGGGTTGACGCGCATGTTCTGGGAGTAGCCAAGATGGTTGGGATCAATGGCGAATGCGGAGAAGATCGCATCTCCGGAGGCCCGCACGGCAATTCGCTTGTTCAGGTCGTACTGCATGCCGCCGCCGATTGCGTAGGCATAGGCCAGATTCGGCGTGGCTCCCACGTTGCCCGTGTGGGCAAGGCCAAACATCACATGAAAGAACGCTTCATAGCGATCCTGATTCAGAAAGAATGCCGGACCGGCGAGCATCGTGTACATGGTGGGCTGAACCAGTCCATGCCCCATGCCGTAGTAGCCAAAATCGGCCGTGCCGCCGAACCAGGGCTTGATCTTTCCATCCAGGGCAACAGCGCCGCCGATGAGCGAGGACGCGCTTTTCACCTGGTTCGCGGAGGAAAAGGCAAAATTGGCGGCAAGGTCAAAGTGGTTGACCCGCTCTGGAGCTTCCGGCAGGGCCGGAATGGCGGAATGCGGCTTGCTGGGCGAGGACGAAGACGAGGAGAACTGGCCGAGCGCGGCGGTCGAAAACAGCGAAAAGACGACAAGAACGAAAGAAAGATGCTTCACCCGATGACTCCTCAGAATAGTACGCAACCGCAAGATGGTGCTTACGGATAGACGCAACAGGTGCGGATTCGATTGCCTTGTATAGAGTATCAGCCGAGGGGCCTATTTGCGGCTGTCCGGCGACTCTGCCGGTGGTGCCGTGGAGCCGGCCGGCAGCGTGAACTGGAAGCTGCTGCCTTTGCCCACTTCACTGTCCACCCAGATTCGGCCGCCATGCTGACGGATAATCTGACGACAGAGCGCAAGTCCCATGCCCGTGCCACCCAGAGCACGGGTATCGGAGGCATCGCCCTGGCGGAATCGTTCAAAGATGAATTCCAGCTTGTCCTCCGCGATGCCGCGCCCCTGATCGGCAACGGTGATTTTCACCTGATCGGATGAGAAGCTCTCGGCGGACAGGCGAATCACGGTATGCGGGGGCGAGAATCGGATGGCGTTATGGATGAGTTCGGAGACCACCTGCAGGATTCGCTCCTCGTCGGCATACACCGTGAAGGCGGGAGCATCAAAGCGGAAGGCGATACCGGCACGATTCGCTTCGTTGTACGCAATGTCTGAGGCTCTGCGCAGCAGGTCAATGGCCGGAATCACCTTTCGGTCCAGGCTCATGCCCTCGCGCTCTCCCGCGTCAAAGTCCAGAATGTCATTCACCAGCCGAATCAGGCGTTCGGAGTTGGAAAGCGCAACTTCGATCATCTGCTTCTGCTTCTCCGGCCGTTTCTCCAGCGATCCGGAGGCAATCAACCCCAGCGACGCGCGAAGCGACGTGAGCGGCGTCCGCAGTTCGTGGCTCACCGTGGAGATGAATTCATCCTTCATGCGGTCCAGCCGGCGCTGTTCGGCAACGTCCTGGAACGAGACCACCATGCCGGAGATCTTGCCGTCTTCCACGATGGGGTTTGCGGAATACTCCACCGGGAAGCTGGTATTGTCGGCACGCCAGAAAACATCATCGCGAATGCGAACCGGTTCGCCGCGCTCGAGAGCATTCAGGACCGAGCAGTTGGAGGCGGAGTGAATCGATCCGTCGGCGTGATGATGATGGATCGTCTCATGCGTCAGCTTGCCGATCAGCTGATCGGGCTTGAAGCCCAGCATGCGGGCTGCGGCAGGGTTCACAAAGGTGAATCGACCTTCCAGATCCATGCCGTAGATGCCGTCATCCACAGCGGAAAGGATCAACTGCTGTTGCCGGCGGACAAGCTGAAGCTCATCTTCGGTGACGAGCTGGTCGGTGACATCCATGCCGTGCGTCAGGATGAAGGAGGGAACGCCGGGAATGTCCATGCGTCGGCTGGAAAACTCAATCCGGCGCGAGGTTCCGTCCTTGCGCCGCATGGGAATAATGCTCCGGAACTCGCCGGACTCCGGCACGGCACGCAGACATTCGGCATAGTTTGCCTTGCCTTCCTCGGTCAGAATCTCCGTCAGCGGCTTGCCGACGAGCTCCTCCACCGAGTAGCCCAGGCTGGATGCCGTGATCGAGTTCAGCGATGTCAGGCGTCCGTCGAGCGTGGTGATAAAGATGAAGGAGACGCTGCTTTCCACCACGTGCTGGTAGCGGGTTTCCGTGGAAAGCAGGGCAAGCTCTGCGGTACGTTGTGCCGTGATGTCCTGCGCTGCCAGCAGCAGGAATTGCGGCGGCTGCCCCGGAACCATGCCGGGCAGCGGACGCAGCGTCCACTGCACGCGGCGCGGCGCTCCATCGAAGCCGTGCCAGTAGTTTTCATAGGGCCCGACAAACTGACCCGCAGCAGACTCTTGAATCTTTGCCGCGGCCCATCCCCAGGCATTCTGTTCGGTCATCAGCGTTTCCACCATTGGCTTGCCGATGCCCTGCTCCAGCGGGATTCCTGTCAGCAATTCACAGGCGCGATTCCAGCGCAGAATCCGGCCGGAATGATCCAGCACAATCACCTGCGAAGGGATGGCCTCAAGCGTCGTGGTCAGGAAGGCGCGCTCGACGGAAAGCGCCGACTCCAGCCGCTGCCGGGCACGCACCAGTTGCTGATGCGTGGAGGCCTGCAGCAGCAGCTCCACCTGCGCCACTGCCTGATGCGCAAGCATCGACAGCAGCGGAACCTGATGCGAACTGAATCGACCGGGCTCCACGGCCAGAACGGCCAGCGTGCCCATCGGGTTCTCCACCAGTTGTTCGGCAGCATTGGCTCCCGTCAGCTGCCCACTCTGCTCCGGGCGAACCGTCGCCGGCAGGGGAATGCCGATATAGGAGCCACACCATGCAGTGTTTTCCAGGGGAATGCCGCGTGGGGCAAAACGCTCATGCTCCGCTGCATTGGAAAGGAACAGTGGCTTCTTCTGATGCAGCGTACGGAAGCATGCCGTGGAGAGCGCCGCCTGCTGCTCGGCCATGAATCCCCAGGTGGCGCGAAAGCGTAGAACCGGTCCGTCCAGCCAGGCGATGTAGGCATAGTCCGCTCCGGATAGAATCGCGGCAAGATGCAGAATCTCTTCCAGTACCGGCGTTCCGGACCGATCCAGATGCGCAAGGGGACTGGCAGCCGAAGGTGGCTGAAAGGATGCCGACATGGTGGAAGCAGCGGACATTGGGGAAAGTTACCCAGCATGTAGTATCTCCCAATTCCCGAATGAATTTTCTGCAACTTCGGTGGGACCGTCATGGCGCATTTGGACAAAAGGTAACTTAAAGCCAAGGTTACCGATTTGCATCTCCTTCCCACCCACGCGTAAGGGGTGGTGTCGCCTCATGGATTTCCGCTCCGACGCCAGTGGCGGAGAAAATCGGGCAGGATGACGCCGGATGCCGGGGGCTGGGAATCTTTGATATCGCGGAAATACCCGATTCATCGGCTTGCTATACTCGATAGGATGTGGCCTGCCGATGCAGGCACACAAGCCCGTAAGTAACGGGAAAATATGCCGTCTCATCCGAAGCGGCAAAGGGAAGTATGGCAAGTTACCTGGAAACCATCAATTCGGCTGAGGACCTGAAGCGGCTGAAGGTGTCGGAACTGGACGTACTGGCGCAGGAGATTCGCGAGTACCTGATCCAGAACCTTTCGCGCACGGGCGGTCACCTTGGACCCAACCTGGGCGTCGTTGAGCTCACGATTGCGCTTCACCGTGTCTTCCAGACGCCGGAAGACAAAATCACCATGGATGTCAGCCATCAGGCCTACATCCACAAGCTTCTGACGGGAAGACGGGAACAGTTTCCCACCATTCGCCAGCCAGGCGGGCTGAACGGCTTCATGCTGCGCACCGAGAGCGAGCATGACGCCTTTGGCGCGGGCCATGCCGGAACCGCATTGTCTTCCGCCTTGGGAATGGCGGTTGCGCGCGACTTGCAGGGTGGATCCAATCATGTCATTGCCGTGGCCGGGGATGCCGCCTTCACCAACGGAATCTCCTATGAGGCGCTGAACAACATTGCCGCCCAGACCCGCCGCATGATCGTCATTCTGAATGACAACGAATGGTCGATTGATCGCAATGTCGGGGCCATTGCCAACTACTTCCACCGCATTGTCACCAACGAGCACTACAAGCATCTGCATGATTCGGCGGCGCGGCTGCTGCAGCGGCTGGGTGGCAAGGCCGTTCGCAACGTGGCGCGCAAGGCCGAAGAGGCTGCCAAAGGCCTGCTCTGGCCCTCCATGATCTTTGAGGAGTTTGGCCTCACCTATTACGGACCCATCGATGGCCACAACCTCCCGCTGCTGATTGAAACGCTGGAGTTTCTGAAGCGCGAAGACAAGCCGGTTCTGCTGCACGTGCTCACGCAGAAGGGCAAGGGATTCCAGCCTGCCCTCGACAAGCAGAAGAAATTCCACGGCCTGGGACCGTATGACCCGGAGACCGGGGAGACCAAGCCTGCCGGTCAGGTGACGTACTCGGAGGTCTTTGCCCAGACCCTGGTGGAGCTTGCCAATGAGGATGAGCGCGTGGTGGCCATTACGGCGGCCATGCCCAACGGCACAGGACTGGATCTCTTTCGCCCCCACCACCCCAAACGCTACTTCGATGTTGGCATCGCCGAGGAGCATGCGGTCATCTTTGCTGCCGGTCTGGCAACGCAGGGCATGCGGCCGGTCTGCGCCATCTACTCCACGTTCCTGCAGCGGGCCTTTGATCCCATCGTGCATGATGTCTGCCTGCAGAAGCTTCCCGTGGTCTTCTGCATGGATCGCGCCGGCCTGTCCGGCGATGATGGTCCCACGCATCACGGGCTGTTTGATATTGCCTATCTCCGCGGCATTCCCGAGATGGTCATCATGGCTCCCAGGAATGAGGACGAGCTGAGCGACATGATGAAGACAGCGCTCACGCTGGATGGCCCCAGTGCCATTCGCTACCCACGCGGCATTGTGGAGGGCAACGGGCGCAAGGATAAAGCGCAACTGCTGCCGGTGGGCAAGGCGGAGATTCTTCGCCCCGGCGATCCGCTCCATACCGAGGTGGCCCTGTTTGCCATCGGCCCCATGGTCACCGTGGCAGAGGAGGCAGCTCGCAGGCTGGAGTCGCTCGGCTTCGTCGTCGCGGTCGTCAATGCCCGGTTCGTCAAGCCGCTGGACACCGAAGTTGTTCGTACCTATGCCGCGCAGGGTGCCGTGCTGGTCACGCTTGAGGATCATGTGAAGATGGGCGGATTTGGCGCAGCCGTGCTGGAGGCGCTCGACGCAATGCAGCTACAGGTGCCGGTGATTCGAGTGGGCTGGCCGGACCAGTTCATCGAACACGGCAAGGTGGATCAGCTGCGCAGCCGATACGGGCTCAGCGTGGAGGCAGTGGTGGATCAGGTGTTGCCGCTGGCCACCGCCAGACGCACAGCGCAGCAGCCGGAATCGGATGCCGCCGTGCGCAGGATAGCCGGGTGAGCACTGCCATCCGTGGAGAATCTACAACGCCGAGCAGCAGATCCTGCGCTCGGCGAATCCCTTGCAACAGCTTGCGAAATCTCCTCTCCATCCTGACGATTGCCTTGGTCATTTCTCCGCTGGCGCATGCCGCACGCGGAGCCCAGGCGCAGACCGCACCGCCCACGCTGGCTCTGGTCGGCGGCACGGTCATTGACGTCTCCCAGTGGGGCCACTCCGCCAATGACCTTCCCAACGCCGTCGTGTTGATCCGGGATGGGCAGATTGTTTCCATCGGGTCCATGGCGACGCTGCCCGTGCCCAAGGGTGCCACGGTGGTGGATTGCACGGGCAAGTATCTGGTGCCGGGGCTGGTGGATGGCTACAGCAGCGTGAGCAATCAGGGCGAGGCGCAGGCCAACCTCTATATGGGCGTGACCACAGTGGTGGCCCGGTCCAGTGCAGCCGACGGCGCTCCGGATTTGCGCGTATCGCCGGGGCCGCAGATCTATCGCATTGCCAGCGTGGGCACTACGGACAACCTGAATCCCCTGCGCTCCCAGCCTGCCTGGAGGCTCATGCTGCAGGTCACAGGCGCGCATCCGGTGGAGCTGACGCCGGCACAGACCGCACAGGAACTGAGTGCACTGGCTCAGAGTGGCGTTCGGGCCGTTCTCATCGGACCTGCCGTTACCGCGGCCAATACGCAGTGGATTCTGGAGCATGCGCGCGGACTGGGGCTTGCCACCTATGGTGTCTTTGCCGCCACGCCGGTTCGCCTTGCCGTCAAGGCCGGCGTCGATACGCTGCTGCACATGGGCCGCTATGAGATCGGCGTCATTCCCGATGAGCTGCAGCAGCCGCTGGCCGACAATGCCTACGACGCGGCCGCCCGCACAGCCTACGGCTATGCCGAGCATCTGCCGCCAATGGACCCGCACCTGCACGACTATGCACGATTTCTGGCAGCCCATCGTACGGTCCTGATGCCCACCTTCAGCGAGTTCTTTCTGCGGTTGCCCAATCATCGCAACCTTTGGAGGGAACCAGCGGCACGACTGCTGAATCCGCATCTTGCCGCCGGCGTCACCGACCCGGCAACCGGAGAGATGGTCTACCCGCTCACCTATTGGGAGCACAAGCTGCCGCAGGTGACGCAGCGATGGCTGGAAGTGGGGCTCAGCAAGCGGGCCAATCAGCAGGCGCAGCGGCTGTGGACGCTGAACCAATCCATCTTTGAGGCCTATCCCCACTATCTGGCAGGCAGCGGAGCACCGGAGATGGGATCGCTGCCCGGCATCTCCCTGCAGGTGGAGCTGGAGATGCTGGTGCGGCTGGGCCTGTCGCCGCGGGAGGCACTGGCTGCGGCCACCAACAACTACGCGCTGCAAATGCACTGGACCGAGTTGGGTGGCATTGTGCCCGGTCGACGCGCCGATATTCTGGTACTGGATGCCGACCCAACGGCAAGCGTCTGGAATTTGCGTCGATTCCAGACACTGGTTGTGAACGGTGTCGTGATACAGCGGGAAAGCCTGCTCCAGCCGGGCAAATAGAATTCGCCGCCGGAACACCCAGGCTCCCATCCACTGCAGATCAGGAGGATGATCGTGCCCCACTCAATCCACTGGAAGTCACTCGCAGCAGTTTTGATTCTGCTGCCACTGGCGCGCCCCGCATCGGCCCAGCCCGCAGCGCAGGGCACCAACCCATCCTTTCTGCGTCCGGTAGCCGACATTCCCCTGCCCGGTCCGGCCGTTCGCTTTGATTATCAAAGTCTGGATGCCGAAAATGGACGGCTGTATCTGGCCCACATGAACGCCGATCATCTCGTCGTTTTCGATACCGCCCGGCAGCAGGTGGTTGCCAATCTCTCCGGCTTTCCGCGGGTGCATGGCGTGCTTGCCGTACCGCAGTTGCACCGGGTCTATGCCTCGGCAACCGGCGCGCATCAGGTCGTGGTGGTGGATACATCCTCGCTGAAGACCATCGCGCAGGCCGGGCCGGTCAACTATCCGGACGGACTCGCCTATGCCCCGCACCAGCACCGCGTCTTCATCTCCGATGAGCACGGCGGCGTGGATGCGGTCATGGATGCGGCCAGCAATCGCATGCTTGCCTCCATCCAGCTTGGAGGTGGAGCGGGGAACACTGTCTATGATCCCGGCTCCGATCAGATCCTGGTTGCTGTCCACAAAGTGAACAAGCTGGTTGCCATCGATCCGGCCCGCATGCAGATTGTGGCCCATTATGCCCTGCCGGGAATCGAGGACCCGCATGGCATTGCTCTGGATACCGCGCATCGGCTGGCCTTCATTGCCGGCGAAGGCAATCACACGCTGGCCCTGTTTGATCTGGCTCAGCGCAAGCTCGTGGCCACCTACCCGGTGGGAGACGATCCGGACGTGCTCGCCTTCGATCCCGGTCTGCAGCTGCTCTATGTCTCTGCCGAATCTGGCATCGTGACCATCTTCCACGAAACGCATCACCGGCTGCAGCAGGTGGACAGCTTCACCCTGCCCCTTGCGCATACGGTCAGTGTCGATCCGAAGACGCATCGCGTCTACCTGCCGCTGGAAAACCTTCATGGCACTGCCGTGCTGCGCATTCTCGTGCCCGGCGACACGCAAGCATCCAAACCCTGAGGAGACTCCGTGCCCATCCAGATTCAGTCGGAACCCAACCTGACGGCAGAAGAGTTTCGCGCAGTCCTCGTGGCATCCACGCTTGGCGAGCGTCGTCCCATCGACGATCTGGCAAGGCTGGAGCGGATGCTGCGCGAGGCAGACCTCATCGTGACCGCGCGGGACGGCGAGCGGCTGGTGGGCATCTCCCGTGCCCTTACCGACCACTCCTATTGCTGCTACCTGTCGGATCTGGCCGTGGATCAGGCCTATCAGCGGCAGGGCATCGGCAAACTGCTGATTGCGGAAACGCATCGACTGGCAGGGGTGGAAGACACCACGCTGGTGCTTACGGCCGCTCCGGCTGCGGAAGGCTACTACCCGCGCATCGGAATGCAGGCCGTGCCCAGTGCATGGATGGTGCGGCGCAGCCGATAGCATCGTTGGCCGGATCGGCCTGCGCCTTCCAGTGGGATTTATGCCTTGGCAGCCGGGCGTTTCTTCTCTGTCTCCAGGAAGCGGCGCATCCGATCCAGTGTGCGCGCCTTGCCAAAGAGCACCATGCTCTCCACCAGCGGCGGGCTCATCGTGCTGCCGGTCAGAATGGCCCGCAGCAGCATGAAGTTTTCCTTCACCGACCACTGCTTGTCCGTGCCCAGCTGCTTCAGGACGGACTCGATGCCGGCTGGCTGCCACTCTGCCGTTTCCAGCACGGCCAACTGCTCGGCAACAAAGGCAAGCGTCTCTTCCCGGCTCCGATTCCTGGGCAGAAAGACCGGCTCGGGCGGATGCGTATTGTCATTCAGCAGGAAACCCGTCAGGTCGCCAAACTGGCTCAGCAGTTCCACGCGCGTCTGGATCAGCGCGGCAATCGGTTGCAGGTAGGCATCGGAAAGCACGGTGGATCGCAGCGCCGCATAGAAGGCATCCGGCGACAGGGCGCGAATATATTCCCCGTTCAGCCACTTCAGCTTGGTCAGATCAAAGACCGGCCCGCCGGTGCGGATGTTTTCATGGCGGAAGCTGGTGACCATCTCTTCCAGCGTGAACTTTTCCGTGCCCTGATTGAAGTCGGCAGGCATGCCGCCGCCCATCAGACCCAGAAAATTGATCATCGCCTGCGGCAAATATCCCGCCTCGCGGTAGTAGATCAGCGAGACCGGATTCTTGCGCTTGGAGATCTTGGACTTGTCCTGGTTTCGCAACAGCGGCATGTGCCAGAAACGGGGCAGCTCCCAGCCGAAAAACTGATACAGCAGCACGTGCTTGGGGGTCGATGAGATCCACTCCTCGGCGCGAATCACGTCCGTAATGCGCATCAGGTGATCGTCCACCACATTGGCCAGGTGATAGGTCGGGTAGCCGTCGGATTTCAGCAGCACCTGGTCATCCACGTTGTGATGATCAAAGGTGATGGCGCCGCGCAGCTCATCGGTAAAGCTGGTCGAGCCCTCCTGCGGCACGCGCATGCGGATGACAAAAGGCACGCCGGCAGCCATCTGCGCATCGATCTCTGCGGCGCTCAGCGAACGGCAGGTTCCCGGATACCGGGGTGGCAGCTTGGCGGCAATCTGCTGCCTGCGATCCGCCTCCAGCTTCTCTGCCGTGCAGAAGCAGCGATAGGCGTGGCCGGAGGCAAGCAGCTGCCCGGCATGCTCCTGATAGATGGCCGTGCGCTCAGACTGCCGATACGGTCCGTAGGGACCACCCACGTCCGGACCTTCATCCCAGTTCAACCCGAGCCAACGCAGCGAATCGAAGATCATCTGTTCGCTCGTCGGCACAAAGCGCGCGCGATCCGTATCCTCAATGCGAAGCACAAACTGACCGTTGCGCTGGCGGGCGTAGAGATAGTTGATCAGGCCGATATAGGCCGTGCCCACATGGGGATCCCCGGTGGGCGAAGGTGCAATGCGGACACGAATGGGAGCGGCAGAGTCAGAACGTTGAGACATGCAGGAATGATCGCTTTCCGGATGGCTTCCCGGTTGCGGGAGCCTTCTTCATGCTAGCATTCGCTGCGCTTGCGCGGCATGCAGCCGATGGTCAGCGCGTCGGGTCCATCGCAGATTCCTCCACCGCATCGGGCACAGGACCGGAACCGTCCCCGGGCGCAGTTCACACCTGTGGCGGCGGATTCTGCGGCGGCATCGATGGCGGATTTTGGGGCGGATTTTGGGGCTGATTCTGCGGCGGGTAACCCTGAGGGTAGCCGGGCGGATATTGCCCCCCATATTGCGGCGGATAGGCCGGCCAGCCCAGCTGTTCAATCGGAATCACGCGCCAGTCCGAGAAGGCGAGGACATAGAGCAGGATCAGATTGCCCAGCGGGACGAAGATCAGCAGGGAGAGCCAGGGTGTAAACCCGGCCTTTTTGCAGATGCGCCAGGTGGGTACCAGCACAATCGTAGCCACCACCACAATCACAATGGGCAGCAGAAACAGAAAGGCGTGAATCGCACGTACGCTGTTCGGATCCGCGGGATACATGGTGGTTGTACCTCGGAAGTTGGGATGCAGCCACACTACGCCAGATTCCCGGCAAATGGCAATGGAAGAATGCCCTGCATCCCGGAAGTGTTCTCAGGCCCTACGTAATGTCATCGATGCCAAAGGCGGGCGCAACCTTGCGACGCTTGGGCACTCCATGCACGGAGGAGAGCAGATCTTCCACAACATCCTCCAGTTCACGCTGGCTTTGAATCACGGCCGACATGCTGCGCAGATCCTCCGGATCCTGCACCCGCTCCAGCAGGGCCACCGCGTGGCACTGGGCCACGTGGTCCAGGTTCATCCCCTCCGGGGTCTTGGCCTTGATGCTCACCTGATTCAACTCGACGCCGAGCAGCTCGGCCACATGCTCGCGCATCTGCGCGGCAATGGGAGAAATCTTCGGCGCAGCCAGCACCAGCGTGATGTCCACATTCACAATGCGGTAGCCGGCATGCTGGATCTCCTCCAGCGCCAGGTTCAGAAAGATCGACGAGTCCGCATTCTTCCATCGCGCATCGCCGGGAGGGAAAAAAGTACCGATATCCCCGGCCGCCACCGCGCCCAGCAGTGCATCCGTCAGGGCATGCAGCAGAACATCCCCATCGGAATGGCCGGCAAGACCCTCGGGATGGTCCAGGGCGAGCCCGCCAATGCGGAGCGGCACACCGGCCTTGAATGCGTGAGAGTCCCAGCCGAAACCGATTCTGTTGTCCATGGAAATGAAGGCGTCCTTAACGTGAGATGGGGTGATGAGAAACCGCAGAATGCGTTTGCCCGGGCATCGGCCAGGCACACAGCAGCTTTCTTATCGTACCGCGGATGAACCCTCGCCGCGCAAGATCGGGCAGCGGACCACCCGGCGGCAGGAGCCGTCCATCAGCCGGCGCGCTGGGACAGATAGAACTCCGCCAGGGCCAGATCCCCCGGCTGGGTGATCTTCAGATTGGCTGCAGAACCGGGAACCACGGCAACCGGGAGCCCGGCTCGCTCAACCAGCGAGGCCTCATCCGTACCCAGAAATCCGTCGGCAGCCGCTTCCGCAAAGGCCCGGCGCAACAGCTCGCAGCGAAAGCCCTGCGGCGTCTGGGCCAGCACGACGTACTCCCGTGGAATGGTCGCCTGAATCAAGGCCCCATGCGCAGTCCGCTCCACCTGCTTGACCGTATCAATGGCGGGCAGGCCAACGATGGCCGCACCATGCTCGACGACAGCATCCAGCGTGCGCTCAATCGTGGCCGCATCAATCAGCGGGCGAACCGCATCATGCACCAGCACCAGATCCTCCGGGGCCGCAGGCAGTGCCGCCAGCGCATTGGCCACCGATTCCTGCCGGCTGTCTCCCCCCTGCACCACATGGATCGGCGGGTTCGTGTGGCCCGGCATAAACTCGGCGATCTGTGCCTGCACCCGGGCGATTTCCACATCCCGCACTGCGACGAAAAGCGCAGTCACGCGGGGAACGGCGGCAAAGGCGCGCAGGGAGTGGATCAGGATCGGCAAGCCCCCCAGCGCGAGGAACTGCTTGGGCTGCGAAGCAGCCATTCGGGTGCCGATTCCAGCGGCCGGAAGAATGACGAAGACCTTCATATCGACTGGAGTATACAACGCGGAGGATGCGGTCGGCGCGCGGAACATGCGAGCATGGAGCCACGGGCACTGGCCAGGCCGCCCCGGGCGTTTGGCTGCCGCAGCAGGCGCGGGAATGCAGGAGAACATCAGGATGCAGGAGCGGGAAACGATCCGGTTGCCATGGAATCGCCAACTGCTGCGGCCCGGCATGCGGGTTGCGGCAGCCGTCTCCGGCGGTGCGGATTCGGTGGCGCTGCTGCGCATGCTGGCCGAAGAGGCACGCGAGCTGGGCATCGGCCTGCAGGCTGTCCACGTCAATCACGGCCTGCGTGGCGCCGAATCCGACGGGGATGAGGCGTTCGTGCGGCAACTGGCTTCGGAACTCGGCCTGGAGTTGCACGTCAGGCGCGTGGATACCCAGGGGGAGCGCAACGGCAACGGCGTGGAGGAAACGGCTCGCCGATTGCGCTATGCCTGGTGGGGAGAACTGCTGGCCGCCGGTGCGGTGGATGCCGTCGCCACCGCACATACCCTGGACGATCAGGCGGAAACCGTTCTGGGCAAGCTGCTGCGGGGCGCATGGACAGAGGGGTTGGCGGGCATCTTTCCAGTTGTGGAACACCCCCGGGGCTGCATTGTCCGGCCTTTTCTGCCTGTGCGTCGCATGGCCATTGAGCAGTGGCTGCAGGCGCGCGGCGCCTCATGGCGCGAAGACAGCTCCAACCGCGAGTTGACCTTTACCCGGAACCGCATCCGGCAGGAATTGCTGCCGGAGCTGGAGCGCTGGAATCCGCAAATCCGGGGAAACCTTGCACAGTTGGCAGAACTGGCGCGGGATGAGGAACGGTACTGGGACGCCGAGCTGGATCGACTGGAGCCGCTGCTGCTGCTCACCGGCAGACCGGTGCGCGGCGGCGGACGAGCCTCCGGTGAGACGGTTGCGTTGGATATGGTGCGACTGCAGGCGCAGCCCACCGCCCTGCAGCGAAGACTGCTGCGCAGAGCAGCGGAAAGAGTTGGCGCCACCGTGGATTTTGCCGCCACCGAGGCCATGCGCACCCTGGTCACGCACGGCAAGGCTGGCGAACAGCGTCCGCTGGGCGCGGGCTGGGTGGCCGAGCGAACCGCCCGGGAACTCCGCCTGAGCCTGAGCGCGCCCGTGCCGGAGCCGCAGGCTGCTGTGGTGTTTCCGCTGCCGGGCAGCGTGGAAGTGCAGGGCTGGCAGCTTCAGGTGGATGCAGAAGTGACTGGAAATGCAGTGGTTCGGCCATGGCGAGCCGGAGATCGCGTCCGCCTGCGCCACTCCAGCGGGCCCAAAAAAGTCAAAGAGGTCCTGGAGCGGATGCGGATCAGCGGGTCGGATCGGGCAGGATGGCTGGTGATGGAGTGGTCCGGGGAGATTGTCTGGATGCAGGGTGCCGATGTTGCGGGGCCGTTTCCGGTGCGCGCCACACAGGTTCCGG
>JAJZGG010000002.1 GCA_021804965.1 Acidobacteriota bacterium
AGCACACCGCGAAGAAAATCGTCGGCTGTATCAGGAGAAGATTCTGGCGGGATTTGCCGGGTCCACGGCGGATGCTTTTTCGCTCTTTGGAAGATTTGAAGCCAAGCTGGAGCAGTTCAGTGGAAACCTGGGGCGGGCTGCCGTGGAGCTGGCCAAGGACTGGCGCACGGACAAGATGCTGCGCAATCTGGAAGCGCTGCTGATTGTGGCCGATGTGGGGCAGACCTTTCTGATCTCAGGCTCCGGCGATGTGATTGATCCGGATGAGGCCATTGCGGCCATTGGCTCCGGCGGCAGCTATGCGACGGCAGCAGCCAGGGCGCTGCTGGAAAACACGGAGCTGGGCGCGCGGGAGATTGCCGAAAAATCACTTCGGATTGCCGGCGAAATCTGCATTTACACCAACGACAAGATTACGGTTGAGGAGCTGCGGGCCTAAGCGTCGGAAGACCGGGCCTGTGATGGGAAATTTATGGCGATTACGTTGCCGGCAGTGGCAGACGATCAGGAGATTGTGCTGGAAGAGCTGACGCCACGGGAGATTGTGGCCGAGCTGGACAAGCATGTGGTGGGTCAGCGGGCAGCCAAGCGCGCCGTGGCTGTGGCGCTGCGGAATCGGACGCGCAGGCAGAAGCTGCCGCCCGATCTGGCCGATGACATCATGCCGAAGAACATCATCATGATTGGACCGACCGGCGTGGGCAAGACGGAAATTGCGCGCCGACTGGCCAAGCTGACGAACTCGCCGTTTTTGAAGGTGGAGGCCAGCAAGTTCACCGAGGTGGGCTACGTGGGTCGCGACGTGGAGTCGATGGTCCGCGACCTGGTGGAGATCGCCATCGACATGGTGCGCGAAGAGCGGCTGGAAGAGGTGGAAGACAAGGCAGAGCAGAATGCCGAGGAGCGCCTGCTGGATCTGCTGCTTCCGCCGCCGCCGGAGGTGCAGCAGACCGACAGCGAAGGACAGCTGACGCTGCCGGGTACAGAAAGCTACGCACGCACGCGGGAGAAGCTGCGGCAGCAGTTCCGGGAAGGCAAGCTGGATGAACGGATGGTGGAGCTGGAGACGCGCGAGCGCAATACGCCCCAGTTCGGAATCATCTCCGGACAAAGCCCGGAGGAGATGGACATCAATCTGAAGGATATTCTGCCGAACATCTTTGGCGGAGCAGCCAAGAAGCGGAAGATGAAGGTTTCCGAAGCCTTCGATTATCTGATTCAGGAAGAAGAAGGACGCCTGATCGACATGGATCAGGTGACGCGCGCAGCTGTGGAGCGCGTGGAGACAAATGGAATTGTCTTCCTGGATGAAATCGACAAGATTGCAGGACGCGAGGGTGTACACGGGCCGGATATTTCGCGCGAGGGCGTGCAGCGGGATATTTTGCCGATCGTGGAAGGGACAACCGTCAATACGCGCTACGGCATGGTGCGGACAGACCACATTCTGTTTATTGCCGCAGGTGCGTTTCATGTCTCCAAGCCATCGGATCTGATTCCGGAGCTGCAGGGGCGATTCCCGATTCGCGTGGAGTTGCAGTCGCTGACCGTGGAGGATTTTCTTCGCATTCTGACCGAGCCCAAATCCTCGCTGACGCGGCAGTCGACGGCGTTGCTGGAGACGGAGGGCATACGACTGGAATTTGCAGCGGAAGCTCTGCGGGAGATGGCAGAGTTTGCATTTCGCGTGAATGAAATGACGGAAAACATCGGTGCGCGCCGGCTGCATACGATCATGGAACGGGTGCTGGAGGAGATCAGCTTTCTGGCGCCGGATCTGGCGCGAGCCAATCAGGACCCAGCCCAGAGGGACGCGACCGCAGAGCTGGTGAAGGCGGAGACGACGGCTCCGCTGCCGTATGTGGAGCGCGAGACTGCAACCGGTGTGGAGAAGGTATTTGTGGTGAGCGATGTGTATGTGCGGCAGATGGTGGCTGAGATTGTGAAGAGCCAGGATCTGAGCCGGTACATTTTGTGAGCCGGAAGTAGAAATCCAAAACTGATTGAAGGCCATGGCACGAAACCATCGAGGGAACTTCCCACCTGCGGTGTGGATGCTGGGGTTGGCGTGTGTTTGCGCACAGGCGCAGACCAATACGCTGCCCGGAGATGTGAATCAGAAACAAGACAAGACTGTGAAGCCGACACGGACAACGGTGGTGGTGCTGGGGGCAGCCTCGCCGATACCACTGTCGGAGTCGGCGCGCGTGGTCGAGGTGGAGCCGCTGCACCCCGGTCAGTTCATGCTGGCCACGCCGCTCGATCCGTTGCGGAACGATGCCTCCATTTTTCTGGAGCAGCGCGGAGCCGGGGGTGCGCAGACGGACATCACCCTGCGCGGTGGCAGCTTTGAACAGACACTGGTTCTGTTGAATGGATTTCGCATCAACGACAGCCAGACGGCGCATCACAATCTGGATCTTCCGCTGCCGATGGAGGCGATGGATTCCATCCAGGTGCTGCACGGCGCCGGGTCCACGCTGCATGGCGTGGATGCGCTGAGCGGAGTGGTGGATTTTCTGACGGCTGCACCGCGCAACAACTCCCTGGAAGCCAGTGCCGGCTTTGGCAGCTTTGGCGAAAACGAGCAGGCGCTAATGGCAGAGCTGCTGCGCAGGCACTGGAGCAGCCGCCTGACCGGAACCCACAATCTCTCCACCGGATTCATGTATGACAGGGATTATCGCAATGAGACGGCTTCCGATGAGAGCTGGGTGGAATCGCGGCTGGGGCTGACGGATATTCTGCTGGCCGCAAGTGATCGATCCTTCGGCGCCAACCAGTTCTATGGCAACTTTCCTTCCTGGGAGCGGACCAAGGGATGGTTTGCCGCCATTCGGCAGGCGCTGGGAGCAAAGACCGAGGCGGATTTCGGGTATCGCCGCCATACGGATGAGTTTGTTCTGGTGCGTGACAACCCGGCGTTGTATGAAAACAATCACATCGATGGCTCATGGCAGGCTTCCCTGCATCGGACAGAAGCCTTTGGAGCGGGTACGGTCTTGCTGGGTGGGCTGGAGGCGGATGGCGACAGCATTCGCAGCAACAACCTGGGAGATCATGCGCGCAACCGTGCGGCCGGATATCTGGATATGGATCTGAATCCGGTGAAGCATCGCTGGGGGCTTTCCGTGGGAGCGCGCGAGGAGGGATTCTCCGGTGGATTCCCGATGGTATTTGCGCCGAATGTGGCTGGAAGCTATCGGCTGACCGATGCCGTGAAGCTGCGCGGGAGCGTGGGATATGGCTTTCGCATTCCAACCTACACGGATCTCTACTACTCGGATCCAACGACGATTGGCGATCCAAATCTGAAGCCTGAATCAGCCTGGAGCAGCGAGGCTGGTGTGGATTGGAGCCCCGGCACGCGATGGACCTTCTCGGCGACAGGATTCTATTCGCGCCAGCACGACACGATTGATTATGTTCGCGCGAGTGCAGCGCAGCGGTGGCAGGCAACCAACCTGAGCGGGCTGCGTTTTACCGGTGCAGAGGCAAGTGCAAAGGTGGAGCTGACCCGCAGCCAGGAACTGCAGCTGGACTGGACCAATCTTTATGGCGCACAGCAGGCACTGCACGGGCTGCAATCGGAGTACATTTTCAACTACCCGGTGGAAAATGCACACATGCTGTGGACGATGAATGTACACAACCGGTTGCGGGTTCGGAACAGCCTGCAAGTGGCACAGCGCTACCAGCAGACGCCGTATCCGGTTTGGGATCTGGCATTCGAATACGATGCCGGCCAACGGCAGAAGTGGCGGCCCTATCTTCGTCTGGCAAATCTGAGCAATACGGGCTATCAGGAGATTGAAGGCGTGGCGATGCCGGGGCGATCCATTACCGGCGGCGTGACGTATCTGCTGGGCCGTCGCTAAGGCGGATAGCGAAAGACCGGGAGCCGCAGCGGGCCCTATTGTGTGCGGGCAGGAAGACAGCCAGGCCTGCCATGGGTGAGGTCATCGCGCACCAGCCGCAGGCCATAGATGCACCGGTCAAACCACTCGGCCAGCCGGGCAAACAGAGGAGCTTCGGCGGCATATTCGTCCAGGTCAAACTGGCTGACGATGAAGTAGCTTTCCTTGCCGATCTGCACGAGATCTTCAAAACTCTGCTGGCCGTGGCGTCGCCTCCAGGGGTCCATCGACTCCGGGTACATGCCGGAAAGAAACAGGGCATAGTCGCCGATGTGCTTGCGTACGGAGCGCTCGGCATCAAACGACGGCGCCGTGCCGTGGACAGGATCTGCCGCAAGCACCATCTCTTCCAGCGAGTAGACCGGCCTTCCGGCTTCATCGCGAACCTTGTAGAGATTCTCCGATTCGCTGAATTCGCAAAGCAGGTGGGCAACGTAGCAGGTGATCTCCGGATCGTGAATGCCGAGCTTGCCGACATAGTTGTTGCGGACAACCTGCTGAAAGAATGGCTCGAGGGGATGCGGGCTGGTGGACATCCTTTGCTCCTGTCTCTCCGCGGAAAGCGGGGCGATGCCGAGGCAGTGGAGTCATGGCTGCAGGACCGGCGGGAGCGGGTCGCGCTGCCGTTCATCGTTCTTTCACACAGAGCATATCGGAGCAGGGAGAAGTTTCAAGAGGGGAAATGAAAATTGCTGGCACTGCCAGTGCCGGATTGCTACGGCGTCGGATCGGAAGTGGCTGGGAATCGAAGCCGCTGCGATATGCTCTAACGATGAAGACTCCAGAAACAAACAGCGCGGGAACAGTTCGACCGATACGGGAGTTCCGCTATCTGGAGACGTTGACCATTGCCTTTGTCGTCATCCTGTTGGTCTCGAATCTGGTGGGTCCCAAGATCTGCCGCCTGGGTCCGCTGCTTGTCAGCGGGGCCCAGCTGCTTTTTCCCATCACGTACATCTGGAGCGACGTATTCACGGAAGTGTATGGCTATGCGGCATCGCGACGCGCCATATGGCTGGGCTTTCTGGGCATGGCGCTGCTGGCAGTGATGGGGCAGGTGGCCGTGCTGCTGCCGCCGGCACCCGGATGGCAGGATCAGGCGGCATTTGCGCGTGTCTTCGGATTGGTGCCCAGATTCGCAGCGGCCAGCCTGGCGGCGTACTGGGCCGGGGAGTTCACCAACAGCTATACCCTGGCCAGGATGAAGATATGGACCGGCGGGCGGCATCTGTGGAGCCGTACCGTGACCTCGACGGTGACCGGGCAGCTTGTGGATACCACGGTTGTGATTCTGATCGCGTTCTGGGGCACTGTTTCCCCGCATCACCTGCTGGTGATGATTGGCTCCTCCTATGGATTCAAGGTGGTGTATGAGGTGGTGGCCACACCGCTGACCTATCTGGTGGTGGGCTGGTTGAAGCGCGCGGAAGGCGTGGATGCCTGGGATGCGGGAACGAATTTCAACCCGTTTGCGTTTCACAGATAGGGCCGATCGGGAGTCTCTGCCGAAATCACTGGCGTAGATTGCTGGTATTTGGTGCGATGCCGGATTTCTTCCCGCAATTCTGAAGCGTACCGAGCGCAAGCCGCATCCAAAATCTACCGATTGTCTCCGATGGAGCCAGAGATGTGGAACCAGGGATGTGGAGCCAGGGATGGCACGGAAGCATCCGCGGGTCGGTTTGTGCAGAGCGGTGGCAGCGGTTGCCATCCGGGCAGATCCGGCTTGGCGGAAATAGATCTTGACCGGTGACTGGATCAAGGACAGAAAGAACCATACAAAGCGCCTGGAAGAGCCTGAGGAGAAACCGAAGGGTCCAGGAAGTGAGGTTTGCTTGAAGTACTCTCGTTGGATTGTTTGGAGTGCCGGACTGGGATGCGCATTGCTGGCCGGATGTCGGCAGGCGCCAGCGCCTGCTGCCGGTGCAGCAGCCATGCAGGCGATGCCGGTAGCAGTGGAAACGGTTTCCGAAAAACCGGTGGCCTCGAGCAGTGATTATGTGGCTACGATCAAGTCGCGACGGTCGGTCACGGTGATGCCGCAGGTGGATGGAAACCTGACTGCGATTGCGGTGCACTCGGGCGAACAGGTGCATGCCGGGCAGGTGCTGATGACGGTGGACCCCGCCAAGCAGCAGGCGCTGGTGAATGCGCAGCTGGCTACGGAGAAGCAGAAAAAGGCGCTCTACGACTACAACACGATCGAGATTGAGCGTGAACGAAAGCTGTTTGCCGACGGCGTGGTGAGTCGCGATGCGCTGGACCAGGCCGAGCAGCTTTACCAGAACACCCGTGCAGACTGGCAGGCTGCAATTGCAACCCGCAAGTCCCTGGAAGAACAGCTGGCCTACTACACCATTCGCGCACCGTTCGACGGCGTGGTGGGGGATATCCCGGTTCATGTTGGCGACTATGTGACCTCGTCGACGGCGCTGACAACGGTGGATGAAAATCGGGACTTTGAGGCCTACATTTATATCCCGACGGAGCGCAGCAGTGAGGTGCGCATGGGTCTGCCTGTGCAGTTGCTGGATACCAACGGCAACGTTGTCGAAACCACGGCTGTGGATTTTCTCTCACCCCAGGTGGACAGCACGCTGCAGGGGATTCTGGTGAAGGCTCCCGTGCACTCGGGCGATCAACGGCTGCGTTCCGCGCAAATGGTGCGGGCGCGGGTGATCTGGAAGACCGCACCGATGCCCACCATTCCGATTCTTTCCGTCGTTCGACAGGGCGGGCAGAGTTTTGTCTTTGTTGTTGCGAGCGAGGGCGGTCATTCCGTGGCTCATCAGGTGAGCATCACGATTGATCAGACTGTGGGCAATGCGTATGCGGTCAGCGCGGGATTGAAGCCCGGCGATCGTGTGATTACGTCTGGCACCCAGTTCCTTGCCGATCACATGCCGGTGATGCCGCTGGGCGCTTAAGTCGCCAGCGCTACGCAGGAAGGATTCGTATTGTGTTTGTAGATTTCTTTATTCGCCGGCCCGTGTTTGCGACAGTCGTCGCGCTGCTGATCATTCTGGTTGGTGCAATCAGCATTCCCACCCTGCCGATCTCGCTGTATCCGCAATTGGCACCACCGGAGGTGGAGGTGACCAGCTCGTATGTGGGAGCGGATGCGGAAACGGTGGAGAAAGCCGTAACGATTCCGCTGGAAGAGGCGATCAATGGCGTGGAGGGCATGCATTACATCACCTCCGCCAGCACCAACTCCGGAGTGAGCACCATTACGGTCACATTCCAGACCGGCTATGACCTGTCCATTGCCGCTGTGGACGTGCAGAACCGTGTGGCCAGCGTGAGTGGACGTCTGCCGGCCGCCGTGAATGCAGCCGGCATTACGATCACCAAGGCGAACAGCAACTTTGTCTTTGGCGCGGGATTCTATACGCGGGACAATCGCTACTCCAATGAGTTCATCTCGAACTACCTGGACGTCTATGTGGCCGATGCGCTGAAGCGCGTTCCGGGCGTGGGCAACGTGCAGATCTTTGGTGAGCGCAAATATGCCATGCGCGTATGGCTGGATCCGAACAAGCTTGCCACCCATGGATTGACGGCCAGCGACGTGGTGAATGCGCTGGCGGAACAGAACATCGAGGTTCCAGCCGGACAGCTGGGACAGCCACCGTCCGACAACCGGCAGTCGTATCAGGTTGCCGTTCGCGTGGTGGGCAGGCTCAGCGATCCGAAGCAGTTTGACGACATCATCGTCAAAAGCAATCCCAACGGTCTGGTGTATCTGCGCGATGTGGGCTATGCCCAGTTGGGAGCCGAGGACTATAGCTCCAATCTGAAGTATCAGGGACAGGCCGCGGTCGGCATTGGTGTGCAGCAGCTTTCCGATGCCAATGCACTGGAGGTGGATCGCGAAGCCAAGGCTGTGCTCAAGCAGTTGTCCGCACATTTTCCGCCCGGGTTGGAATACGCGGTTGCGTTCGATTCAACGACGATTGTCGGGGACTCGATTCATGAGGTGATTGTCACGCTGGGCGAGGCAATCCTGATCGTGATCGTGGTTATCTTTCTCTTCCTGCTCGACTGGCGGGCGACGATCATTCCCGCCGTCACCATTCCGGTTTCGCTGATCGGCACGTTTGCGTTTATCAAGGCCTTTGGTTTTTCGATCAACTCGCTGACGCTCTTTGGAATTACGCTGGCGACCGGACTGGTGGTCGATGATGCCATCGTCGTGATTGAGAACGTGCAGCGCCATATCTCGGCGGAGCACTCCGACCCGCACGATGCCACTTCCGTCGCGATGAGCGAGGTGACAAGCGCGGTCATCGCGACCTCTCTGGTGCTGATTGCCGTCTTCCTGCCCGTGTCGTTCTTTCCCGGCACCACAGGAATTCTGTACCGGCAGTTCTCGCTGACAATCGCCTTTGCGATTGCCATCTCCGCGCTCAACGCGCTGACCCTGTCTCCGGCTCTGGCAGCGTTGTTTCTGCGCGGAGAAGAGGCCAAGTATCAGCAGTTGGACTTTCTGCGAGTGCCGCCGCTCTCGCGCGCCTGGGCGGCTGTCGCGCATGGCATCGACAATCTGATCAATGGGATTTCCCGTGCGTATGCCGGGCTGATTCATGTCGCGCTCCGGTTGCGTTATCTGCTGGTTGTGGTCTTTTTTGCCGGGCTTGCGGCAACGGGCTGGATGTATCTGCACGTGCCGACCGGCTTCATTCCCCAGGAAGATCAGGGCATGCTGATGGTGGTGGTGCAGGCTCCGCCGGGAGCCTCCCTGAGCGACACGACCGCAATCTCTGACCGGGCGCAGCGAGTGCTGGCAGCCGATCCGGATATTGTCGGTGCGTTTGCGGTCTCCGGATTCTCGCTTACAGGTAGCTCCCCGAATGCCGGCATGATCTTTGCCGCGCTGAAGCCTGCCGATGAGCGACGCGCCAAGGGACATTCCGCTGCAGACATCGTGGAGGCACTCACGCCGCGCCTGTTTATGGTTCCGGGCGGAACGGTGGCCATCTTCCAGCCCCCGGCGGTGCAGGGCATTGGCAGCTTTGGCGGATTCCAATTTGAGCTGCAGGATCTGGGGCAAAACACACTTGCCGATCTGGATCGCGTGGCACACCGGATGATCGGCATGAGCCGCCAGAATCCAGGATTGGGGCTGACGGGTTTGTTTACCGACTTCTCCGCCAGTGATCCGCAGCTGCTGGTGCATGTGGACCGCGAGAAGGCCAAGGCGCTGGGTGTTTCCTTCACGCAGATCGCCACCACGCTCAATGTCTTCATGGGATCGGAGTATGTGAACGACTTCGATTACAACAATCGCACCTATCGGGTCTATGTGCAGGCCGATCAGCCGTTTCGCATGAAGGCCAGCGACCTGCACGCGTTTTATGTGCGGTCGGACACGACCAACCAGATGATCCCGCTGGACAATCTTGTCACAGTGGAGAACACCTCGGGTCCGCAGGTCATCAGCCACTACATCCTCTTCCGCTCCGTGGAAATTGACGGCTCCGCCGCGCCGGGCAAAAGCTCCAGCGAAGGCATTGCCGCGATGGAAAAGCTGGCAAAGCAGGGGATGATGCCGGGCATGACGTACTCCTGGACAGGGCTGACGCTGGAGGAGATTGAATCCAGTGGCAAGGCGGCTCTGATCTTTGCGCTGGGCCTGATCGTGGTCTATCTGACTCTGGCAGCACAGTATGAGAGTTTTGCGCTGCCGTTCATCATCCTGCTGGCCGTGCCGATGGCAGTCCTGGGTGCGCTGGGTGCGGTTGCAGCGCGCGGGCTCGCCGATGATGTCTACTGCCAGATTGGACTGGTCATGCTGATTGGACTGTCGGCAAAGAACGCGATTCTGATCGTGGAGTTTGCCGAGCAGCTGCGCGAGAAGGGACGAAGCATTGCGGAGGCTGCGATTGAAGCCGCAGAGCTTCGACTGCGACCGATCCTGATGACATCGTTTGCGTTCATTCTGGGAGTTCTGCCTCTGGTCTTTGCCACGGGCGCCGGAGCTCTGGGACGTCATTCCGTGGGCACGACGATCGTGGGAGGCATGCTGGTTTCCACGATCCTGAATCTGCTCTTCATCCCGGTGCTCTATGTCACCCTGAGCAACGTGCTGGCCCGGCTGAAGCCGAAGCATGGAACCAAGCTTCCGGCCACACACTAACACCGCATACTCACCGGAATAAAGCAGGATATCGGGGTGCTCAAGGGCACCCCGATTCTTTTGCCATGACTGCGCCCCGGGATTGCGTGCCCAGTTACTTGCGATGCGGACGATGAGCTACGATTTGATCCGCAATTCTGTCATACTCTGCGCGTGTAAGAATGCCGCGCGAATAGAGCTCATTCTTTGCCGTATAGGGGCGGAAGCGAAGGATGCGCTGCGCCCAGACCGGAGTGATGCCGGGGAGCTGAAGCAACTGCTGCAGCGTGGCGGAGTTGATATCGAGACGGGAATCTGAGTTGGCGGAAAGTGGGTGCGGAAGCAGAAACGCCAGTAGCAGTAGGCAGACAATGCGCCAATGAGAAGTGGATTTCACGTCATATCCTCAATTTCACAATTGAAAACGCTAAATGAATAGCGGAATTCCTCAAAAAATTATTTGACAAGCAGAATACATTTTGCTTATCTTCGCATTAGATGAGTCTCGGCTTCCATCCTGATCTGCACCATTTGCATGGACTCCATGCATGCGGGCAGTCATGAAGTGAGCTGAGGTATATAGACAGTAAAAGTATCCTCCTCTGGACTGCCCGCCGAACCCCATCGGCGGGCTTTATTTTTTCACGGAGCCCGCAAGCAACGCATGCGGCCATGCGAATCGGAAAGTGACAAGGACACGATGATGAATCCCGAGATTGACTTTAACAAGATGGATGGACTGATCCCTGGTGTTGTGCAGGATGTGGCAACCGGGGAGGTTCTGATGCTTGGATTTTTGAACGAGACGAGTTATGCCATGAGCCTGTCGAGCGGCTATGTGACTTTCTGGAGCAGGACGCGGCAGAAGCTCTGGATGAAGGGGGAGTCAAGCGGCAACCGGTTGCGGATTGTCACCGCATCCACGGATTGCGACAACGATGCGATTGTCTTTCGTGTGGTGGTGGAGGGCGATGGCCTGGTCTGCCACGAGGGCACCGTTTCCTGCTTTACGAAGTCGATTGTGACTGCAGAGAGCAAGCAGGCAGAAGAGGTGAGCTATGTCCGATAAGCTACGGCTCGGCATTCCCAAAGGTAGCCTGCAGGATGCGACGATTGCCTTGTTTCGTCGTGCCGGATGGAACATTTATGCCGATGGTCGCTCCTATTTTCCATCGATCGATGATCCGGAGATAGAGTGCATGCTGATCCGCGCGCAGGAGATGGCGCGGTATGTGGATCATGGGGCGCTGGACGCGGGCCTGACAGGAATCGACTGGGTGGTGGAGAGTGGACTGACGCTGACCAGCATTGCGTCGCTGACCTATGCCAAGCAGAGCCGGCGAAAGGTGCGTTGGGTTTTGGCCGTGCCGGAGGGTTCCGGCATCACCCGGGCAGAGGATCTGGAAGGCAAGATCGTGGCCACGGAACTGGTGGAGGTGACGCGTCGCTACTTTGCGCAGAAGGGTGTGAACGTCAAGGTGGAGTTCAGCTGGGGCGCAACCGAGGTGAAGCCGCCGATGCTGGCTGATGCCATTGTGGAAGTGACTGAAACGGGAAGCAGTCTGCGTGCCAACCGCCTGGCAATCATTGATACGGTGATGGAAAGCGAGACGCACCTGATCGCCAGCCGCAAGGTTTGCGAGGATCCGTGGAAGCGGCGCAAGCTGGATTCGATTGCGCTGATGCTGCGGGCGGCCATTGATGCCCAGTCCCAGGTTGGCCTGATGCTGAATGTGCGACGGGTGAATCTGGAGCAGGTGTTGTCTGTCCTGCCGGCTCTCAATTCCCCCACCATTTCCGAGCAGAGCAACCCCGAGTGGGCGGCAGTCAACACGATTCTGGAAGAGTCGGCCGTACGCGAAGTGGTGCCTCGTCTCAAGGAGGCTGGAGCGACGGGCATTGTCGAGTATCCACTGAATAAAGTGGTGCTCTAGGCTGGTGCTCCAGGCTGGTGCTCCAGGCTGGTGCTCCAGACTGGTTCTGCAGGCTGGTTCTGCCACCAGGCATGCATGGCAACTGCGCAAAGGGAAGTGGGAGACAGGGAAGATGCAACTGTGGAATCTGCAGAGTCCGGACGCCGCTGAGCGCACCCAGGCGCAGGCAGCACTGCAACGACTGATTGATCGTGGCGCAGCGTTGGAGACAACGCTGCTGCCCGAGGTGATCGCGATTGTGGATGCCGTGCGCACGGGCGGGGATCGCGCGCTGCGGCACTATGCCGAAACGTGGGATCAACTGCCGCAGGGCGCTGCATTTTCCATGGAGCCGCGTGCAATGCAGCAGGCGTGGGAGCGGCTGGAGCCTGCCATGCAGGAGGCGCTGCGAACTGCGGCGGCGCGCATCCGACGCTTTGCCGAGCGGCAGATGCCGCGTGCATTGGAAGAGCGAGAGTCCAGCGGACTGCGCGTGGGGCAGGTGATTCGCGCGTTGGATGCAGTGGGTTGCTATGTGCCTGGCGGTCGGCATCCGTTGCTTTCCACCATGCTGATGACGGTGATTCCGGCGCAGGTGGCTGGCGTGGAGCGCATCGTGGTGGTCTCGCCGAATCCTGCTCCGGAGACTCTGGCAGCGGCGCATCTGCTGGGCGTGAAGGAGTTCTATCGCGTGGGCGGTGCGCAGGCCGTGGCAGCGCTTGCCTGGGGCACGGAGTCGATTGCTCCGGTGCGGAAGATTGTCGGACCGGGAAATCGGTATGTGACGGCAGCCAAGACGCTGGTGGCCCGCAGTGCGCACTGCGGAATTGACATGCAGGCCGGGCCCACGGAGATTGTGGTGGCCAGCGAGAGTGGGGATGCGGATGCAATCGCTGCCGATCTGGTGGCGCAGGCCGAACACGATCCCGACGCACTGGCCGTGCTGGTGACTCCGCGCATGGATCTGGCACTGGCCGTGCGCGATGCGGTGCAGCGGGCTGCAGCGGGCAACGCGGTGGCCGGGCAGGCGCTGGAAGCGAATGGGCATCTGTTTGTTGCCGCCGATGCACAGCAGATGCGCGCGATGGTGAATGCCCTGGCACCGGAGCATCTGACGGTGGATGCTGCTGCGGATGTGGAGTGGGTGCGGAATGCAGGCAGTGTCTTTGTGGGGGCCTGGTCGCCGCAGCCGATGGGAGACTATATCTCCGGGCCGAACCACACATTGCCGACGAGCGGGCAGGCAGCGCTGCGGGGAGGCCTGAGCGTCTTCGATTTTCTGAAGCTGATGACGGTGCAGGAGTATTCGCCGGATGCCTTGGCCCTCCTGGGTCCGCATGCGGCGCGGATTGCGCGGGCCGAGGGATTGACTGGGCATGAGACTGCGATTCTTGGGCGCATGGGCGGCGTTCGCGCTTCGGATGGAATCGCAACAGATGGAATCTGCTTTCCGGAGCCGCGTGCGCGCGTGCGGCAGATGCCGGAGTATCATCCCCCGCTGGGCAGCCGGGAAGCGCTGCGACTGGACTTCAATGAGAACACGCAGGGCTGCTCGCCACGTGTGCTGGAGGCTTTGGCCGCGCTCACGGAGGAGGCACTGACGCGCTATCCGGAGCGTGGTCCGCTGGAGGCGCGTGTGGCTGCGCATCTGGGCGTGCAGGCCGGTGAAGTTGTGCTGACCAATGGTGTGGATGAGGCGATTCATCTTCTGTGCCAGACCTATCTGGATGCAGGCGATGAACTGCTGCTGCCTGTGCCCACCTATACGATGTATGAAATCTATGCTGCTGCCACGGAGGCGCGCGTGGTGCGTGTGGCGGCGGAAGCGGATTTTCGCTATCCGGCGGAGCGACTGCTGGCTGCGGTAACGCCGGCGACGCGATTGATTGCGATCGCCAATCCGAATAGTCCGACCGGAGCGGCAGCGGGTCGGGAGGATCTGCTGGCATTGGCAAAGGCAGCACCCCAGGCGATGCTGCTGGTGGATGAGGCCTATGTGCACTTCCTGGGGGAAACTGTCGTGGATGCCATTGCGTCGGTGCCGAATCTGGTGGTGGCACGCACCTTTTCCAAGGCCTATGGTCTGGCGGGACTGCGGCTGGGAGCTCTCGTGTCACGCGAGGAAAATCTCCGCTGGGTGCGGCGGGTGCTGTCGCCGTACAGCGTGAACACCGCGGCATTGGCTGCCCTGGATGCGGCGCTTGGCGATGAAGCGTATCTGGCCGGCTATGTGGAGGAGGTGCTGGCTGCACGCGCTGAATTTGAGGCCGGCCTGGACAGGATGGCGGTGCGACGATGGCCATCCCATGCAAATTTTGTGCTCGCCGAGATTGGTCCGGAGCATGCAGCGTTTTGCCGCGCCATGCGGCAGCAGGGGGTACTGGTGCGGGATCGGTCGGCCGATCCGGGCTGCGATGGTCTGGTGCGCATCACCGTGGGAACGCGGGCACAGATGCGTCGTGCACTGGCAGTGATGGAGCAGGTGCTGCCGAGGAATGCGAACGAAATGGCCGGGAAAGGGATGCAATGAGTCAGCGTGCGGTGAAGGAGCAGGAGGCTGCAGTTCCAGCAGTTCGGCAGGCGGAAATCCTGCGGCATACAAGTGAAACGACGATTGTGCTTCGGCTCACGGTTGAGGGTCGGGGGCAATACAAGGTGAGCACAGGAATTCGCTTTTTTGACCACATGCTGGAGTTGTTTGCCCGGCATGGAGGGTTTGATCTGGAGTTGAGCTGCAAGGGCGATCTGGATGTGGACCAGCATCATACGGTGGAGGATGTGGGGATTGCCCTTGGAGAAGCCTTTGATCGCGCGGTGGGCGACAAGCGCGGGATTCTGCGCGCCGGATACTTTGTGATGCCGATGGACGAGACGCTGGCCGTGGCTGCGGTGGATCTCTCCGGACGGACGGCGTTTGCCGTGGAGACGGCCGTGAAGACGCGTCTGGTGGGGGACCTGCAAAGCGAACTGGTGGTGGACTTCTTTGAGGGATTTGCGCGGGGTGCGCGGGCCAACGTGCATGTGAAGGTGATGTATGGCCGCAGCAATCATCACAAGATCGAAGCCAGCTTCAAGGCTTTTGCGCGGGCCATGCGCGGCGCCTGCTCGCGGGACAGGCAGATGGCCGATCTGCTGCCCAGCACCAAGGGATTGCTGTGATGGTGACGGTGGTCGATTATCGGGCGGGAAATCTGGCCTCCGTGGTGAAGGCACTGCAGAAGCTGGGTGCGGAGGTTTGCGTGACAAGCGATTGCGGCGACGTGGAAGCTGCGGAGCGGATTGTGCTGCCGGGCGTGGGGCATTTCCAGGCCACATCGCGCCTGGCCGAGAGCGGGCTGAAGCTGTCGATGCAGGCTGCGATGACGCGCGGTGTGCCGTTGCTGGGCATCTGTGTGGGCATGCAGTGGTTGTATGAAGGCAGCACGGAGGCTGCGGATGTGGCAGGCGCAGGATGGTTTCCGAGCCAGGTGACGCGCTTTCCTTCCGGCGGGGAAAAGGTGCCGCATGTGGGCTGGAATCAGCTGGAGCAGGTGCGCGAATGTGCCCTGCTGGACGGCATTGCGGAAGGCGAGTTTGCCTATTTCACCCATGCCTGGCGCGCTCCGGTGAATCCGGCAACGGTGGCGACGACGGAATATATGGGCAGCTTTGCGGCAGCCAGCCAGCGCGGAAATGTCTGTGGAGTGCAGTTTCATCCGGAGAAATCCGGCGCGACAGGATTGAAGATTCTAAGGAATTTTCTGGAGATGAAGCGATGCTGACGCGAAGGGTGATTGCCTGCCTGGATGTTCGGGATGGGCGCGTCGTGAAGGGTGTGCAGTTTGTGGATTTGATCGATGCCGGAGATCCGGCGGAGCTGGCCTGGCGCCACGCCGAATCCGGTGCCGATGAGATTGTTCTTCTGGACATCACGGCCACGCACGAGGGGCGCGCGACCCTGCTGGACACAGTACGACGAACGGCTGCGCAGTTGTTTGTTCCGTTGACGGTGGGTGGGGGCATTCGCACGCTGCAGGATGCCGAGGCGGTGTTTGCAGCCGGGGCCGACAAGGTGAGTCTGAATTCGGCAGCGCTGGCAAGCCCGGAGCTGATGACGGAGATTGGTTCGGAGTTCGGAGCGCAGGCCGTGGTGGTCGCCATCGATGCGCGACGCGACCCGCAGGCTGCCGACCCGGTGCGCAGTGCCCGCGTCTATACGCATGGCGGTCGGCGGGATGCCGGTCGAACGGTGGTGGAGTGGGCCTGCGAGGCGGAATCCCGCGGAGCAGGAGAGATCCTGCTGACGTCGATGGATGCGGACGGTACGCGTTCCGGATTTGATTGCGAGCTGACGGCCGCTGTGAGCACTGCGGTGGGGATTCCGGTGATTGCCTCGGGCGGCGCCGGCAGCGTGGGCGATTTCGCAGAGGTGTTTACGGCAGGCCATGCGGATGCGGCTCTGGCGGCGAGCATCTTTCATTTTGGCGTGGCCAGCGCGCGTGAGCTGAAGGCGCAACTGGCAGCACAGAAAATTGCAGTGAGGTATCCGTGCTAATTCCTTCGATTGATCTGATGGGTGGTCGCGTGGTGCAGCTGGAGCAGGGCGAACGGCTGCGCATTGCGAGCGAGGATCTGGAGTATTGGGTGGAGCGCTTTGCCGCCTATCCGCGTGTGCAGCTGATTGATCTGGATGCTGCGATGGGGCGGGGCGACAACACGGCACTGGTGGAGCAGATTGCGCGGCGGCTGCCGGTGCAGGTGGGTGGCGGCATTCGCTCCGTGGAGGCAGCGCGTCGCCGGCTGGATGCCGGAGCCGAGCAGCTGATTCTTGGCTCCGCATTGTTCGTTGAGATGGATGGTCACGGCATGGTGAAAACGGAGTTTGCCAGCGAGATGGCGGAAGCCGTGGGTGCGGCGCGGATCCTGGCCGGGATTGATTCCCGCAGTGGTCGGATTGCCATCAAGGGTTGGAAGACCACGATTGCATTGACGGCAGAGGAGGCAATCGCGGATCTGGATGCGTATGTGGATGGATATCTCTATACGCATATCGATGGCGAAGGGATGATGCAGGGGTTTCCGCTGGAGACAGCGCAGAGACTGCGGACGAAAACGACACGCAGGCTGATCGTTGCCGGAGGCATTCGCAGCCAGAGCGAGATTGATGCCTTGGAGTCGATGGGCGTGGATGCCGTGGCAGGAATGGCGATCTATACGAACCTGCTGCCTGCCTGAGTTGCAGCGGCAAAAATGGGGGACAGCGCATATGCTGTCCCCCGTTTTGCGTTCCAGGCGCTGCTGAGCCTGCGGCCCTAGCCCAGGGTCTTCATGTCGAGCACGAAGCGGTACTTCACATCCTGACGCAGCATCCGTTCAAAGGCTTCGTTGATCTGGTTGACAGGGATCACTTCAACGTCGGCGGTGATGTTGTGTTTCCCGCAGTAGTCGAGCATCTCCTGTGTCTCCGGCATGCCGCCAATCATGGAGCCGGCGATGGAAAGCCGCTTCGTGATCAGGGAAAAGACACTGACGGCGGGAGGCTTTTCCGGCAGACCGACGAGCGCGAGTGTACCGTCCTGCTTGAGCAGGGAGAGATACGGATCGAGGTCATGCGGGGCCGAAGCCGTATCGAGAATGAAGTCGAAGCTGCGCGCATGGCGGGCCATCGCGTCGGCGTCGGTGGAGAGCAGCACTTCGTTGGCACCCAGGCGCAGGGCATCCTCTTTTTTCTTCAGGGAGGTTGTGAGCTGCACAACGTGAGCACCGAAGGAGTGGGCGAATTTGAGTCCCATGTGGCCGAGTCCGCCCAGACCCACAATGCCGACCTTCATTCCTGGTCCCACCTTCCAGTGGCGCAGCGGGGAGTAGGTGGTGATGCCGGCGCAGAGCAGGGGAGCGACGCCTGCCAGATCCAGATTGGCAGGAACGGTGTGGGCAAAGCGCTGATCGACGACGTAGTTGCTGGAGTAGCCGCCCATCGTAATGGAGCCGTCCACGCGGTCGGGCGCTGCATAGGTGAGCGTGGCGCCCTTTTCGCAGTAGTGTTCCTGGCCGGAGTTGCATGGGGAGCAGGCGCGGCAGGAGTCCACGATCACGCCGATGGCGGCAATATCGCCAACCTTGAAGCGGGTGACGGCGGAGCCGACAGCGGTCACGCGGCCAACGATCTCATGACCGGGAACCATGGGATAAACCGCCTGGCCCCACTCGTTGCGGGCCATGTGCAGATCACTGTGGCAGACCCCGCAATAGAGGATGTCGACGACGATGTCGGTGGCAAGGGGTTCGCGACGTTCAAACGAAAACGGAGCAAGGGGCGATTGCGCGCTGGTGGCGGCGTAGCCTTTGGAAGCAGTCATGGAAAACCTCGAAAGTGTGAGTTGGAAAGTTGCGCATATGGAAGAGCTTCCCTGGATATGCGATGCGACAGATTCAGTTTAGATGCAGGGTGGCATCGTTGGCTTACGGATTGGGTTGGACTGCCAGTGCGATCCGCGGAATCTGCTGGTAGTCGGGTAATGTTTCAATCCCATGAAAACCCGATGCGGCAAGAAGCTCTGCGATGGGCTGCTGCTGACCAAAGCCGAACTCCAGCGCCAACAGGCCGCCGGGAGCAAGGTGTCTACGCGTGGCAGGAATGAGCCTGCGATAGACAGCAAGCCCATCGTCACCGGCAAAGAGCGCCAGTGCCGGCTCGTGGTCGCGGACCTCGACGGCAAGTGTGGAAGCGTCCTGCAGCGGCACATAGGGAGGGTTGGAGACGACGACATCAAAGCGCTGGCCGGAGAGCGCAGAAAAAAGATCGCTTTCCAGGAAGTGGATGCGGTCGGCCAGCCCATGACGGTGTGCATTCCGATGAGCCAGATCGAGGGCTGCAGGGGATAGATCCACCGCGACGAGATGCGCCTGCGGCAATGCAGCAGCCAGGGCAATGGCAATGGCTCCGGAGCCGGTCCCGATGTCCAGGATGCGAGGCGATGCCAGAGTCCGGGCGACAGCCAACACTTGTTCGACGAGCAGTTCCGTCTCAGGCCGGGGAATAAGTACGGCAGGACTGACGGCAAAATTCAGTCCAAAGAACTCGGTTTCGCCGAGGATATACTGCACCGGCTCACCGGCAGCACGGCGCAGCAGCAGCGGCTGCAACAGCCTGTGGATACGCTCGGCTTCTGCGGCAGGCAGCGGCGTCAGGCCATGGGCAACGATCCAGGCCTTGTCCCGTTGGAGCACGTGTCGCAGCAGCAACTCCGCATCCGCCCGGGCACGCTCCGGCTGCTGGCGCAGGCAGGATGCGGCCTGCACCAGCAGCGAGCGCAGGGTTTGCGGCTCGGGCTGCAGGTGGACCTCAGGCGGCATGCGCCGTATCGGCCTTAAGCTGCTCGGCCTGGGCATGCGCGATGAGCGCATCAATGACCGGCTGCAAGCGGCCCTGCATGATCAGATCCAGCTGATGAAGCGTCAGTCCGATGCGGTGGTCGGTCAGGCGGTTCTGGGGGAAGTTGTAGGTGCGGATCTTTTCGCTGCGGTCTCCCGTGCCCACCTGCTGTTTGCGCTCGCGGGCAAGCTCGGCATGCTGGCGTTCCATCTCGACCTCGTAGAGGCGCGAGCGGAGAACGCGCATGGCCTTTTCGCGATTCTTGATCTGGGATTTCTCGTCCTGGCAGCTGACGACGGTGTTGGTGGGCAGGTGGGTGATGCGAACCGCCGAGTAGGTGGTGTTGACGCTCTGTCCGCCCGGGCCGGAAGAGCAGAAGGTATCCACGCGTAGATCCTTGGCTTCGATCTTGACGTCCACCTCTTCCGCTTCAGGCAGCACGGCAACCGTAATGGCAGAGGTGTGGACGCGGCCCTGTGTCTCCGTTGCCGGAACGCGCTGCACGCGATGGACGCCGCTCTCATACTTCATCTGGGAGTAGACGCGCTCGCCCTCAATCAGGGCGATGATCTCCTTCATGCCGCCGACGGCCGACTCGGAGCTGGAGAGGATTTCCACCTTCCAGCGGTGCTGCTCGGCCACACGAAGATACATGCGGAAGATCTCGGCAGCAAAGAGCGAGGCCTCGTCGCCGCCGGTGCCGGCGCGAATTTCCAGAATGACGTTCTTGTCGTCATTGGGATCCTTCGGCAAAAGCAGCACCTTCAGCGCGGATTCAATCTGTGCCAGGCGCGGCTCCAGCGAGGCCACTTCCTCTTCGGCCATCGCGCGCAGATCCGGGTCAGTTTCCGCCAGCATCAGGCGTGCCTCTTCCAGCGCCTGCTGCGTCTGCTTCCAGCTGCGATAGGTCTCCACCGTCTCTTCCAGGTCGCGATGCTGTTTGGCTGTTTTCTGGTAAGCTTCCCGATCCTGCTGGATTTCGGGTTGGGCAAGCTGGTCGCCGAGTTCCTGGAAGCGGGCTTCAAGCTGTTCGAGTCGATCAAACATGGGATATTCCTGGGTGGAAATGTCAGCGGATGGCAACGCCGGTCAGGGTTGAAGGGGGATGGGTTGGAGTGGGATGCGTACGAAGGGCTCGGGAGACAAGGATCCGGCGGCTGGAGCCGCTAGCGGAATGCCGTGATGGAAACATGAGCGCGCATCTGCCTGCATTGATTTTACCGCGAATCCGTCTCCCTTGCTCACGAAAACCCAAGGGGCACATCCCCGGAAGGAATGCACCCCTTGGCTTGCGGTGAATTTCCGAATGTACGGGAATCCACCCATGGCTGGGTGCAGATGAGACCGCGCTACGGCATCACGGGCAGCTGCAGGTGCGATGGATGCTCCGGGTCGGCAACGATGGAGATGGTGGCCTTCTGGTAGGCCGAGGCGGGTGCGGTCATGATGTTGGGCACAAAGGTCTGGGGATTCCGGTCATAGAGCGGAAACCAGCTGCTTTGCACCTCCACCATGAGCGTGTGTCCCTTGCGGAAGACGTGATCGACATCATGCAGACTCCAGCGGAATTCGGTAGTCTTGCCCGGAGTAACGGACTCCGGATGCTCGAAGCCATCGCGATATCGCCCGCGGAAGATCTCCATATTCGTCATCAGCTGATACCCACGCATGGCGGGATCGGGATCATCGTCGGGATACTGATCGATGAGCTTGACGACAAAGTCGCCGTCCGAGCCGGTGGTGCGGGCAAACAGGTCGGCAAAAACCTCCCCTGTCAGCGTCAGGTCATGATCGAGCGGCATGCGCCATACGGCCACATCGCTGCGGCCTGTCACAAAGCGCTGGTCTTCCACCATCCAGGTGTACCATTGCGAGCCTTTGCCGTAGGTGGGCTGAATCGGCCGGTGGCGATAGGGTACGGGATTGGCCGGGTCCGAAACGTAGGAGACGCTGCCTGCCGCGCAGTTGTCCCCCGATTGCAGGCGATGGTCGGCACCCAGACAGAAATCCGTAAGGCGTGAGTCGGGTGGAGGAAAGTGCGCATAGTACTTCCACGCGTTCGATCCGGTCTGGAAGCTGGCCGTATCCACAAGCGCAAATCCGGATGGGTTTGTTCCGGGCGCGTCCTTCAGGTAGTGGGCAAAGAAGCGAGCTTCAATCTGCTGGCGATATTGCTCGCCGATGGCAGCGCCGTACTGCAGCGCGCCGATGTGCCGCGAGGTGGCAGCCCAGGAGCCGTGGCGCCACGGACCCAGCACAAGAAAATTCTGGTGCGCTGCGTCGTGCGGTTCCAGGCGTTTGTACTCTTCCTGCGGACCCCACATGTCTTCCTGATCGTAATAGCCGCCCACTGTGAGCGTCGGGACGGCCACAGCGTTCAGGTGGTACTCAACTCCACGCGAACGCCACACGGGATCGTAGGAGGGATGCTCAAGGAAATCCTGCCAGGTGGGCAGGGATTTTTTCACACCGGATTCGGCCACATCCTGGGCAAAACTGCCGCGCTGCAGGAAGAAGTTGTAGCCATCCTGAGGCTGTCCGGAAGCATCCTTGCCGTAATCGTCAAGAACGTTTTCCTTGCTGCTCTCCAGCATGATGCCGTAGTCGTAGCCGTAGGTCTGGCGGAACGCGCCGTTATGAAAGAAGTCATCCCCGCGCCAGACGTCGATCATGGGAGCCTGGGGCGAGATGGCCTTGACGGCCGGATGGGGATCGATACCTGCCATCGTGGTCAGGAAGCCGGGGTAGCTGATCCCCATCACGCCGACGCGTCCGTTGTTCCCGGGCAGGTGCTGGATGAGCCAGGCAACCGTGTCATAGGCATCGGTGCTTTCATCGGTGGCCTTGGGGTCATGATGATCGGCCAGCGGGCGCATCATGCGGAAGGTTCCCTCCGAACCGTAGCGGCCGCGAATGTCCTCCTCCACGCGGATGTAGCCATCGCGCGCAAGCTGGGGCTGGCTGCCCACAAAGGAGGCCGGAGTGGTGCCGCTCACGCCATAGGGAGTGCGCGTCAGCAGGATGGGCAACGGCTCATGGATGTCGGTCGGCGTAAGGATCACGGCATGGAGACGAACACCGTCACGCATGGGAATCATGGCTTCGCTGCGTTCGTAGTGGTGAAAGACATGGTGCTCAGCGGGACCGATGCGCTGGAGAGTGATCGGATCACGGCCCGGCGCCGTGAGCAGCACAACCCAGCCGGCTGGCTGATGCTCGAAGCGGTAAACGTCATTCTCATCGCTCCGGAAGGCTGTCCCGGAGATGGCATGCAGCGCCATGGGCATCTGCCGCTCGCTCTCCATCACCAGTGTGCCCTTTTGCGGAGAAAAGCTGAGCGGCGTATCCGGCTCGGCGGAATCGGCGTATGCCCCGGCAAAGGTTGCCAGCTTGCCGGAGTGGATATGGGCCACGGCTGCCGGTTGCATTGCCACGGCAAGCACCAGCAGAGAGACAGGCAGAAGTGCGCGGCCGGGGCGCAAAGCAGACTGCAGGAAGGAAGTGGAAAGACCGATCACGTAAGGGAAGACCTCCAGAATCTGGAAACCATGCGGAGGGATGCAAACCGCGATGCAGGCAGGGTATCACGCCCTAGTGTGCGTGGGGATGATGGTGCCCATGATGATGTCCATGATGGCCGCAGTCGGTGGCCAGCTCCTCCATGGGAATCACGCAGCCTTCGCGGATCACGCAACCTTCGTGCTCAAACTGGATGGTCGAGTGGGCAATGTGGAACTCCCGGCGGAGCAACTCCTGCAGGTGAAGCAGAATGCACTGGCTTTCCGAAGGGGGAATATCTTCAATGCGTACATGGCAGGCCAGAGCGCGGGATTGCGAGCCGAGACTCCACACGTGCAGATCATGCACATCCAGCACGCCATCCACAGACTGCATCCGGGAGCGGATATCCCCAACCACCAGGCCTTGCGGCGTGCCCTCGAGCAGAATGTTCAGTGTCTCCCGCACAATGCCGAAGGAACTCCACAGAATGAGTGCTGCAATCACGAGCGAGAGTGCCGGATCAATCCAATACTGACCCGTGAGATGAATGATGAAGCCACCCACGATGACCGCCAAGGTCGAGATCGTATCCCCGGCCATGTGCAGGAAGGCGCTGCGCATGTTCACATCGCGGGCAACCCCCCAAAGCAGCGCCGCAATCAGGCCGTTCATCAGCACACCGGCAGCGGCAACCTCCATCATCAGGTGAGGCTCCACGGCCACCGGAGCGGCAATCCGATGGATGGCCTCGACGCCGATCCAGATGGAAATCACCAGCAGCGTGGATGCGTTCAGAAAGGCAGCCAGGACGCCGGCACGCTGGTAGCCGAAGGTCTTCAGATCGTTGGCCGGGCGTTGCTGGAAATAGACGGCTACGAAGGAAAGCGCAAGAGCCAGAAAGTCGGATGCATTGTGTCCGGCCTCTGAGAGCAATGCCAGGGAATGCGCCCGCCAGCCGGCATAGAGCGTGACGCCGACATAGGCCAGCGTGGCGGCCATGGAGATCCAAAGAACACGGCTGGTTCGCGAAGGGGCATGCACATGCATACCTGCCCAGTGTACTGAGAGATATGGGCCAGGCGCTACAGAAGCGTGAACCGCCTGTCACTCAGCCGATGGCGCGCGTGGGACGGGGATGGGCCAGATGGGAGCGCAGAAACGGGCTTTCCGGGCGCAGAGCGCGCGGGGCACCATGCGTCCGCAGGCCGCTCCACGTCTCCGCCAGCACTATGCTGTTTTCCGGACTTCCCGGCTGGTACCGAACCGAGCAGGGAAGCCCCACAGGAATCTGTCCGGCATGCAGTTCGTCATGCAGGGCCGTAATGTCCTGCGCGCATTCATAATGCACGCCGGCGATCTCATACTGATACAGCAGCAGGATTCGCGTAGAGCCGTTCTGCACGGGAACCTCTGCCTGATCAACCAAGAGGCCATCCACAAGCCGCCCAAAGCTGACCAGCCGCAGCCGTCGCTCCCGCTCCAGCTCTTCCGCCGTCGGCTTGCGATGCTGCAGCAGCCAGACAAGCACGCCGACACAGGCAAGCAACGCTGCCACGAGCGATGTCCACTGCCAGGTTTGGGCCAGAAAATGCATGAATGCGAGGAGTCTCCCGGTGACTCTAGGGAGAGCATAACCCAACTGCAAATAGCAGAGAATGCACCAGGGGCGGGAATTTTTGCAGAAAAGGAATCCGGAACCGAAACGGGCAACAGGGAGCCTGTTTGGTGCAGACTCCCTGTTCCTTCTGCGGATGCAAAGGGAAACCGAAATACCGTCTCAGATTGGCACACCGGCGACCATCCGCCAGTGCGCCAGCACTCTTCAGTGCATGCTCTTCTGGCGTGCAGCGGCAAATTCATCCCCTGCATTCCAGACGATGGTCGAGGGTTGCGTCAGGGCCTGCCAGCCGAGCGCCATGCCGAAGCGCACCAGTTCGGCGTTGCCGGAGAAGTCCCAGTCGGCATGATAGTTGTCGGTGAAATTGTGGTAATCATGCTCCTCGAACTGCTGAAATTTCTGAACTCCCCAGGCGCGGTCATGACCGGCATAGAGCGTGCCCGGATCAATGGAAAAAGCCGGGATGCCCACTCGCGACAACGAGAAATGATCCGAGCGATAGTAGCTGCCTGCCTCCGGTCGCGGATCCGGCACGATGGTCAGGTGAAACTGCCGCGCAACCCGCTGTACGGTGGGATAAAAACTGGTCCGTTGTGCGCCGTTCACGTTGACCTCCTGTGGCATGCCCAGGGGCAGAATCATGTCGTAGTTGATGTCGAGGGCGATCTGGCCGGCCGGGATGGGCGGATGTTCGCCAAGGTACTGCGAGCCGAGCAATCCCTGCTCTTCCGCCGTGACAGCGGCAAACAGGATGGAGTGAGGCGGGCGAACACCACTGGCTGCCCAGGCATGGGCCATCTCCAGCAGCATGCCCACCCCGGTTGCGTTGTCGGCTGCACCGTTGAATACATTGTCTCCCGCCATGCCCGGGACAAACCCGAGATGATCGTAGTGGGCCGTGTACAGCACCGCCTGATCGAGCGCAACGCTGGTAGCCGCAGGCAGCATGGCAACCACGTTGGGCGACTCGAAGTTGCGCACCGTGCTGCTCACATGGGCGTGCAGCCGAACGTTGAGCGGAATCGCGTGAAAACCACGCTGTCCGGCGGCAGCAAAGGCATGATCGAAGTCCACTCCCGCTGCAGTGAACAGCCTGCGCGCAACATCCAGCTGGATCCAGCTGGCGGCGCGCAGATGGGGCGCAGGATCGTCGCGCAGGGAGGTCTGTTCGCTGGTGTTTGAGTTCTTCACCACGTCCCAGCCGTAGCTGGCCAGATCCGTGCGGTGAATGATGAGCGCCCCGACTGCTCCCATGCGTGCCGCCTGCTCAAATTTATAGGTCCATCGTCCGTAGTAGGTGAGGGCGCGGCCGGCAAAGAAGGATGGATCATTCGACGGAGGGTCGCCCACGATGCAGACGATCACCTTGCCTTTGACGTCGATCCCCTTGTAGTCATCCCAGTGATACTCCGGTGCCGTGATGCCATAGCCCACAAAGACAAGGGGAGCATCGATTGTGGTCTCCGGAGTAAGGGTGCGGTTGGTGACGGTATAGTCGTCGCCAAAGCGAAGCGGGATGGGCGCTCCCGTCGCCGGCAGAAACTCCATGGAAGTGGATGCCGGTTTGACGGTCATGCCGACAAAGCGAACCTGCTGCAGGTAGCTGCCGTTGTCTCCGGCAGGCTTCAGGCCGTCGAGCGCAAACTGGGTGGCAATATATTTGGCAGCCAGTTCTCCCCCGCGCAGGCCGGGATACCGACCTTCGAGAAGGTCGTCGGAGAGAAAGCGAACATGGGCACGAATATCCTCGGCGCGAACGTTGCGTTCCGCCTTCAGCAGGAGGTCATGGGTGGTGGACTGGGCGGCATGTGCCTGGGCCGCAGCGGTGGAACCGGCTCCCGCTGCAACCAGCAGGGCGCTCAGACACAGGGAGACACAAGGCCGATGAGCCAGACAGGTGATTTTTCTTTGCATACTCTCTCTCCGGGGAAGTATTCTCGCAGCAAGTCCATACAGACTTCTGAATAGCATTTGCAGAAGATTGTATCGATCCTCGTCGACCTGGATGGGAATGACAGGAGAGATTCATGATTGATTTGCGCGCTTCGGCCTGGTTCCAACGTCTTGCAACTGCTCTGCGTCCGGTACTTTTGGCGGCTCCCGTTCTCTTGTTGATTGCACTGCCTGCCCGCGGCGTCACGCCGAAGGAAAAGTCCAAGGCACCCAATGGTGCCTGGCAGCCGGCCGCCGGGACAGTGACCATGCCGCTTTGGCCTGGCGAACCACCCGATGGTCGTACGCAGCCCGGTCAGCTCCGCAACCCGGCCACGGCTCCGGAACACAACACCACGCGAGCCAGCGACCCCTTGATCGCAGGCAAGCCGGTGATTCGGATTGGCGATGTATCCATTCCTACGCTGACCCTGTATGCGCCAAAGGCCAACAACACGCATGTTGCGGTGCTGGTTTTTCCCGGCGGGGCATATCACATTCTGGCCATCGATCTGGAAGGCACGGAGGTCTGCAGCTGGCTGAACTCCATTGGCGTCAACTGCATTCTGGTGAAATATCGGGTGCCCGACTCAGGCCCCTATCCGAAGTCGGCATCGGCCCTGCAGGACGCGCAGCGGGCCATGGGGCTGGTACCCGAACCTGACGCCGAATGGAAAATTGATCCCGATAAGGTGGGCGTACTGGGCTTTTCTGCAGGCGCCCATCTGGCCGCAGCCCTGAGCACGCACCACACCGAGCGGATGTATCCCAGGGTCGATGCTGCCGATCAGTTGAGCTGTACGCCAAACTTCGCCGTGGTGCTCTATCCGGGCTATCTGGCGATTGCCGAGGATCATTACTCGTTCAATCCGGATTTGCCGGTGAACTCCCGCACGCCGCCTACCTTCCTGCTGCAGACGGAAGATAATCATGTGGCGCACGTGGAAAGCTCGATTGCCTATTTTCTGGCCCTCAAGCATGCGGATGTTCCCGTGGAGATGCACATTTACACCGAAGGGGTTCATGGATACGGACTGCGACGGACGGCCCTGCCCGTGACGCGGTGGCCGGAACTGGTCACACGATGGCTGCGAACGATTGCCATCCTGCCACCCTCCGGAGCGAAGACAAGCCATTAGACCCGGATGCAAGTGGAAGCAATCCTTCCAGTTATGCGTCGGCTGAAGTTTGCCGTCCGAATGTCGATAAAGGAGAGGCGGGGATGGATTCGGTCTGTCCCTCGCAGAGTGCATTGCTGCACACAATGATCTCCGGAGACCCATGGCAGACGCGGTGCCCAAGCAGAGGTTGACGCCCTTGGCAGACAGCACCCTCGAGCGCAACGAAGTAAGGAAAAGCTGTCCCGATCCAACCCGGATCGCCGCGCTGCATGCGCTGCAAATCCTGGATACAGATCCGGAAGACCGCTTTGATGCAATTGCCCGTATGGCTGCGGCTCAGCTGCAGGCCGATGTGGCATCGATTGACTTTGTGGATGCCACGCGGGTCTGGTCAAAGTCTGTCTGGAATGGACGCCTCCGGGAGTTTCCCCGGACGGAATCCTTTGCCGAGTGGATTGCCAAAACCGCAAGCATGCTGGTGGTGCCGGACATGCAGTCAGGCGGGAGATTGCGCGGGTTTTATCGTCCGGATACCGTGCTGCAGACGCGTTTCTTTGCCGGGGTTCCGATCCTGAGCTCCAGCGGCGTCGTGCTGGGCGCGCTGTGTGTGGCCGGCAGGCAGCCGCGCACCGACCTGAAACCGGAAGAGATGCTGGCGCTGGAAAATCTGGCCAGTCTCGTCACCGATCAGCTGGAGCTGCGGCAGTTGCGACAGCGGACAGCACTGGATGGGAGCAGGCAGCCGGAGACATTGCCGGTCGGGGAGCAGCTGCAGGAAAGTCTGCAGGAAAGCGAATGGCCAACCGCAGCGGAGCTGGAATATGCCCTGGAACGCGATCAGTTTTTGCTCTTCTTTCAGCCCGAGGTGGAGATTGCCACAGGTCGTATCGTCGGTCTGGAGGCGCTGATTCGCTGGCAGCATCCCCGGCGGGGATTGCTTTCTCCGCAAAGCTTCATCCCACAGGCGGAGTCGAACGGCATGATCCTGCCCATAGGCGACTGGGGGCTGGCCCATGCCTGTCGGCAGCTGCAGGCATGGAAGCAGAATCGACCCTGGCTGGATCATCTGCGCGTCTGCGTGAATCTGTCCGCGCGGCAGTTCACGCGCAATGGACTGGCGGACCACATCCAGTCCCTGCTCATGTCCACAGGACTTCGCGGGCACCATCTGGGGCTGGAGATGACCGAGTCAACCCTGATTCCATCCATCAGCAAAACTGTGGGCGTGCTGAACAGCCTGCAACGGCTGGGCGTATCGCTGCACATGGATGATTTCGGCACCGGCTACAGCTCGCTGAGCCACCTGCATCGCTTCCCCTTTGATGTTCTGAAGGTGGATCGCTCATTTGTGAAGCGCATGACGATGGGAAACCAGCCCTTGCAAATTGTGAAAACGATACTCGAACTGGCACGCGTCCTGGGCATGGATGTGGTGGCGGAGGGAATTGAAACAGAGGAGCAGCGGATGCTGCTGGAAAAGCTGGGCTGTCGCTATGGGCAGGGCTATCTGTTTTCGCCTCCGCTCAGTGCAGAAGCCATGGAAAAGCTGCTCGAATCCCCCGAGATCCGCATCGGATTCTCGCCGGAAGAGCAGGGGCTGCGACCAGCGGCATCCTAGCGCTTTCCTGACATCGAGTTCTTCCTGAAATCGAATCCTCCAGGTTTGGATTCCCGAATCAGGAGTTGTTCCCCGGAAACTGCGGGAAAACCCCTCATGGTCAAGCACAGAAGCGCGTAGCCTGCAGGGTATGGGAACGATGATGCATACCACGAGCGCGCTGGGATCGGCAGCGGCAGATTTTGCCTCGCTGCTGGAGGCGGTTGCCCTTGATCCGGAGGCGTTGCTGGGCAAGGCAGCTTCGTCCCGGGACAGAGCCAAGGATCGCTCGCAGGCTGTCCCGTTCCAGAAGCGACCGAGGGTGGGCAGCGCTGCTGCAGACATGGAATCCCTGACATCGCAGGCGAGCCATCGCGAGGCTTCCCCCAGCGTTCCCGCGTCCAGGCGTGGCTCAGCAGAAACGCAGCTGCCGACAGTAGATCCTCGAACGAAGGCGCAGAAGTTGAACGCCTCCTCCGAATCGCTGAGCCAGCCTCGGAATGCTGAGCGTCGGCTGGGTCTGGAAGCCGAACTTCCAGAGAGCAGGCCGACCAGAAAGGCTGGTTCCAAACGGCCCTCGGCTCGTGCCTCCCAAATGGCGAAAGCAGAGTCCTCTCAGGCAGAACGCGCGATCGGAAGATCGTCGGCATCATCTCGAGGCATCCGGTCCCTGGAGTCTGCGCCGAACATTCATGCCCGTCGGGAGCAGGCGCAGCAGATTGCAGTTGTGCCGAAGCAGATGCCGGGACTCGATTCCGGGCAGGCCACCGGCTCGAAGACGCTGCGTAGAGACGCCAAGGGCGACGGGATGCGCAACAACGTGGATGGGGCGGCGATTCCAAAGAGAGATCGCAAGCCTCCCCGATCTCTGCGCTTGCGAACCAATGTTGCCGGACAGTGGCATGCTGTGGCTGCTCCGGTCAATCCGGGCGTTCCAGAGATTTCTGGCGAGGAAGCATTGCCAGCCGCTCTTGCTGAGGCCTTGCTGGCCGACGATACCGTAGCCATTGGTCATCCGGGATTGTCATCGGAGGCGGATTCACCGATCCGACTGTCGAAGAGCGAGCCCCTGCAGCGATCGCAGGATGCCGAGCCTGTTCCGGTTGTGCGCAGCCGGACGCGTGCGCGGCGCAAATGCGTGACCATCTCGGTGCGATTGAACGAAGCAGAAGCAAGGATGCTGCGCGGCAGGGCGAGTGAGTCTGAGCTCTCCGTCTCGGACTACCTGCGCTCCTGTGTCCTTGAGGCGGACCAGCTGCGCATGCAGGTCAAGCAGGTTCTGGCGGAGATGCGCACTCGCGCACAGGAGACAGCCGCACAGAAGGAGTTCCTGCCTTCGGCCGATGTCCCGGCCCAGCCACCGGTTCCCGAACCGCGGTGGAAGCGCTGGTTGTCTGCCATGCGCAGCCCGGCACACGCAGTCGCCACTGCAGCCACCCACTCCTAATGGAAGCGATTTGCCGCAGCTGTTCCGGGCCGCAAATCTTCGTTCAATCCATTGCAATGCAACCGGATCTTCTTCGGAGTCGATCCGCCGCTGATGCCGGCAAGGTCTCCGCTGCCTGACCCCGATTGGGTTGGCATCAGGCAGCGGCCAGGGTGGTTCAGCGTGCGGACGTTTCTTCCAGCGTGGGGTAGTCGGTGTAGCCCTTGTCTGTGCCGCCGTAAAAGCTGGAGCGGTCATAGGGCTGCAGGGCTGCGCCCAACTGGAGGCGACGTGGAAGATCCGGGTTGGAGATGAACCAGCGTCCGAAGGCGATGGCATCGGCTTCACCCGAAGCGACGGTGCGGCTTGCGCTCTCGCCCAGAAATCCTCCAGCGGCGATCAGCGTTCCGGGGAAGGCCTTGCGGAAGCTGGCTGCTGCGTCGGGAGCGCTTGTGTCCAGAGAGCCGTCGGCGCCGCCGTTCGCGCGTGGTTCCACCAGGTGCGCGTAGGCAATGCCACGGGCAGAGAGCTGCTCCAGCACGTAGGTGAAGAGCGGCACGGGATTGGAGTCGCTCATGGAGTTGAATTTGCCCCAGGGCGAAAGACGGACGCCCACGCGCCCCGCTCCCCAGACGGCAATGACGGCATCGACAACTTCCAGCAGGAGTCGGGCGCGGTTTTCCACCGAGCCGCCGTAGGCATCCGTGCGCTGGTTGACGCCGTCTTCCAGGAACTGATCGAGGAGGTATCCGTTGGCCGAGTGCAGTTCAATGCCGTCAAATCCTGCCGCCTTCGCACTGCGAGCGGCGTGAACGTAGTCGGCAACCACCCGGGGCAGTTCCTCGATGGCGAGTGCGCGCGGCGTCTCGAAATCCACCGGCTGAAAGGCTGCATTCAGCGTTTTGCCTTCTGTCGGTACCACTGCAGAGGCGGAGACGGGCAGACCCTGCTCCGGATGGAGCGAGCTGTGGCTGATGCGGCCAACATGCCAGAGCTGGGCAAAGAGATAGCCGCCCTTGGCATGCACGGCATCGGTCACGACGCGCCAGCCGGCAATCTGTTCTTCCGAGTAGATTCCCGGTGTCGCCGGATAGCCTTTGCCTTCCAGCGAGATCTGTGTGGCTTCACTGATGAGCAGTCCGCCGGGCGTGGCTCGCTGCGCGTAGTAGGTGGCATTCAGCGCATTGGGCACATCGCCGGGCTGGGTGGAGCGCATCCGGGTCAGGGGTGCCAGCACCACGCGGTGGGCCAGACGGAGATCCCCAACCGTCAGCGGCGTGAAGAGTGGAGCGTTCTGCAGCGGTGTCTCCGCAGCATTTTGCAAGGAAGAGGAGGAATGATCCGGTGTGGCAACTGTCATACCGGAGTAGATGATCGAGCGGGCAGGAAAGTCGCAAGGCCGAGATTTGCAGCAGGAAAAACGGTACGGCTGCCAGCGGATCAGGACGGCGTGTTCTGCGCGGAGTCCTCACTGGCGGCAAGGGATAGCTGCGACCCGAAGCCAGCATCGGCGTCCTCGTCCAGAGCGCGGGCAACGAGCGGCTGCGGGAGGGTTTTGGAGGGTTTGACGCCCAGCTGCTTCAGCTTTTCCACCTGTCCAATCAGGTTGCCGGCTCCGGTGCTCAGCTTGCCCATCGCGGAGTCAAAGCTGGTGCGCGCCTGTCGCAGCCGGTCGTCCAGTTTCTGCATGTCGTCCACAAAGCCGACAAACTTTTCATACAGCCGTGCCCCGCGGTCGGCAATCTCGCGCACGTTGCGTGCCTGCTGCTCCTGCTGCCAAAGGTTGTCAACGATGCGGATGACGAAGAGCAGCGTGGTGGGTCCGGCGATCAGAATGTTGGAGCGATATGCGTCCTGCCACAGGTCGGCATCCGACTGCAGGGCGGTCAGCGCCGCCGGTTCAATGGGAATGAACAGGACCACAAAGTCCGGCGTGGCCAGTCCATTGAGGTTGTGATACTGCTTACCCGCCAGGCCCTTGATGTGGGAGCGGACACTGGCCTGATGGCGCTTCAGTGCTTCTGTGCGGGTGGATTCCTCGGTTGCGCTGGTGTATTCGGTCCAGGCCGTGAGCGAAACCTTGGAGTCAACCACAAGCTGGCGGCTGCCGGGCAGGTGGAGGATGACATCGGTGCGCGAGGGCTCGCCGGTGGCACTGTCTGCCGCGGCAAAACTCTGCTGGAAGGTGAATTGCTGGCCCTGGCGCAGTCCTGCCTTTTCCAGCAGGTCCAGCAGAATAAACTCGCCCCAGTCGCCCTGCGTCTTGGCCGAGCCGCTCAGTGCCTGGGTAAGTGCCTTGGTCTTGTCGGCCAGCTCCTGATTCATGCCGGTCAGTGTGCCGATCAGCTCGCGCAGGCCGGATACGCTTTTCGCCGAGTCAAGCTGCGATTCCTCGACTTTTTTGCGGAAGCCTTCCAGTTGTTCGCGGAGCGGCCCAAGCAGGTCGGCGATCTCCTTGCGGCTGGACTCCGAGTAGGACTTGGCCCGGGCGTCGAGCACCTGACCGGCGAGTGCCTGAAACTGTGCGGTCAGGGCCTGCTGCGCGTTCTGGAGGAGCTGCAGGTTTTCCGCCGTGCGGGAGCGCTCGGAATCGAGGGCCTCGCGCAGGCCATGGATTTGCCCGGTAAGCTGCTTCTCTGTTTCCGCCTTCTCGCCCTGTATCCGCGTCAATTCGGTTTGCAGACCCTCCCGCTCGTTTTTTGCCGCTTCGAGCATGCGCAGGCGCTCTTCGGCAAAGGCACCGGCGGCAGCGCTTGCCGTCTCCGCTGCGGTGCGCCCGGCTACAGCCGACTGCAGCGCAGCGTTCAGCCTGGCCAGCTCCGTCTGCGCCGCTGTTTGCAGGGTGCGACTGCTTCGTTGGCCGAGGAAGAAACCCAGGACAAGAGCCACAAAAAGGCTGGCAATGCCGAGAATGAGGGTGAGCATGAGCGGACTCCGGGGCAAGTGGATCGAATGGCTACATTGTATGTGCCGCGCCGGTCTCCTGCCTGTTGTTTCTCTGCTTTACACCGGGGTGTGGTGCCCGATAGACTCGATATGGTTTGAATGCAGCAAAGCATGAGTTCCAAGCACAGAGACGCGCAAATGATGCGCATTTGTGGTAGGCTGCGATGCGGTGGTCTGCTGGATACGGTTGCCTTGATGCTGAGGCAATAAGGCGGCAGGCACGCAGGTAGACGTAAGGAATTGCGGGCTTTGAATCGGAAATATCAGGAATCGCTGGATCAGGAACAAGGAGAAGCCAAGATGGCAGTGGAAGAAAAAGTCAAGCAGATTATTGTGGAACAGCTCCAGGTGGACGAAGCCGAAGTGACTCCGGGAGCCAGCTTCCAGGAAGATCTGGGCGCCGATTCCCTGGACGTGGTGGAGTTGGTGATGCAGTTTGAAGAGGCCTTCGATCTGGAGATTCCGGACGAGGATGCCGAGAAGATCAAGACCGTCAAGGACGCGATCGACTACATCGAGAAGAACGCGAAGGCGGGCAAGTAGCGCGTGAAGCGAAGGGTCGTCATCACCGGAATTGGACTCATCTGCGGCGTGGGCAACACCACGGACGCAGTATGGGAGCAGCTGATTGCTGGAAACAGCGGCGTCGAGGCCATTCGGTCCTTCGACGCCAGCGAGTATCCGGTGAATTTTGCTGCTGAAGTGAAGAACTTCGATCCGCTCAACTTTGTGGACAAAAAGGAATCGCGCAAGATGGGTCGCTTCATCCATCTGGCGATTGCGGCCACCGAGGAGGCGATTCGACAGTCCGGACTGGTGATTACCCCGGAGATGGAAGAGCGGGTGGGCGTATTTATCGGCTCAGGGATTGGCGGTTTCGAGATTATTGAGCGCGAGCACGCCAGCCTGCTGGCCGGTGGTCCGCGCAAGATCTCCCCATTCTTCATCCCCGCAGCCATTGTGAACATGGCCGCCGGTCATGTGAGCATTCGCTACAACGCCAAAGGGCCGATCTCAGCCACAGCCACGGCCTGCGCCACGTCGGCGAACTCGATTGGCGACTCCTTCCATATGATCCAGCACGGAGAGGCCGACGTGATGATTGCCGGCGGCTCCGAGGCTGCGGTCACGCCTCTTTCCGTGGGCGGATTTGCTGCCATGCGGGCACTCTCCACCCGGAATGACGACCCCAAATCCGCCAGCAGGCCCTTCGACAAGGATCGCGATGGATTCGTCCTCGGCGAAGGTGCGGGCATGCTCATTCTGGAAGAGCTGGAGTTTGCCAAGGCACGCGGGGCAAAGATTCTAGGTGAAGTGCTCGGCTATGGCATGAGCGCCGATGCGTATCACATGACCGGCATTGCCCCGGAAGGCGCCGGAGCGCAGCGCAGCATGCGTGCCGCGCTGAAGGATGCCGGCATCGCTCCGCATCAGGTGGGCTACGTGAACGCGCATGCGACGTCCACTCCGGCCGGAGATGGCAACGAGTCGCGGGCCATTGAACTGGTCTTTGGCGAGCACGCCACCAGTCACACGTTGAAGGTGAGCAGCACGAAGTCCATGACGGGGCACCTCCTTGGTGCAGCCGGCGGTCTGGAAGCTGGCATCACGGCCATGGCACTGCTGAAGCAGCAGCTTCCGCCGACCATCAACCTGGGTACGCCAGGCGAGGATTGCGTGCTGGACTACGTCGCGAACAAGGCCATTGCGGCATCCGTGGATGTTGCCTTGTCGAACTCGTTCGGCTTTGGCGGAATCAACGCCTCGCTGGTGATGCGGCGCTGGACGGAATAGCACCCATTCCCTCTCTCATCGCAGAATCTGGACGAGCCTGTATCGACAGCTCTCCGGCTGGGATTGCGTCTGGATTCAGCGCAGGATCCAGCTTCCATCAACCCCTCGTAAACAGGCGATAGAACTGCCTGGGGCAATGGCTGTGTGTCCTCACACAACCATCACGATCCCGACGATCCCGAAGAGCACGAACCAGGCGATCCATCGAAAGAATCACCAGACGAGGGTTGCGGCCAGTGGCGAGAGTGGCTGGACGGGTGGAGTTTCCAGCGGTTGTAGGCTTTGCAGGGAATCTTCCGAATCTGTCATACCGCGCCTCCCGTGGTGCTGGCCGCTGAGCCAGCTTGCTGGGGACGAGCTTGCCCGGGGGCAAGCTCGCCGGGGGTGGAAACGCACTGCTGAAGAACGATATTCGCTACAACTTCTCAGGAAAATGCGACGCTGGCTCCAACGCCGATCAGCACCATCAAGATCCACCAGCCAAAGACCGCCGTCAGCCCGCTGCTGCGCTTGGTGCGGGCCACCACAGACAGCCCGATGCCCATGAGCACCAGCGTCCACAGCATGACCAGGTCAACCTGGCTGGCCAGCGTATAGAAGGCCTTGGGCGTATCCGTGGGATTCAGGTAATAGCCAAGGTTTGTGCCTGCGGGATTGTTGATCTGGAAGCCCTCGGGGTCCAGGCCTGCCATCAGCGCGAGAATGGCGAGCAGAAATTTCAAGAGTCCGGGAAGGCCGGCGTACCAGGTGACGGCATATACCTGCCAGAAAGCGGCGCGGCCGCCAAAGACAAAATTGATGGTCCCCAGCAGCACGGCAGCTTCAATGGCGGCAAAGAGCAACGTGAGGATGGGCATGCCCAGCCATACCCCCTGGGTGAAGCTGACGGCAATCTTTTCCGAGTTGGCGCGTTGCTCCGGCGTCAGATTTTCCAATTGCTGTGCCTGCTTGGGGGCAAGCCGGAGGTTGTTTTCGTAGACCTGCTTCCAGCCCACCTTTGCCGTGACGGAGAAATAAAAGAGATAGATCACGATCATGGTGAACAGGAAGGGCATCCACCAGGACGGGCGTCGAGCGATGGACTCAAAGACCTGAGTCGGCTTGTGAAAGACGCCGGGAACGCAGGCAGCGGGCGAGAGCAAGGCGGTAGGTTCAGGCGGGTTGGGCAGGGCGTCGTTCAAGGGTAGTCTCCTTCAGCGCAGGAAATAGAAAGATTGGGAGAACAGAGGCATTGTAGCCTGAAATCGGGTCCAGCTTCGCATTTCCATGAACAGGCAGTTAAGATCAGGGGAGCGGTCATCCGGGCAGATTTTGGATGGCAGGGATGGGGTTGATGAACGAGCAGGCGATGCGATTGAAAACATTGGAGTTCCCTCAGGAGTTCTGTCCTGGCGCGCAGCAGGCCGTGGAGACCTGTCTGCGTGTGGAATCCTCCGAGAAAGTGACACTGATCTTCGATCGCATCACGGAGCCCATTGCCGCGTCCCTGGCCCAGGCGCTGGAGCGAGTGGGCTGCCGGTGGAATGCCTTCCTTTTGGAAGAGTTGGCGGAGCGGCCGCTGCAGGAGATGCCGTCTGCCGTTCTGGCGGATATGGAGTCCTCTGATGTCTCCATCTTTGCCGTGACCGTACAGCGTAACGAGTTGAAAAGCCGCATGCAGATGACCGATGTGGTGAATCGCCGCCGAATGCGCCACGCCCACATGGTGAATATCACGCCGGAGATCATGTGCCAGGGCATGCGCGCGGACTATGCCCGAGTGGACCGGCTCTCCCAGCGGGTGATGGATCGCGTGACCCGTGCGCGACGGATTCGAGCAACAACCCCGGCAGGAACCGCCATCACCGCGGACCTGAATCCCGACTATCGTTGGTTGAAGACCAGCGGGATCATCAGCCGGGACAAATGGGGCAATTTGCCGGGCGGTGAGTGCTTTACGACCCCCGGCGAAGTGAATGGGCGGTTTGTCGTGGATGGGGTGGTGGGCGACTGGCTCTGCGCGCGCTATGGCTTGCTTGCCGATGCTCCCTTGACGATTGAGATTGCAGGCAACCGCGTGGTGGATTGTTCCAGCGCGAACAAGGCGTTGGAAGCGGATTTTCGGGCCTATATCGCCACGGATGAGAATTCCAACCGCGTGGGCGAGTTTGCGATCGGGACGAATGTCGGCGTCGAGCGGGTCATCGGCAACATCCTGCAGGACGAGAAGTTTCCGGGCATCCATATCGCCTTTGGAAATCCCTACGGAGAGCACACCGGTGCCGCCTGGCGCTCCGGGACCCATATCGACGTGGTCGGGCTGAAGTTTGATATCTGGCTGGAATATCAGGCCGGTGAAGAGCAGATCATGCGCGATGGCCGGTTTCTGATCGAAGATTAACAAGATCGCGGGGAAGGACTCTGCGTCCTTGCAACGAATTGCCTGCAGGAGCATCTGAATTGGTATGACCACACAACATTCTTTTGCACGGAAACGACTCGGAAACTCGGATCTTGAGCTGACGTCCATTGGCTTCGGCGCGTGGGCAATTGGCGGCGGGAACTGGGAGTTTGCCTGGGGACCGCAGGACGATGAAGCCTCCATTGCGGCGATTCATGCCGCGCTGGACACGGGAATCAACTGGATTGACACGGCTGCCGTCTACGGACTGGGCCACTCGGAAGTGATTGTGGGCCGCGCGGTGAAGGGCTTGAGCGAAAAGCCGCTGATCTTCACCAAGTGCTCGATGCGCTGGGATGGGGAACGGAAGATCTATCGCTCGCTGAAGGCTGCCAGCGTGGCGGAGGAGCTGGACCAGTCGCTGCGGCGATTGGGCGTGGAGACGATTGATCTCTACCAGATTCACTGGCCAAATCCGGAGACGGAAATCGAAGAGGGCTGGGCGGAGCTGGCCCGGCAACAGAAGGCCGGCAAAATCCGCTGGATCGGTGTCTCCAACTTCAACGTGGACCAACTGAAGCGGGCACAGTCGATTGCTCCTGTCACCAGTCTTCAGCCGCCCTACTCCATGCTGCGCCCCGCCGTGGGCGAGTCCATCCTGCCCTACTGCCTGGAGCAGGGGATTGGCGTCATCAACTACTCGCCCATGGTCAGCGGTCTGCTCACCGGGCGGATGACCGCAGAGCGCGTCGCTCAGATGCCGGCCGATGACTGGCGCCGCCGGGCGGTGGAGTTCAATGAGCCCAGACTGAGCCGGAATCTTCGTCTGGTGGAGCTTCTCCGCTCCATTGGCAAACCGCATGGAGTGGAACCCGGTGTGGTTGCCATCGCCTGGACGCTGCACAATCCGGCAGTGACTGCGGCGATTGTGGGTGGGCGCAGCCCGGAGCAGGTGAAGGGCGTGGCTCCGGCACTCAGCTTCCGCCTGCAGGACGAGGAGTATGCACAGATTCAGCGCTTTCTGGCAGAGAACCCTGTCGCTTGAACTCGCAATTCATCACAAAGAGCAACGCCCCAGCCTTGGCTGGGGCGTTGCTCTTTGCAGCGTGAGACGCGCGGATTACATGGCAGCTACAAAGCTGGGCAGCTGCAGAGCGGCATGCTCCTGCATGATCCGGGTGAGGCGTGCAGCCATCAGGACGTAAGTTTCCGCAGCGCGCCAGGCATTGACGCGAACTCCGGCAGTGGCAGAGCTGACCGCATACTGCGCGATGGCCATCAGAACACAAAGGCGAATCTGCATGGCATCGGTACGGATCGACTCAAGAAGCAGTGGATCAACGGGGTTGTCGGGGGAGGCGTGTTTCGCTGCATAATCCGCCATCTCCAGCAGGACCCGGGCGTTCTGGTGCATGACCCACAGACCGAAAGGTCCGTTGACCTTGTCCCAGATGTCGTGGTGGGTGGCGGTAAGGCCCTCATTCCACAGCAGATGATCTGCCACGGTGTGAGCGCTCCAGTCCGTGCGAAGCTGGCAGAGAAGCTGATCCCAGCTCTTGATATTGCGGCGGCGCATGCTGCCCCGCCACTTGGCGAGATACAGCAGCAAGGCACCGAGGAAGATAACCTGAAGTAACGGCAGCAACATTACCAAATCCCCTAACGATGATTGTATTTGCCCGGTTTCTTCTTGACAGCAGTTTCAAGCGCAAGTCGATCCGCTTGAAGTGATCCTCCTATTGATACCAGAAAACGCATCATTTGTGGGCTGATTTTTCGAGCTTCAGGCTCTTTTTGCGCAAAACTGACCACCCAATAGGCCAGTGTACCAAGGTAACCAAACGAGGTTACCAGGTCGAGCCAGTGGTATTGCGGACCAACCGCCTGATGGGTGTGGAGTACCCATATCACCAGAGAAAGAATGGAATAAAAGCCTAGACCGGAAGCGATCTGGAGTTCGCGATCCCTCCAACCGATGGAAAGAAACTGACTGAAGGCTACAAGGGCAAGCAAAACTATAACTCGAAGCAAAGAAATAGTTTGTTGAATGATGACGAGTTCGTATCCGTGCGTGCTGAGTCCAGTTGGCACAGTAAATCCTGCCAAAGGCCAGCAAATCAAGCTTAGAACGACCAAAAGGCCCGGTACGAACCAGGCGACACCCTTTGGCAGAGATGTCCGAATGGGACGAAGTACAGCCCAGCCAAGCTCCAACAGCACAAAAAACTGAAGTACGGAATCGATGGAAATTTCAACGATATAGTTCTTCAGATTGTCTTGATATATCTGCGGAAATAACAAAAAACTGAGATCACTCAGGATCGTCCACAACAGATAGACGAAGAATGTGGGATATTTTCTCCACGATCTTCGCCAGAGCAGGACGGAACAGACCAATATCTCACCGGCCACGCTTGCTATTACGGTCTGAACATCTTGAATCATGCTTGTAATACAAATACGACTTTGGCAGATCAGAAGTTCAATTGCTGTAGACAAATATCCTGATTCATATAGTCAACCACGCTACGACTATTGAATTGAGCATCAAGATATTAGGCGGAGCCGCGAGAATTAAAGCACTTGCGGTGATCGTATCGAACCTCTGTGTGCAGCTAAAAATTTGATCGCTCGAGTTAGCCTTTAGTTGTCGGCAGAGGGGAAGGGATTCCGGGGCCGAAGTTGCTGGCAGCGAAGCCTTTGGTTGTCGGCAGAGGGGAAGGGATTCCAGGGCCGAAGCTCGGACTCGCGAAGGCGGCGGACGAGGTGAGGGTGAGGGCGGTGACGGCGGCGAGGTGAATGAGATTGAGCTTCATGGGGTGATCTCCTGGATCGAAAAGAATGTCAGTGTTTGGCGGTGCGCCAAACTAAGGCAAGGGTAACCCAAAAGTGGTAACCAGAATGATGCTTTTTGGTAATTTTTTTCGTGTTGAGAGTTTGGTTACGGGTTGTTTTCAAGGGCTAAATTCGGTTTTCATGGGATGCATTCGGAGGCTGGTCGCGGACGTGTGGAGTGAGCCTTCGGGTACTCTGGCAGGAAGCGGCTTTCTGGTGCCGGTATGGGGGACGGATGATCGAGCAGCTTCGTAGGGAATTCCTCGCGGGCTTTCACTTGGAGGCCTATCAGGAACTTCTGGTTGAACTGGAACGGACCTGCGGTACGCTCATTCGCTTTCGCGTGGCCGAGACGCCGGTCTTTTTCCCGGCGAGTCTGCTGGAGAATCTGGCGGAGACCGGGCGGGAGTTGACCGAGCGCCTGCTGGCCAGCCAAACCTATCTTGCCGCTGCCGAGCAGGAGATTCCTCCGGGATATCGGGTTGCAGGCCGGTCCTCGCATCCGAACTTTATGACGGCAGATTTTGCGCTGGTGCGTGGGAGATCGGGAGAACTGGAGCCAAGGCTGGTGGAGCTGCAGGCTTTCCCCTCGGTGTTTGGCTATCAGGCGGAGCTGGCAAAGGGCTATCGGCGGGCATTTGGACTGGATCCGAATCTCGAGATCTTTCTGAGCGGACTGACCGAGGATGGCTATTGGAATCTGCTGCGGGAGACGATTGTTGGCCGGCATGATCCTTCCGAGGTTGTGCTGACGGAGGTGGATCCTGAGAACCAGAAGACACTGCCGGATTTCCGGGTAACGGCCCATCGACTGGGCATTGCTGTGGTGGACATCACGCGACTGGAGGCGGTCGGCAGGCGCCTGGCCTATCGCGATGCCAGTGGGCGCCAAGTCCTGATTCGTCGCATTTACAACCGGGCGATCGCCGATGAGATGATGGCGCGGCAGATTCGGCCGGGTGTGGATCTGGAGGCGGAATGGGATGTGGAGTGGGCCGGGCATCCGAACTGGTACTTCCGCGTGAGCAAGTTTGCGCTGCCCTGGCTGAGCGGAACGGTGAGCGGCGACGTCAAGGCGCATGCCTGCGTGCCGCCGGCAGCATTTCTGGATGATTTTCTGGAGGGTGCAGGATATCTGGCGCTGCAGCAGGCGGGTGTGCCCCTGCCGGAACTGACCCAATCTGAGACAGTATTTGAGCATCTGCTGCTGAAGCCGCTCTATTCCTTCGCCGGAAAGGGAATTGTCTTTTCGCCGACTCTTGCCGAATTGCAATCCATTTCTCCGAAGGAGCGCAGGCAATATCTGGTGCAGCAGAGGATGCAGTTTGAGCCGACGGTGGAAACGCCCGCGGGGAGAACGCAGGCGGAAATCCGCATTCTGTATGCCTGGCCGGAGGATGGAGCCATGACTGCGGCGATCAGTCTGGTGCGCCTGGGTCGAGGCCGGATGATGGGCGTGGATCACAACCGGGACCTGGAATGGGTGGGAGCATCGGCGGCTTTTGGGGTCCGCAATGCGCAAAAACTTGAAAAAAGTACACCTTTTCGGTAGGCAGATACCCCAAAAGGATGATTGTTTTCGGTACCTTGGATACAGTACTTTTGGGTTGATGCAGAAACTTTGGTTTTCTCGCAGCGACCAAAGGGTTCGATACAGTGTCTCCTAGGAGGCGCTGACGGGATTCTATGGACGAATCAAAACCATGGTTCAAGGACGTGTTAAAGATTGCGCAACCGGAAAAAAGCCCGGGTGTGCGATCGGCGGTACGGTTTCCGTTGCAGCTTACAGCCATTCTTACCGTGAATGGGCGAGAGCTGGAAGCGAAGACGGAGAATGTATCGGCAAATGGAATTTCCCTATGGATCGCTGAACGCGTGATGCCGGGGCAGGAAATTCGATTCCAGCTGAAGATGCAGGGCGACGTACTGGGGACAACGAGGGATGTTCTTGTGACCTGTGAGGGACGTGTGGTTCGCTGTGAGGCGGTGGACGACGCATTTCAGGTGGCAGCCACAATCGATGCGTATCAGTTTTCCGAACCCTAGCGTGGAGAATCCGGTGACGGGGCAGACAATGACAGCAAAGAAAAAGAACGAAGGGATCGAGCCGGAAGATGTGGCCGGCGCGAATCCGAATGCGATTCGCATCATTCTTGCAGACTCACAGGCGATTTATCGCGTGGGCATCCGCAAGATTTTTGCGCTGGAAGATGATCTGCGTGTGGTTGCCCAGGCAGATACGATGGACAATCTCTATGCTGCGGTGGAGCGTTTCCCCAGCGATGTGCTGCTGATGGAGGCTGGCCTGCTGACGGGCACCACGGATGCCATTCCCAGGCTGCTGCAGATTGCCCCTGAGCTGAAGATCATTGTGCAGGCCTCGCAGTCGGACGAACAGGGAACCGTGGAGATGTATCGTCGCGGGGTGCGTGGAGTGATCTCCCGCGCCATCTCTCCCGATCTGCTGGTCAAGTGTGTGCGCAAGATTGCCCACGGGGAGACGTGGATCGACAATCAGTCCGTCAACCTCGTGATTGAAGCCTATCGCTCCCAGGCCCAGTCGCTCGTGCATCCGAAGTCGCAAACCAAGCTGACGGCCAAGGAGATCACGATCATCACAGGAATTACGCAGGGCAAGCGCAATAAAGAGATTGCCTATATGCTGGGAACCTCCGACCAGGTGGTGAAGAATTATCTACGCAAAATCTATGACAAGCTCGGCGTCTCGGACCGGCTGGAGCTGGCGCTCTATTGTCTGCACAATAAAATTATTCCCAATGATGACGCCAGCGAGTCGCGAAGCGCATCCGCATAGCACTCATTCCCATGGAAACTCTATCTATCTCCGTGGGATTACGCTGCAATGAACCGTAAGAAATAGAGCGGATTCTCTCCGGAAGCTGCACCCGTTCGAATCCGTCGCGATGGTGCCGCGTCAACTCTGGTCGCCGGGAGTGTTCGCAGGCACCAGAATCTTCTGTAAAAGCTGATTCAATTCCCGCATCTGCTCGGCGGTGAGGGAGTTCAGCAGTCGCCTTGGTGCCTCAAACACGATCGGATCCAGCGACTGAAGGAGTTCCAGCCCCTGGGCCGTGATGCAGGTCCAGACGACGCGACGGTCGGCGGCATCCCGATGCTGTTGCACCAGTTTGCGGGACTGCAGCCGTGCCAGCAGGCGAGTGATATCCGGGACGGAAGTGATCATGCTGCGACCGATGGCTGAGCAGGTAAGTCCGGATGGGCCGGCTCCGCGCAGAATGCGCAGCACGTTGTACTGGGGATGGGTGAGGGCAAACGGACGCAATATCTGGTGAAAGGCGCGGTCCAGTTGATCGGAGACGCGGAGAAGACGCAGAAACAACTCGGTCTGGGGATTCGGATAGCGAGTTGTGAGAGGCGTTTCTGGTTGGCGCATCGGAGGATCCTGAACTGGCCTTGTCCGGAACGGATGCGACAGCGTGACCATCCGCAGTGAATTTGCATTTGCCGGAGGCTCATCTTCCGACAGAGGAAGCAGAGCCTCCCGGCAGGGTGGATTCCGCCGGGCGACAGATCCGCCCGGCAGCATCGGAGTTACTGCTGTGCGACGTCGAGATCGATTTCGATCGAAACGTTGTCGCCCAGAATGGCAGCCGGGAAGCTGGTGCCAATGCCCCAGTCCTGGCGGCGAATCGTCGTGGTGGCCGAGAAGCCGACGTGCTGCTTCTTGTCCATGCCGGTCACCGGAGCCGTCGGTCCCACAACATTGAGCACGACAGGCTTGGTGACGCCGCGCAGAGTGAGATTGCCGGTGACGGTCATGCCATCGGCCGACTTGACGACCTTGGTGCTCTGGAAGGTGGCGGTGGTGTACTTGCTGACATCGAAGAATGCATCGGTCTTCAGATGGTTGTCGCGTGCGGTCTCGCCGGTGTCCACGCCTGCAACGTCGATGGTTGCGGTGACGGTGGACTTGGCGATGTCGGCTGCGTCATAGACAACGGTGGCATTGACGGCACCGAAGCGGCCATGCACGTTGGTCAGCGACATGTGCTTGATGGCGAAATCCACCTCCGAGTGGACCGGATCGGACTTCCAGGTGGTGGTTTGGGCAAGAGCCAGTGGTGCGGCAAGGACCAGAGCCAGGGCGGCGGTGAGGCTGCGTTTCATGTGCTTCCTTTCAATTCAAACGGGAGATGCGATTCCCGGGCCCGGATTTGGAAGAGCAGGGATCGTCTGTACATGGGATGCAGGGAGTAAAGTACTCGTTGCAACAAATAAATATCTTTTTTGCGCACTGTCGATGGGGAGCCGCTTCCGGTGAGCGAGACCATGGCGCAGGAAGGGACGGGTGTCTGATATGCTCCGGGCTATGCCGGACAAAGCCAAGCCTTGGAGCGCGTGGACGCGTGGGCAGCGGAATGCCTTTCTGGCCGCGATGCTGAGCTGGACGCTGGATGCGCTGGATTTCTTTCTGCTGATCTTCTGTATGCCGGCCATCGCCGGCAGCTTTCATGTGGATGTGGCCGGGGTGGCCGAAGCCGTTTTTCTGACGTTGGCGTTGCGGCCGGTGGGTGCCCTGCTGTTTGGTGCTGCTGCGGATCGCTGGGGACGAAAGCCGACGCTGGTGGCCAATATTCTTTGCTACTCGGTGGCAGAGATGGGCTGCGCCTTTGCGCCGTCGCTCCATGCGCTGCTGGTGTTGCGTGCGGTCTTCGGTGTGGCCATGGGGGGCGTCTGGGGTGTGGGCGCGGCGCTGGCATTTGAGACATTGCCGAGCGAAGGGCGCGGGTTTTTCTCCGGTGTCCTGCAGGAGGGCTACGCAATCGGCTATCTGCTGGCTGCGGGTGCCTTTGGCCTGGGCTTCCGCTGGTTGGGCTGGCGTGGATTGTTTGCGCTGGGCGCTGTCCCGGTGCTTCTGGTTCCCTTTGTGCTGCGCGGTGTGAGCGAGTCGCCGGTGTGGGAAGAGCGCAGAAGGCGGCTGGCCACAAAGACTCGCGATGGGGAGAGTTGGCGGGAGCGGTTGCTCGCCTTGCGTGGCCACCTGCCGATCTTTCTGTTTCTTGTCGTGCTGATGACGGCCTTTACCAGCTTTTCCCACGGGACGCAGGATATTTACCCCACGTTTCTGCTGAAGGGGGTTGGATTTACCGCCGCCGCTGTGGGCGTGATTGGAGTGGTCTATAACGTGGGTTCGCTTGCCGGAGGCATGGTCTTCGGCAGCCTGAGTGAGCGATGGGGCCGTCGGCGCGCGATTATCGCTGCGGCATTGCTGGCGATTCCCGTGGTACCGCTCTTTGCCTACGGGCACTCCGCTCTGGCGCTGGGCGCAGGAGCCTTCCTGATGCAATTCATGGTGCAGGGGGCATGGGGTGTGGTTCCGGCGTACCTGACGGAACTGTCGCCGGCAGCGGTGCGTGCTGTGCTGCCCGGGGTGGCCTACCAGCTGGGCAATCTGCTGACCTCGCGCAATCTGGTCATCCAGACGCATCTGGCGGAGCGATGGGGCAGCTATCGTCCTGTGCTGGCCGGAACGGTGGTGCTGGCCGGGCTTGCCCTGGCGGCGGTCACTGCGCTGGGCCGGGAAAGCCGTGGAGCCCGCATCGGCTCCGAGTAAAGCGAGCAAAGAAATCGCCGGCCCTGGATTGCATGCCGGTGATGGATTGCATGCTGGTGATGACCTGGTGTGGGGATTGAGGTTCGGGATTATTTGGGACGGACAAGGTCAAAGCGATCGCGTGTCGTGGCCCAGGTATTGCCGGCCATGCGGCCGACAGCATCCAGTCCCTGCGGGTCGATCCGGTAGTTGTCAATCAGGTCAGGACGGACGTGGAAGCGCACGATCTGGCCGAGGACGACGACTCCGGCGCCAACGCCCTGTCCGGTGAAGACGATCTGCAGCAGCTTGCATTCCAGCTGTGCCGGAGACTCGGCCACGCGGGGAGCGCGAACGACTTCGCTGGGAATGGGTGTCAGGCCGGCAAGCGCGAACTCATCGACGGCAGGAGGGACCGATGCCGCGCTCAGGTTGGTCGGATGGGCAATGGCTTCGGAGACGATGTTGATCACGAACTCACCGGTCTGCTCGACATTGCGCAGGGTGTCCTTGCGGTCGTCCGGGTGGTCTGGAGTGGGTGCCGAAGGCGGTGCGGTGAGGGAAGGGCAGAAGAGAACCGTTGGAGGATTGGAGCCAACTCCGGCGAAAAAGCTGTACGGAGCCAGATTGCGGACCCCTGCCGCATCCACCGTGGAAACCAGCGCGACGGGCCGGGGAACGATCAGGCCGGTCATCAGTTTGTAGGTTTCCTGGGTTTGCAGCCGGGTGGGATCGATGGAGAGATGCTGCGGCGCAGAAGGCGATGTATGCGACATGATGGCAGGATACATGGCCCGGGCAGGGATGTGGCACCGGGGCGCGGGAGGGGTTGTGATGGCGGGAACATTCCCGAAAATAACTGCCTTGGTGCGCTTGCTGAAGATGGAAAGCGCGAAATTTTTACTCTGATAACACGGAATCAGGCAGAATGGTGAGATAGGAGTTTTCATCGTGCCGCGGATTCATTTTCAACAACAGCTGGCCGAGCTGAAGGACAAGATCCTGGCCATGGCCGCACTGGCGCAGCAGGCCGTGCAGAGTGCCGTGGAGGCCTATCTGCAGCGCGATGAGGCTTTGTGCGCCTATGTCCGTGAAAATGAGACGGCTATCAACTCGGCCCAGCGGGAGCTGGACGAGATGGCCTATGAGCTGCTGGCCAAAGAGCAGCCCATGGCGATCGATCTGCGCTTCATCCTGGCTGTGATCAAGATGAATGCCGATCTGGAACGCATTGGCGACCAGTCCATGAGCATTGCGATTCGCGCCCAGGACGTGATGCGCATGCCCGAGGTGGAGTTGCCGGTGGATTTTGAGAGCATGGGCGAATATGCCAGCCGGATGATCCGCACCGCTCTGCAGGCGCTGCTGGATGGCGATGCCCAGGTGGCCGAAACCGTGCGCGCGATGGACGATGAAATCGATCGGATGAACCGGCTGGCACAGACGGATCTGCTGGCCTTGATTCAGAGCCACCCGGAGGTCACTCCGCAGGCGCTGCATGCCCTGCTGATCGCCCGCAACCTGGAGCGCATTGCCGATCATGCCACCAATATCGCCACGGATGTGATCTTCTGGATCCGCGGTGCGGATGTGCGCCACGCACTGAGCCTGGCATCGGACTAGCCTTTCCGAGGATCAGCACAGCCTCCCGCAATGCAGCTGGTGGATTCTGCGCTCCGCTGGAGATGACGCCCTCATAGATGACGTCTGGATGAAGTTTTGCGGCTGCCATCTGCTCCCCGCGAAGAATCCTGCACCGATTCGCCCAAAAACCACGTCCAAAGAGCATAGGCCTGGTGACAGAAACGGGTGCGCCTGCAGGCTGGGAACTGCAGGCCGGGCGTGACGATTGTCGTCTGGGCCAGAAAGCGAGCGAATCGATGCAGGCGGTTGCCGGGGTTGAGCGCAAGGTGGGACTGCAGGATCAGTACGAGCAGACTGTGAATCCGCAGTGGGCGCGGCTGCTGCGCCTGCTGGGCATGGATGCCGAGTATCGGCGTTGCGAAGGGGAGACCCTGGAGACGGCCGATGGGCAGCAGATTCTGGATTTTCTCAGCGGATATTGCGTCTACAACACCGGGCATAACCACCCGGCCATCGTTGAGGCGCTGCATCGGGAGTTGGATGCCAAGGGGCCTCTGATGCTGCAAAGCCATGTGAGCAGCCCGGCGGCGGAGCTGGCCGGTCGCCTGCTGCAGATGGCGAACCGCTCCCGGAAGGGTCATCTGAGCAAGGTGTACTTTTCGACCTCAGGAGCCGAGGGCGTGGAGACGGCCATCAAGTTTTCACGGGCTCACACGGGTCGTTCCGGCTTGCTGGCCGCTCGGGGAGCCTTTCACGGATTGACCTGCGGTGCGCTGGCGCTGATGGATGCTCCATTCTGGCGGGAGGGCTTTGGCGAACTGATCCCGGGTGTGGAGTTTGTGGACTTTGGGGATCTGGACCAGCTGGAGGCGGCGCTCAACACGCGGCGCTTTGCCGCGTTGATCCTGGAGCCAATCCAGGGCGAGGCAGGAATTGTTCTGCCTCCGGAGGGATATCTGGAGCGGGCGCAGGAGCTGTGTCGCCGCAACGGGACGGTGTTTGTGCTGGACGAGGTGCAGACCGGGCTGGGGCGGACTGGCGCGATGCTGGCAGCACACCACTGGAATCTGGAGCCGGACATGGTGGTTCTGGCCAAGGCGCTGAGTGGCGGACTGGTGCCGGGCGGTGCGGTGCTGATGACGGAGGCGATCTATGAGAGCGTCTATCCCTCGCTGCGGCGCGCGATTGTGCACACCTCCACCTTTTCCGAGAATGGCCTTGCGATGCGAGCAGGCCTGGCCACGCTCGATGTGCTGGAAAAGGAGAATCTGGAGCAGGAGAATCTGGAACCGGAGAATCTGGCCGCACGAGCGGCCCGGCTGGGAGAAGAGTTCCGGCAGCAGCTGCGAGAGCGGCTGGCAGGTTTCGAGATGGTCCGTGAAGTTCGCGGCATGGGTCTGTTTTCCGGGATCGTCTTCGGTGCTCCGCAGTCGCTTGGGTTGCGACTGAGCTATGAGGCATTTACGCGTGTCCATCCGGCGATGTTTGGGCAGATGCTGGTCATGCGGCTTTATCGGAAGCACGGGATTCTGACGCAGATTTGCGGCAACGCCTTTCAGGTGCTGAAGGCGGCTCCTCCACTGGTGGTCAGCGAGGCATCCCTGGAGCATTTTGTGGATGCAATCCACGAAACCATGGAGACCATCCACAGTTCGCGCAGCTTTTGGACGGATGCACTCCGGCTGGCAGCGCGCGCGGTGCGGATTTAAGCCGTGCGAAAACAAAAATGCAGGCCCTTGAGGCTGCCTGGGATGGAAGCGCCTAGTATGGCAGCAGCAGGAACGAAGACCAAAGGCATAAGGAAAGCAGACCGGGCATGAGGATTGCGGGGACAAAAATGGCTTTTCCGCCCTACTACTTCCGTCAGGAGGAAGTGGTGGCCGCACTGAAAAGCTACTGGGACGAAGGGATGGAGAACCCTGCGGTGCTGGAGCGGCTGCACGGGCGCACCGGCGTGGACGGGCGATATTTCAGCCGTCCGCTGGATGCCTACAAGGAGCTGGATACCTGGGGCAAGACCAACGATGTGTGGATTGAGACAGCGGTCCAACTTGGCGAGGAAGCCATCGGCGGTCTGTTGCAGGAAACGGGCCTGAATCCGGAGAAGCTGGGCACGATCATCAGCGTGTCGGTGACGGGCGTTGCCTGCCCCACGGTGGAGGCGCGGCTGATCAACACCATGGGGCTGCCGGTGCATGTGAAGCGCACCCCGATCTTTGGATTGGGCTGTGTGGCAGGGGCTTCGGGGCTGGCGCGCGCGGCAGATTATGTGAAGGCGTATCCGGATCAGGCGGCAATCCTGCTGAGCGTGGAACTGTGCTCGCTGACCTGGCAGCGTGGCAACAGGAACATGCCCAATCTGATTGCCTCCGGCCTGTTTGGCGACGGCTGCGGCGTGGCACTGCTGGTGGGCGAGCAACTGGCGGCAGAGATGACCGGCGGCAATCCGGAAAGGCTGGGGCCGCGCGTGATGGACAGCCGTGCCACCTTCTATCCCAACAGTGAAGAGGTGATGGGCTGGGCCATCTCCGAGAAGGGATTTCAGATTGTGCTCTCCGCCGATGTGCCCACGGTGGTCAAGCAGCATCTGGGAGCGAATGTGGATGCCTTTCTGGCCACGCACGGGATGACCCGGGCCGGGATTGCCTCTTGGATCATGCATACCGGCGGTCCCAAGGTGCTGGACGCCAATGCCGAAGCGCTGGGATTGACGCGCGAGGATTTCCATCTGAGCTGGGAAGCGCTGCGACGCGCCGGCAATCTGTCGTCGGCCTCGGTGCTGATGGTGCTGGATGAGGTGATGCGCGCGCACCGGCCCAAGGCGGGATCGCGCAGCCTGCTGGTGGCCATGGGACCGGGATTCTGCTCGGAGATGCTGCTGCTGGAGTGGAGTTGAAGCAGGCGATGCACAGCACGGATGCGCTGATTGTGGGGGGTGGGCCCGCGGGGCTGACGGCGGCTCTGGCTCTCCGGCAGTGCGGCATGGACGTGACGGTTGCCGATGCGCTGCACCCGCCGATCGACAAAGCCTGTGGGGAAGGATTGATGCCGGATGCGCTGGCGGAGTTGCGCCAGTTGGGCGTGGAGCTTTCACCGGAAGACGGCGGAGTCTTTGGAGGCATCCGGTTTGTGAGCCATGCGGACCAGACTGCCGGGGTTGAGGCTGCAGCCGAGGCGCGCTTTCCCCGCAGGAAGGACTGGCCCGGCAGGGAGGACTGTCTCGGCAGGGCGGACTGTCAGGATGCACTCGGCGTCAAGCGTCCCCTGCTGCATCAGCGATTGGAGCAGGCTGCGCGGCAGGCTGGAGTGCGGCTGCGATGGAAGACTCCGGTTCAGCTTTTGCCGCAGGGTTCGGTGCTGCTGGCTGGAGAGGAATGCCGCTACGGGCTGCTGGTGGGTGCCGATGGGCAAAGCTCGCGGGTGCGCCGTTGGGCGGGATTGGAATCCGGCCAGGTGCTGAGCCGGCGCTTTGGATTTCGTCAGCACTATCGCGTGGAGCCGTGGAGCGATGTGGTTGAGGTGCACTGGGGGCAAAGCGGCCAGGCCTATGTGACCCCGGTGGGCGGCAATGAAGTCTGCGTTGCCACCGTGACGCACACTCCGCACAGCCGGGTGGATGCCCTGCTGGAGGAGCTTCCGTGGCTGCGAGAGAGGCTCACGCCGGGCAGGGAGTTGCTGCGTACGGATCGCGAACGAGGCGCACTGACCACAACCCGACGGCTCCGGCGAGTGGCGACCGGTCGCGTTGCCCTGCTTGGCGATGCTTCCGGGTCAGCCGATGCCATCACCGGGGAAGGCATGGCGATGGCCTTCCGACAGGCACTGCTGTTGGCGGAATCCGTGGAGAGACTCCCGATGAACGCAGCACTGGAGCGGTATAACCGGCACCATCCGGAGATTCTTCGCCTGCCGCAGAGGATGGCACAGGTGATGCTGCTGATGGATCGTTGGCCGGCTCTGCGCCGACGCGCGATTCACGCGCTGGAGACGGAGCCGCAGCTGTTTGCCCGGTTGCTGGGTGTCCATGTCGGTGCCGAATCCATGGGGCACTTTGTGGTGACGCGTGGGCCGCAATTTGCCTGGCGGCTGGCGGTTGCCCGCAGCCAGGCCGGATAAGTCCAGGCCGGACAAGTCCAGACCGGATAAGCCCGGGCCGGATGTGCCCAGGCCCTATCAGCGCAGGCCGGTTGAGCAATTGATCGAATGCCCGACTACCGGCGGCCTGCATGCAGGCTTGCCAGCGCAGGGTAAAGCCTGCGCCAGTGAGCATAGCCCTCCCGGTAGGCTGCCACCGATTCCGCGTCGGGGAGGATGCGTTCCGCGACGGTAATGGCTGCCGCACAGGCATCGTCCAGCGAGGACCAGTGCCCGGCACCCACGCCAGCCATCAGGGCTGATCCGAAGGCGCCACCTTCCTCGGCGGTGAGGATCTCCACGGGCTGACCGTATACGCCAGCCTGAATCCTGCGCCAGAGCGGACCTCTGGCGCCTCCGCCACCCAGCCGGATGGCCGAGACGGGGATACCCAGCTCGGCGAAGAGCGTGAAGGAGTCTCCCAGAGAGTAGGCAACCCCCTCCAGCACTGCCCGCGTGAAGTGGGCAGCGGTGTGGCTGGAGTGAATTCCGGCAAAGGCAGCGCGGACCTCCGGATCAAGATGCGGCGTACGCTCCCCGAGCAGGTAGGGAGCCCACATCAGCCCGTCACTGCCGGCGGCAATGGCACTGGCCGCAGCGGTGAGTGCATCGTAATCCTGGCCGGCAAAGAAGGTTTCCCGCAGCCAGCGAAGGCTGAGTCCAGCCGATTGCGTGACACCCATGACATGCCAACGGCCGGGAACGGCGTGGCAGAAGGTGTGCAGACGGCCCTTGGGATCACGAATCGGACTGGCTGTGGCCGCAAAGACCACGCCCGAGGTCCCGATGGTGGCCGAGACGGAGCCGGGAGCCAGAATGCCCATGCCCACGGCGCCTGCACCCTGATCTCCGGCGCCAGCCACAACGGGTGTTCCGGCGGTGAGTCCGGTGACGGTCGCCGCATCGGGGCTGATGGTGGCGCATACATCGGTGGATTCGTACACGGGCGGCAGCCATGCCATGGGAATGCCGGCGGCTGCAGCCACCTCAGCGGACCAGCGCCGGTGTGTCACATCGAGCAGAAGCGTCCCGCTAGCCTCCTGCACATCGATGGCATAGCTGCCCGTCAGACGGAAGCGGACATAATCCTTGGGGCAGAGAATGTGCGCGGTCTGGGCAAAGATCTCCGGTTCGTGGGTTTTGACCCAGAGCAGCTTGGTGAGGGTGAAGTTGGGCAGGGCAGGATTGCAGGTGAGCTCGATCAGCCGCTCGTAGCCGATCTGTTCATGGAGCCAGTCGCACTCCGGCTGGGTGCGGGTATCGCACCAGATGAGCGAGGGTCGAAGGACATTGCCGGCCGCATCCAGAAGCACGGCACCGTGCATTTGTCCGGTGAGTCCAATGCCTCCGATCGGCTGGACCGGAGTGGGAGCAGCCGCAAGGGTGGCGCGGATGGCTTCGACGGCGGCCCGCCACCAGTCCTCGGGGTCCTGCTCGGCCCATCCTGGCTGTGGCGTGCGAAACGGCGCATGTTCTGCCGAGGCGGAACTCACAATGGCGCCGTCTTCATTGACCAGCACGGCCCGTGTGCCGCCGGTGCCAATATCCATGCCAAGAAACCACATTGCTCACCTCAAAGGGAAACGGGATATAAATCGGTTTTCTGTGCGAAAAATTCCGATGCAGAGTGAGGATAGCAGTCGGGGCGGTGCAGGGCAAGGATTCGGTGGATCAAAAAAACTTTGCGGACAGTGGGGTGAGCACTGTCCGCATGGGTTGCAACGGTGTGTTGCCGTCGAGCGCGTCCGTCAATCCATTGGACTGCCGTTGGGATGGTAGACGAAGACCTGCTCCGGGGCAGTGGCTTTTGCGTCCTTCACATCCAGATGGAAGTGCATGGAGAGCATGGAGTCCTTGCCACTGTAAGGGGCCTTGACGGTCATCTCATACTGGTTGCGGAGCCGCTGGTTCAGGTCGTTGAGAAATGGCTCGAAGGAAACCGGATTTCCGAAGCCCTGCCAGTAGGAGTATCCGCCGGTTGCACTGGAGACTTCCATGAGGAGATTCTGGCCGCCATTGCCCACATAGGAGCTGCTGCCGGGATTGCCGCGTCCGTGCCAGTAGAGGGTGTAGACCACAAGTCGCGCCCGTGTTGCGTCTTGAATCGCGGTCTGCACGTAGGGATCCTCCGGATCAAAGCGCCGCTCGTAGTTATCGATTCCGTCGGTGATCATGAGCACTTCGCGCTGCGCCTTCATGTCCGACGAAGGCCAGTGCTTGGCAAGCTCCGAAAGGCAGAAATAGGGGCTGCCATTCGAGTATGCCGGTCCACTGGTGATGCGCAGGCTCTTCATGACGGCATCCCGGTTATGGGTCAGCGGCGTGGCCATCTGGACGGAGCCGTAGTTCATGTAGCCGAGGGCAACACGAGCATTGGGCGGAAGATTGCGCACGAAGTGTCGGATGTCACCAAATTGAATGGCCAGGCTGGCTCGCGCGGTGTTGTCAATCAGGATCACGAACTCGATACGCGCATCGGGAGATTGCGAAGCGACCAGCGAGGCAACCTGCGCGGGCTTTCCGTCCACGGAGACTTTGATGTCGGACGGAGAAACTGCGGGAGCAGGCGACTTGTCTTGCTTGGACAGCACAGTAATGATTGCCCGGCCTTCGGTGCTGTTCGTGTCCTGAGCCTGAACGGCGGTGCCTGCAGCCAAAGCCAAGGCAAGCATGGGTAGAAACAGATGTTTGGCGTTCATGGTCTTGCTTCCTTTCTGCGATACATCGGCCGGATCGGGTGTGACCCATGCTTCAAAGCCGGAATCCGGATGATCCGGAATGGGATGAGTCTTACACCGTTGGCCGACAGGTGCATCCTGCGTCCCACCATGGACGCTTCCATGGAGTAAGACGCGCCCTGCATGGGATTGAACCCGGATTTTCCAAAAAAGTCTTCATGCAGTGAAACTCTAGCATTAATTGCGCGATTTCTGTGCTTTGCCGCAGGGGCAAGGGAAGGTTTTTGAGCAGGAGTGTGACCTTGGACACAGGCTCACCGTACGGTTGTGGGTGGATGATACAAGGAGGGTGGAGATTGCATCCAACCAAATGGATGGAGGGAATGGAATGAGCGATCTGGCAACGCTTGCCGAGTCAGTTACGGTGGACCCGCTGGTGGAGCATCCGCAGGACTATCATGTGTTTCACAAATTTCTGGATCGTTGCCGCGAGATTCCCGCGCTGACGACGGCGGTCTGCTGGCCACTGTCGGAGGTGGCATTGAGTGGCGCTCTGGAGGCTGCCGAGGCAGGACTGATCCAGCCAATCCTGGTTGGCGACGGAGCGGAGATGCGCAGACTGGCCGCAAGGATGGGGGTCAGCGTTGCGGGACTGCCCGTGCTGGAAGCCGCCACGGAGGCAGCGGCAGCGCAGGCCAGCGTGGATCTGTGCCGCAGCGGCAAGGCGCAGGCAATGATGAAGGGCAGCCTGCACACCGACGAGTTGATGCGCGTGGCCATGGCGCGCGATACGGGGCTGCGGACCAGCAAGCGGATCAGCCATGTATTCGTGATGGATACGCCGGCCTATGATCGCACGCTGCTCATCACCGATGCGGCGATCAACATTGAGCCGGAGCTGGAGGACAAGATCCATATTGTGCAGAATGCGATTGACCTTGCGCATGCGCTGGGGATTCCCGAGCCCAAGGTCGCGTTGCTCTCTGCCGTGGAGACGGTGAACCCCAAGATTGCTTCCACACTGGATGCGGCAGCCTTGTGCAAAATGGCCGATCGCAAGCAGATTGTGGGTGCGGTGCTGGATGGCCCACTGGCGTTTGATACGGCGGTGAGCGAAAAGGCAGCGGAGATCAAGGGGTTGAAGTCACCGGTTGCCGGCAAGGCCGATATTCTCGTTGTTCCGGACCTGGAATCCGGGAATATGCTGGCCAAGCAGCTCGAGTATCTGGGCGGTGCGCAGCTGGCCGGCATCGTGCTTGGAGCCCGTGTTCCGGTGATCCTGACCAGCCGCGCCGATTCTGCAGCAACGCGACTGACTTCCTGTGCCGTGGCAGCGCTGCTGGAGCAGGCGCAGAAGGCTGTGCAAAGCCAGAATTAACGCGGAATCCCTGCTCCGTTGCCATGGATGCCTGGCATCGATTGCCCGGGGAGCTTATCCAGATGGAAATGCCGGCCTGCGGCAAGGTGTCCGCAGGCCGGCATGTTTTTGTCTAGGATTACTTCGCGCTGATCGCCGAGACGGAGGCCTCCAGTGGAGTGGACTCCGAGGAGTCTCCCACGTGGAGCAGGAACTTTGCCGCATCCATCTTCCAGGCGTGAGTCGTGACATCCCAGTAGGAGAATGCACGACGGTTCAGCGTGAGCGAGACGTGCTGCGTTGCTCCGGGAGCCAGGCGCACCTTGAGGAAGCCCTTGAGTTCGCGCTCCGGCCTTTCGACAGGGGCATGGGGCTCGGAGACGTAGAGTTGCGCCACATCCGCCCCGGCCATCTTGCCCGTGTTGGTGACATCAAAGCTGACGGTGACATCCTCACCCATGCGGAAGGTGGGCTTGACCTGCAGATGCGAAAAGGCAAAGGTCGTGTAGCTGAGTCCGTATCCAAACGGGTACAGGGCATGGCGTCCGGTGGTGGTCCAGTAGCGATAGCCCACCATCAGCTTTTCGTTGTAATGCACGTGCTGCAGACCGTCTGCTTCCCGCTTGGAGTAGTAGTTGGGATACGTGGGATCTTCCTCAAACGTGCGGTCAAAGGTGACTGGAAGCTTGCCTTCGGGATTGATTTTGCCCAGCAGTGCTTGCGCAATGGCCGTGCCACCCTCCTGCCCGGCGTAGTAGGTTTGCAGGAATGCCGGGACCGAACTGAGCCAGCTGCGCGTATCCACCGCACCACCGGCTGTCAGCACCACGGCAGTCCTGGGATTGCTGGCAGCGACTGCGTGGATCAGCGCATCCTGCCCCCAGGGAAGCGCGAAGCTGCGGTCATAGCCTTCGCTTTCTGTCACGTCGTTGAAGCCGACGGAAAGCACAACCGCATCGGCATGGGCCGCCAGGCGGAGCGTGTCGGCTGGAATGAGGCTGGCAATGGCACGCAGCCCCAGGGCAAGCCGTACGCCGGGAGCGCGCGGAATGTAATTCGCCACAATGTGGATCGGCGTTCCGGCGGTGAGGTGGAGGGTGGTGGAAAGCGGATACTGCCCTTCGCGGTGCGGCTGTTCCAGCGCCTGCCTGCCATCCACTGTCACCGTGTAGGAATCCTCACCGGATGCGCCGGCCAGGAGCAGATAGTCCCCGCTTGTGCTCGGGGTGTAGGTGGCAGAGTAGCGAAGTCCGTGCGGATGAGGATCGACCACATCCCACATGGCCGGCTTCAGGTCATCGACGAGCGTCTGATGCGTGGTGGAGGATGGCGCTCCGGTGAAGGTGTGATTGTCAAAGTGCTCCACGGTGACCGGCGCGTCAAAGTGCGTGGAATCGAAGATCTCATGTTCGCTGGGAAGGCCGCGAGCGTAGAGAACATGGATCCCTTCCTTGTCGGCGAGGTTGGCCAGCCCGGTCAGAATGCTGACGGGATCAAAAGCCGTAGCCTGCGATGAGCCGCCACCGCCTGGTACCGCAGGATAGGCGTCGGGACCGATGACGGCAATGGTCTTCACACTCGAAGGTTCAAGCGGCAGGAAGTGGTGCTCGTTTTTGAGCAGGGTCAGGCTTTCCTGCGCGCCCTGGAGCGCGATGGCGCGGTCGGCCACGGAGTAAAGCGGAAGGGAATCCACCTGCTGCGCGCGTGCGTTGGGACCAATCCAGCCATAGCGCAGCGCAACGCGGAAGAGACGCATGAGCTTGTCATCGAGGGTGGATTCACTCACCTTGCCCGAGCGCACGGCCGGCAGCAGGGTCTGCTCGTTCATGAACTTGGCCGATGGCATCTCCAGGTCCAGTCCGTTATTGGCTGCGGCAACGCCATCATAGGTCGCATCCCAGTCCGACATCAGCAGCCCTTGAAAGCCCCACTCCTGCTTCAGCAGGCGGATATTCAGGTCGTGGTTCTGGGTTGCGTGCACGCCATGGAGCATATTGTAGGAGTCCATGACGGCAGTGACATGAGCTGTTTTGACAGCAGCTTCAAAGGGCGGCAGATAGAGCTCGCGGAAGGTGCGCTCATCGATGTCGGAGCTGACGTTATGGCGGTCATATTCCTGATTGTTGCCGGCAAAGTGCTTGACCGTGGCACTGACTCCCTGCGACTGCACTCCCTCGATATAGGAAACCGCCATCTGGGCATTGAGATAGGGATCTTCCGAGAGATATTCAAAGTTGCGTCCGTTGACCGGAGTGCGCGAGATGTTGACGCCGGGAGCGAGCAGGAAATCCACCCCGCGGGCGCGGGCATCCCGGCCCAATCCTTCGCCAACGTTTCGGGCAACTGTCGGATCCCACGTTGCCGCCAGAGCTGCTCCTCCGGCATAGGCCGTGGTCGGCCCCCAGGATCGGACGCCCATCGGACCATCGGACATCTTCAGGCGCGGAAGATCAATGGATGGCATGGCCTGCGTGAACATGTTGTCCACGCCGCCGAGCAGGTGGATCTTCTGCTCCAGAGTGAGCTTGCTGACCATGGTTCGGGCCTGCTGCTCGAAGGCAGGAGAATCCGGTGCCGGACCCCAGGTGGCTGTGGGGGCCTGGGCATGAGCCGTTGCCAGGCAGAGCAGGACTCCGGTGGTGATTGCGGCAGCGAAACGCGTTGCGTGCAGGGTGCTGCCAAGTGGGAAGCGAGGACGAAGCATGATTTTCATGGCGTGTGCAGAGTACACGCGGCAGATGTGGAATGGCAAGGGGGAAACAAACGATTGTTATTTGGCATGCCGAATGCAAGCCACCTGGGACGTACTGGGAAACATGACAGAAATGTCTCTATTTGCTAAGGAAAAATCGCAGTATACTTACGCTTGCCTGTGGGATATGTCACTTTCCCGTGTGTTCGAGGTCACGACGATGATGACACCATTCAAGCAAATACACTCCCATCCCGATGATTGTGTGCATTGTGAACATCGGCACTTGCGCCTGTTCTGCAATCTGCCGCAGGAGGCATTGGAAGAGTTTGACCGAATTGGTGTGCTGGTCAGTCATGCTCCCGGAGCCAAGCTGTTTGCCGAAGGGGATGTGGCGCGCAACGTCTTCGTTCTGTGCAGTGGACAGGTGAAACTTTCCACGACCTCCCGCGATGGGCGCACGATGATCCTGAAGATTGCCGTTGCCGGTGATCTGCTGGGATTGAATGCTGCGCTTGCGGATACACCGCATGAGGTGACTGCGGAGACGATCGAGCCGTGCACGATCAAAACCGTTCGCCGGGAGCAGTTTGTGGACCTGTTGCAGAGCCATGGGACAGCCAGCATGAAGGCGGCGCAGTCCCTCTCGCTCGAATATGGAGCCGTCTTTCGCGATGCCCGGCGGCTGGCTCTGTCGACCACGGCAGGGGGAAGATTGGCGCAGTTGTTGCTGGAGTGGGCGCGGGCCTCACGCTGCGGCGAAAGCGAGATGAAGTTCACTATGGCGCTGACGCATGAAGAGATTGCGAACATGGCCGGGACCTCCCGCGAGACCGTGACGCGATTGCTGAATCAGTTCCGCCGCCAGCAGTGGATTCGCATCCACGGATCGCGGGTGACCATCCTGAATGAAGCGGAACTGGACAAGCTGACGGCCTGAGTTGTTTCAGTCCTGTACGCGGCGGTCCTGCTGTTCAAGAGTCCCGGAATATGGGCGATGAACAGGGTACGGCAGGTTGTGGTCCACCGGACGACAACCTGCTGCGAGGCCAATCAGCGTGCCCATTACAGAATCACAAATTGAGCAGGCAAACTCGCAATTCTGGGGTCAGATGCTGGGCGTGGAGATGCGCCTGGTGGCCCAGGAGGCGGCTGGCTGGATGGAGGATGCGCATATTGCCGGCTGGTGTCAGCTCTCCGGCGCCTGGAGCGGACGCATTGAGGTGCGCATGACACACGGACTGGCGGCCATGGCCACGCAGACGATGCTTGCTGTTCCGGAGGACTCCGTGCAGGAGTCCGACGTGATGGATGCGGTGAAGGAGATTGCCAACATGATTGCCGGAACCATCAAGTCGACCCTGCCGCGCCCCTGTTCGATGACCGTTCCCGAAGCAATGGTGGAGACGGCACTGCCGGTGTCTGCGGAGAGTGCGGCATGCAGCGCACAGTTTCAGCACGATGCAGGGCAGCTGATGGTGCGGCTGGTGGAGCGTACCGGCGAAAGCCAATAGGGTATCGGTGCAGGATACCAGTGCAGAATGAGCAGGAGCATTCGCCGGAAAATGGCGGAATGCCCCTGCCGGAGCAGCAATCAGGAGAGATGGCTGAACGGAGTGCGGCGCAGTCGTGGGTGCAGCGGTGCCGGTTCCAGCCCGGCCGTATCGGTGGGCATGACCTCGAGGAAGGCTTTCCGGAACGCAGCCATTTCGCTGTCCGTGCCGACGGTGATGCGGACAGAATCCGGCCATGCCGGCCAGACGCGACCAATGTAAATCTCCTTTTTGGCCAGGGCTGCCTGAACCTGTCCTCCGGGGCGGCGTACGTTGAGCATGAAGCAGTTGCTGACCGAGGGAGTGACGGCGTAGCCATGGCTGCGCAGAAAGCCGATATTCTCCTCGCGCAGGGAGGCCATGATCTTTCGGCGCGTGGGAACAAGCTCGGGGTCGAGCAGGCTGGCTTTGGCAGCAGCCACTGCGGTGATGGGCAGGGGATTCTGCCCGCCGAGCGGAGTGACCTTCTGGAGCAGATCGGGGCGTCCGACCAGGAATCCCATGCGAATGCCGGCCATTCCATACAGCTTGGAGAAGGTGCGCAGAACGAGGACGTTCTTGCCCTGCTTGACCAGCCCGATGCAGGAAGGCATTTCCGTGAAGTGGATATACGCCTCGTCCACCAGCGCGACACTGCCTTCCGGAAGCTGGTCGATGGTTTCTTCGATCTCCGCGAAGGGAGTGGTCGTGCCGGTGGGGTTGTTGGGATTGCAGATGTAGATCACTCCGGGCGTTTTGGAGGCCATTCGCATGGCCTTCATGTCATGCGTTGCCGCACCCTTGGGATCGGCCAGAGGCACCTTCAGGATGGGAGCCTGGGCTGCCTGCGCGGCCCAGGTGGGAGCCTCGTAGGTGGGATCGGCCACGACGAGCGGTCGGTTGGCCGAACAAAAGGCAAGCACCGTCAGGTGGAGTGGCTCACTGGAGCCGGCGTAAGCGACCACCATCTCCGGATCGAGACCCTGCTGATGAGCAAAAAGCTCGGAGAGCCCCGCTTCCTTATCGAAGAGATAGCGACCACCCCTTGGGATCATGGCCGCGATGGCCTGACGCGCTCCTTCGGAAGGTCCCATGGGGTTTTCGTTGGCATCGATGTGGATGCCCTGGTCCGAAGGGGCAAACTTCGGGATGGCGGCATGGGCCAGGTGGGATTCGGTCACAAACGGGAGTCCGGCAAGCGCGGATGAGGCGGCTGCGGCACGCAGGAAGTTGCGGCGGGAGAGTCCGCCAGAGAGGGAAGTGTTTGCGGGTGGGAATGGCATGGCAGGATTCCTTTTGGGTAGAGATTGGGAAGTGACCGCAGAGGAACTATTCGCTTGTAGGCGGAAAAGCGCATTCCATGCCTCAACTTAGCCTTGAATCGGGTGGAATACAAGGGAAAAATCGGGATTGGGCCGGGATTGGGCAGGGAATGAACCGGGATTCGTCCGGGATCAGGCTGGGGAATATGCGAAACGGCCGAGGGTGGATGCAGAGAAACAGGAAGAAAACTTGACAACTGTATAACTAAACCAATTTACTGGTTGGACGTGAGGCTTGTGTCCGCTGCCGAAAGCAGCCGGGAAATGCGAGCTTGAGGTTATGATGCTGCCATGTTGACCGCACCTGTACTTTCCTTGGGCAATTCCCTGCCTGCTGCCACGGCTGTGGCGCTCACCACGACTTCCCTGGCTCGTCTGGGCGGGCTGGATATCGCCGTCATCGTCGTCTATTTTGCGATGGTGATGTGGATTGGCTATTACCTGAAGAGTCGCGCCAATACGAGCGAAGAGTTCTTCATGGCCGGTCGTGAGATGACCGCCTGGATTGCCGGACTGAGTTTTGTTTCGGCAAATCTGGGATCGCTGGAGTTGATGGGCTGGGCCGGTTCCGCCTACCAGTATGGAATTCTGGCCGCGCACTGGTACTGGATCGGTGCCATCCCGGCGATGCTGTTTCTCGGCATTGTGATGATGCCGTTCTACTACGTCTCGAAGACGCATTCCGTGCCGGGCTACCTGAAGCTGCGCTTTGGGCAGGGTTCCAGCACGGTGGCTGCGGTTTCGTTTGCGTTCATGACGATCCTGATGAGCGGCGTGAACATGTTCTCCATGGCGCTGGTGATGAAGGTGGTGCTGGGTTGGAATATCACGTTCAGCATCGTGGTTTCCTCGCTGGCCGTTGCTGCCTATGTGGCACTGGGCGGGCTGCGTTCGGCCATCTTCAATGAGGTGCTGCAGTTCGTGCTCATCTGGGGCGGTGCGCTGCTGGTGCCGATTCTGGGCATGATTGACGCCGGTGGCTGGACGGGATTGAAGAATCGGATCCTGACCAACTTTCAGGGGCAGGATTATCTGCATCTGTGGCGCGGACTGGGCCACTTCCATGACAACCCGATGGGCGTGCACTGGACGGGCATTATCTTCGGCCTGGGCTTTGCCATCAGCTTTGGCTACTGGACGACAGACTTCCTGGTGGTGCAGCGCGTGCTGGCCGCCAACAGCCTGCGCTCGGCGCGCATGGCACCGGTGATCGGGTCGTTCTTCAAGATGGCGGTTCCGTTTATCGTCATTCTTCCCGGCATTCTGGGCTTGGTCGTGCTGCATAATCCCGATGGCAGCCTGATGCATCTGGTGGGCGAGAATATTGTGAGTGCGCATCCGGGTGCCGGTTTGCACAGCTACAACGAGGTGCTGCCGTTGATGCTGGTGCGCTACTGCGGACCCGGACTGCTGGGCCTGGGGATCACGGCGCTGATTGCCGGCTTCATGAGCGGCATGGCGGGCAACGTGAGCGCCTTTGCCGCGGTCTGGACCTATGACATTTATCAGCCGATGCTGCGGCGCAATGCGCGTGATGAGCACTATGTGACCGTCGGTCGTTGGGCGACGGTGCTGGGCGTGGTCATCTCGATTGGCGCGGCGTATCTGGTGATGAACGCGCAGGGCATCATGGACTATGTGCAGGCCCTCTTCAGCTTCTTCATCGCGCCGCTGCTTGGCGCCATCCTGATGGGGATGTTCTGGAAGCGAGCCACGCGTCAGGGCGGCTTCTGGGGATTGCTGATTGGAACCGTGACCTCGGTCTCGCTGTGGGCGTGGGTTCACTTTGATCCCTCTGCGCTGCGCTATGTGGCTCTGTCGCCGGATGCCAGGGATATGGCGGAGAATATGTATCGCGCCCTATGGAGCCTGAGCATTACGGTGATCATCACCTTCGTGGTGAGTCTGTTTACCAAGCCGAGAGATGCGGGCGAATTGAATGGGCTTGTGTACGGCGCGACGGTGTTGCCGGCGGAAGATCCGGTGGCGTTTTACAAGAGTGAGCTTTTCTGGGCTGCCATTGCGGTGGTGGTGTTTGTGGCTCTGAACGTGATGTTCTGGTAGAGGTGCAGAGATGGAAGGATCGCGAGAGATACCGATCTGGTTTTTTATCGGAGTGCTGTTATCCATCTACGGCGTGATGATCTTCGGCTATGGGCTCTGGGAGCTCATCACCGGACATCTGGCGCACGTGGTGCTGGCCCGGTTGCATGCCCCTGTCTGGTGGGGAGCGATCATGCTGGTTCTCGGTCTGTTCTATCTGGTGCGATTCCGGCCGGGTCGCTGACAGCCGGGGATCGTATGCTGAAAGTGCGACTGGAGCAAAGTTGCGCAGACGCATGGATCGAGAAATGGATCATCCAATTCGGAGATGCAGGGCAGTGCCTGGAGCAGGTGCGAACGCCAATTTCCGCTGAAGAGAACGAAACATAACATGGGAGTGACTGAGATGGCAGCGCAAAGGCAGTTGACGTACGGTGTGGTGGTGGGCAATCGCGGCTTTTTTCCGGATCAGCTTGCAAAGTCCGGCCGCGAGGAGATGATTCAGGCAATCACGGCCACTGGTGCGAAGGCGATCGTGCTCACCGCGGAGGAGTCCAAGTTTGGAGCGGTGGAGACATTTGCAGAGGCACAGCGTTGCGCGGAGCTGTTCAAGAAGCACGCCGCCGAGATTGACGGCATCGTGGTCACACTGCCCAACTTTGGCGATGAAAGAGGCGTGGCCGATGCCATCCGTCTGGCTGGTTTGCATGTGCCGGTTCTGGTGCAGGCCACACCGGATCGCAGCGATGCGATGACGATTGCGACCCGCAGGGACAGCTTTTGCGGCAAGATGAGCGTCTGCAACAACCTGATGCAGTATGGCATTCCGTACTCCCTGACGACGTTGCACACGGAGGCTCCCCAGTCGGCGGAGTTCAAGGCGGACCTGGATTGGTTTGGACAGGTTTGCCGCGTGGTGCGCGGGCTGAAGAATCTGCGCATTGGTGCCATTGGCGCCCGTCCTTCGGCCTTCAATACGGTCCGCTATTCGGAGCGCATCCTGGAGACGCATGGCATTTCCGTGGAGCCGATTGATCTGTCGGAGATCATGGGACGCATTGAGCGCATGAAGGACAGCGATGACCTGGCACAGGCCAAGCTGGCTGCGATCAAGGGCTATGTCAGCACCTCGGGAATTCCGGATGCCGCGCTGCTCAAGATGGCCAAGCTGGGCGCAGTGATTGACGTGTGGATGAAGCAGACTGCGGTGACCGTGAGTGCGGTGCAGTGCTGGACTTCGCTGGAGGAGTACTTCGGCGTGGTGCCCTGCACCATCATGAGCATGATGTCCAATGATCTGATTCCCTCCGCCTGCGAGGTGGATGTTCCCGGCACGCTGAGCATGCACATGCTGGCACTGGCTTCCGGCACGCCGTCAGCCCTGCTGGACTGGAACAACAACTACGGCAGCGATCCGAACAAATGTGTCTGCTTCCACTGCTCCAACCTGCCGAAGCACTTTTTCAAGGAAGTGAAGATGGACTTCCAGGAGATCATTGCCGGAACGGTGGGCAAGGAAAACACCTTTGGCACCTGTGTGGGCCGGGTGAAGAGCGGCGCGATGAGCTATGCGCGGTTCTCCACGGATGATCGTCGTGGTGTGATTCGCGGCTATGTTGGTCCGGGACAGTTTACCGATGATCCGCTGACCACATTTGGCGGCGCGGGAGTGGCTGAGATTCCAGAGCTGCAGAAGCTGTTGCGCTATATCTGCCGCGAAGGATTCGAGCATCATGTGGCAGCGAACTTCAGCGATGTTTCGCGTGCCCTGCATGAGGCTGCCGTGCGCTACCTGGGCTTCGAGAGCCACTATCACCCGGCTCTGGAAGACTAGGGCCTGTTAACGCAGTGAAAAGCCGAATAGACGACATGAGGTGCCATGGGCATTGCTAAGGATCTGACTGTGGACGGAGCGGTGCTGGTCACCGCTTCGGACTGGAGCACGGAGATTGACGCCAAGCGTGCCCGCCTCGTAGAGTGGATGCGCTCGCAGCATCTGGAAGGCGTGCTGCTGCGACGAAGCGAGAACATCGCCTGGATCACGGGCGGAGCAGTGGAGTTGCGCGTCCTCACGCCCTGCGAAACGGGCGTTGGCTCGGTGCTCGTGACGCAGGAAGGCAAATGTTTTTTCCTGACCACGGCCAATGAAGCACCGCGGCTGACGGACGAAGAGTTCGGTGCGCTTGGCTTTGAGCCGATCATCTTTCCATGGGCTGAGGATGACACGGTGGATCGCGCGCTGGAGTTGGCGGGCCCGCACGTTGCCTGTGATGTGCCGGCAGTCGGGATGGTGGCTGCGAATCTTGCCCCGCTGCGCGCCAGTCTTTCCAAGCCGGAGATTGAGCGTATGCGCTGGCTGGGCCGGGCCACGGCCACAGCCACGGCAGACGTGCTGCGCACACTGCAACCGGGCATCAGCGAGTTCGAGATGGAGGCCCGGGTGGCGTCGGCACTGCTGCAGCGCGGCATTCTGCCGTCGGTCTATCTGATGGCAGTCGATGACCGGATCGTGCGCTACAAGCATGCGGTTGCGCGCGGCCGGCGAATGGAGCGATTTGCCATGCTGAACCTGTGCGCACGACGATGGGGCCTGACGGTTTCCATTACGCGATTTGCGCACGTGGGGCCGTTGCCACCGGAACTGCAGCGTGGATTGGAAGCTGCGGCCGCAGTGAATGCATCCCTGCTGCACCATACGCGCGTCGGGGCCACGTCTGCAGAACTCTATCGCGTGGCAAAGCAGAGGTATGCCGATGCCGGTTTTGCCGGCGAAGAGTTGCGGCATCATCAGGGCGGCGCCACGGGTTACTGGGAGCGGGAATGGGTTGCCACGCCGGAGGGCACGGAGCAGGTGCAGGATTGCCAGGCGTTTGCATGGAATCCCAGCGCGGCCGGGGGCAAGGCTGAGGACACCGTGCTGCTTTGCGACGGCGTGATTGAGACGCTCACGGCCACACCGGATCTTCCGCTGCTGCCAGCAGGCTGCGAGGGTGTTGCCTATCCGGCTGCGGGTGTGCTGCTGCTCTGAGCGAACCAATCCGTACGATCCAAACCGGGCGAACTCAACTGAGCCATCCAGCCAGACGCTGCGCTGGACGTTATCGGGCAGCGGTGGAGGTTGCCCGGGTGGCGGCTGGAATGAAGGTCAGCCGTGCGGTGAGCACCACGAGTGCGGACCAGAGTACATCCGCGCCCAGCAGATGAAGCACCTGCATCCAGACCGGGGCCAGCAGCACGACGTCGAGTGCGCCAAGCAGGTACTGCGCCGCTAGCAGGCCGACGACCAGTGAGGATAGTTTGCGGTTATCCCACGGCCCGCCCCGGCGATTGGCGCGAATCAGGACCCAGATCAAAAAAATGCTGGCCAGAATGGCAAAGGTCGGATGCGTCCACCGCCAGCGCAAAAGCCAGGTGCTGCGCGACGAGAAATCCTCCGCAAGAGAGGATTGCAGGGATGTAGCCGGGAAGAGTGTGTCGCCAAGCGCGGCCAGGGATCCGGTGACGCCCACGATCATCACGGAGAGCATGCCTATCGTGGTGCCGACTGCATGCGTGATGCGGAGGTCGCGCCAGCGAATTCCTTCGCGCCGCCCGAGCAGGTGGGGTGTCATGGCAAGAGCCGCAACCAGCAGCAGGGTATTGCTGAGGTGCAGGGCCAGAAAGGGAGCGCGGAGCGGAGACTGGCTCGTCGCCGTCAATCCGAGTTTGACCAGCAAGGCTCCGAGCAAGGCTTCCGTAAAGGTGAAGAAGACGGCGGCGGAAGCAGCCCAGCGAGCCAGGTGATGTTGCACCGTGCCGCGCCAGGTGAAAACCAGCAGCGCCAGCACCAGGATGACGTCCAGGCCGGCTGTGATGCGATGGGCAAACTCGATCCATGTCTGCAGGCTGGGGGACTGTTGGATCACCGTGCCGTTGCAGAGTGGCCAGTGGTCGCCGCAGCCGGCCCCGGAGCCGGTGGCTCGCACAACGGTGCCCCAAAGAATGGTTGCGATGAAGTAGGCGAGCACGGCCCAGGCGAATCGACGCAATGCCGGAGACGGATTTTTTTCAATGACCTGCATGGGATCTCCAAACGGCTTAGTTTAACGTAGCGGATGCAGTGTTTGCCTGTCTTCCTGCAGCAGCCGCAGCACGTGGCGGACGATGATGCCTTCTTCGTCGGGGGGCATGGTGCGGACGACGATGGCAGCTCCTTCCGGGGAGATCTGTCGCGCTCCCGTGCGGGTATTCTGTTCCGGATCGAGTTCGATCCCGAGCCCTTCGAGTCCGCGGCAAATCTCGGCGCGGGTTGCGGCGTCGTGCTCGCCAATGCCGCCGGTGAAGACAAGCATGTCCACCCCGCCCAGCACGGCAATGTAGGCCCCGATGTACTTGCGGATGGCGGTTGTGTAGAGATCGACGGCCAGCCGTGCCTTTGCACTGCCTTCGGCAATGGCGCGGCGCAGGGTGCGCATGTCGTTGGATAGTTCGCTGACGCCATACAGCCCGGATTGGCGATTCACCATGTTCTCGACGGTCTGGATGGCATCCTCTGTGCTTGCGGCTGTCCGGGCAGCCTGCCGCAGCAGGAACAGGAGGACTCCGGGATCGATTTCACCGGTTCGCGTGGCCGAAATCAGCCCTCCGGTGGGAGTGAGGCCCATGGATGTATCCACGGAGCGCCCATCCCGAATTGCTGTGATGCTGGACCCATTGCCCAGGTGTGCCACGATGAGCCGCTGCGGCAGTGCAGTGCCCAGTTGGTCCACGATGGACTCATAGGACAGGCCATGCGCGCCGTAGCGATGGACACCCATCTGCGCAATGGAGGCGGGAACCGGAAGCATGCGGGCAACATCCGGCAGATCGCGATGAAACCAGCTGTCGAGAGCGATGAAGCTCGGGACTTCCGGATAGGCTTTCAGCGTGTGGCGAAGAATATGCAGCGCCGGCGGCGTGTGGAGCGGAGCAAAGTGGACATAGCGCTCAAGACATGCGATGAGCTGGGGGGTTACCCTCTGGTTTTCGGTGACTTCCGGGCTGCTGGAGACCATGCGGTGTCCGATCGCCTGGGGAGCGGGAAATTCAGAATGCGTCGCAAGGACCTGCGTAATGTGTGCCAGTCCGGAAGCGGAGTCGGTAATCTCGAGGGCGGCGTCATGGAGCATGGTGCCATCGGCACGACGCAGCCAGCAGCGTCCGCGACCAGCCGAGCCAATTCCCTCCACGGCACCGGAGCAGAGCTGGCGCTGCTCTTCAGCATCCGCCCGGTAGCAGGCAAATTTGATCGAGGACGAACCGGCGTTCAAAACCAGAATGGAGATTGTGCTCACTGCTTGTTTTTTTCTCCTGCAATCAGGGAAGGGTCAATGGGCTGACGAATCCGCTCACGATTTCGCCGCTCCCAGATTTTGGCATCAATCAGAAATCGGAACCACAGGGTTTGCAGCGTCCAGTAGATCAAGCCCTCTTTGCCATCCAGAATGCCCAGCCGAAGAAAGTAGCGATAGCAGAAGAAGAGGATCGGACGCACGAACAAGGGGATGCGGTTATACCGCTCCCGCAAAAAGCGCTTGCGCTGCGAGGGCGTTCCGAAGAAAGCCGGCTTGAGGCGGTTTGTCTCCTGCGCTGCAAACAGCTCCTCCACCTCACCGTCAGCCCATCGGTTGTGGCGCGCTGTCCATTCGGAGATGCTCATGGCCATGTCATCGATCATGACGCCGCGGAGTTGCCCGGGCGTGCCACTGAGCAGCAGGAAGTGCTGATCGTATTTGCGATCTTCGCAGCGCCCGGCACCGGTGCGGAAGAGGCGCAAATGCCAGGTGGGACTCATGGCACCGTGTCGCATGACCCTACCCAGGAAGCGAACGTAGCGAGGCAGAAAATAGCCGGTGTGCTCCGGGGAATCCGGAAGTGCGAGGATCGACTGCACGAGCGTATCGTCCATCACTTCATCGGCATCCAGATGCAGCTGCCAGGGATTGCGAATGGGAAGATGGTCAATGGCCCAGTTGCGCTGCGCTCCATAATGCTCAAAGGCGTGCGTAACCACCTGTGCGCCGAAGGACTCTGCCACGGCCACGGTGCCATCCTTGCTGAAGGAGTCCACCACGAAGATTTCGTCTGCGACCTTGCGCGCCTGGGTAAGGGTTGCCCCGAGCGTGTCCTCGGAGTTGAAGGTCAGCACGATCACAGTGGGGCGCATAAGGAGATGGTAGAACAGGACGGTTGCAAGGACGAGAAAACCGGCTTAAAACCGGGTCTTGAGTTTCAGTATCTGCGACTCAAAGCCGTACCAGAGCAGCGTGGCAACCAGCGTGGAGGCCAGAAACCGCAGCAGTACGATCCATTCGTTTCCCGTTGTGCCCATGTGGGCAAAGGCGGCACTGAAGTTGCCAAAGTAGACGAACACCAGGATGTGGGTCATGTAGAGTCCGTAGCTGATCGTGCCGTAAAACGCCAGGGGCCCGCGTCGCAGCGGCGCCAGCACCCAGGCTCCGGTGGATGCGATGGCCACCAGCACCAGACCGGCAAACAGGAAGGCCAGTGCAGTATCCAGAAATGCAGTGCCACCGGCCACGGTGGCTGCCGCCAGCCATCCGCCCACTGCGGCCAGCGCGCCGAGTGCAAGCCATGTCTGCCTGCGAAGCGGCAGCGTGAGCATGGCGATTGCGAGAAGACTTCCCAGGGCAATGCCATCCAGATGGATCAGCGTATGGGTCGGGGTCAGCCAGTGAAAATGCCCCAGACGCAACAGCGGCGAGAGGATGACGAGAGCGCAGAGCACCACGGCCAGCAGCCTGCGGCGCGCTCCCAGCAGCCAGACCATCGGGGCCCAAAGCAGGTAATACTGCTCTTCGATGGCCAGCGACCAGGTGGGGCCGAGCGTGCCGGGCAACGGTGTGTGGCGCAGATTCTGTAGAAACAGTGCGTAGGCCGTCAGTGTTTTCCAGTGCAACTGATGCGCCAGAGTGTCGCCCAGAAACCATGCAGGAACGGAATAACAGACAAGCAGCAGGAGCAGATAGACCGGCCAGATGCGCAAAATCCGGCGCGCATAGAAATTGCGAAAGTAATGGCTGCGCCCCCGCGACTCCAGCAGAATGGACGTGATGAGAAAGCCGGAGAGTACAAAAAACAGATTGACACCGGACCAGCCCCAGAGCGATGGACCGTATATCGCCGTGCCGACGAGCAGCGGATGGCAGTGGTAGAGAATCACCGCCAGTACGGCAAGTCCACGCAGCCCCTGCAGCTCCGGCAGATACCGAGGCAACCACGCAGGGCGCACGGGTGCAATCGCGTTATGCGAAGGCAGACTGGAAGCAGGTGCGTGGGCAGAGTGCAACGGAGAACCTCAACCTGCGGCCAGTTCCTTGGCACGCTGCGTGGCACGCATCACGGCCTTGATCAGGGTCACGCGGAGACCGCCATCCTCCAACTCCAGAATGCCGTCGATCGTGCATCCGGCCGGAGTGGTGACCGCATCCTTGAGCAGCGCCGGATGATACCCGGTATCCAGCACCATGCGAGCAGCGCCGAAGGTGGTCTGTGCCGCCAGCAGAGTGGCTGTATCCCGTGGCAGACCGACCTTGACGCCAGCCTCGGCAAGCGCCTCCAGAATGATGTAAATGAAGGCTGGGCCTGAGGCGGAAAGCCCGGTCACCGCGTCCATGTGCTTTTCATCCACGATCACGGTTCGGCCCACAGTGGCAAAGATACGCTGCGCCAGGTCCATCTTCTCTTCGCTGACAAAACGTCCGCGGCAGAGGCCGGCAGCACCGGCGCCCAGTGCCGATGGAGTGTTGGGCATGGCGCGGATGACGGCCAGTTCCATGCCGGCGGCTTCTTCAATCTGCGATGTCTTCACCGAGGCTGCAAACGAGACGATCGTCTTCTTCGCATTCAGTACAGGACGGATCTGGGCCATCAACTCCGGCACCTGGAATGGCTTGACGCCGAGCAGAATCAGATCGGCGTTTCTGGCCGCGGCAACATTGTCTGTCGTCACCTCCACGCCCCATTGCGAGGAGAGCGCAGTGGCGCGTTCTTCATGGGCAACGGTGGCATGAATCTGCTCTGGAGCGAATAGATTTTGCTTCAGGAATGCCTGCAGCAGAATGCCGCCCATCTTCCCGGTGCCGAGGACGGCGACGCGAATATGAGGCAGTTGCGCGGGAGCGGAGGAAAGTTCGATCTCAGACATGGCTCACCCTGTTCCTAAGTCATCGAATGACGTGACATATTCGGCATTGCGTCGGCATGCAGGCCCTCTGGGGCGCAGCGGGATGCCGATGGTTGCATTATCCAATCGGTGGAAGCATCCGCGTCTGGGCATGGGTATACGTAATGCGATTGATCACCGTAATTGTGGAAAGCACCGCAAGCACCCAGAGTACCGGAGCCATCACGCCCCAGCGATGAAATAGCGCACCGAGGATGATGAGCACAATCCGCTCCGGGCGCTCCATGAATCCAACCTTGCAGCTTCCGATCAGGGCTTCCGCGCGTGCGCGGGTATAGCTGACCATCAACGATGTAACCATCACAAACGCCACGAGGAATACATAGCGAAGGTGGTTGATGCGTGCGTAATAGATGATCAGGCCGAAGTACAGGACCACGTCCGAGTAGCGGTCGATCACGGAGTCAAAGAAGGCACCAAAAACGGTGACCTGGTTTGTCTTTCGCGCCACCCGGCCATCGACCATGTCAAAGATGCCGGCACCGATGATCGTGAGACCGGCGTAGAGAAACATGCGAACGGAATTGTACGAGTTGGCGCGCCCGAAAAAGACGGCAGCCACAATGTTGATGATCAGCCCGATGAAGGTGAGCGCATTGGGCGAGATGCGTGTGAGAGACAGTCCGTGCACGATGCGATCCAGCAGCCATCCGCAGGCACGTCCAAAGGCGCTGGTCCAGGTTGTTGCCATGGTTACTTCTCCGCGCTCGCTGCAGCGTCGGCTTCATCGTGGATTGTGACCAGCTTCAACACTTCCAGCTCACGCTTGCCGTTGGGGGTCACGATTGTTGCCACATCGCCAACCTGTTTTCCGATCAATCCGCGCCCGATCGGCGACGTTGTGGAGATCAGGCCATTGGCCACGTCGGACTCTTCGCTGGTGACCAGTTTGTAGACCAGTTCCTCGTCTTTGGAGGTGTCAAAGACGGTGATGGTGGAACCGAACGCTGCCCGATCTCTGGGGATGTTCGACAAATTGACGAGCGACAGCTCGGCCATTCGATTCTTGAGTTGCCCCAGCCGCGCATTGACAAACTCCTGGCGCTGCTTGGCCATGTGATATTCAGCGTTTTCTGAAAGATCGCCCAGCGCAACGGCCTTTTTGATTTCAGCAGGCAGCTCGTGTGCCAGCTCATGCTCGAGTTTCTGAATCTCTTCGAGAAGCTGTCGTTTGATGTGATCGGTCATTGCAATCCATATCTGGGCGGATGTCTCGAACCTGCCTGTCGACACGTGGATGGAGCGGTACGTGTTCGGCGCAGCCTGCCAGACCCGCGGAATCGGGCCGTAACCCTGAAACCCTGATTATACGATGCTGGCAAAGATTTTTGCCTGCGGGTACAATGCAGCGGTCAGAATAGCGTGGGGTGTTCGGTTGGGTTCCGATTGGATTCGGGGTCTTCGCCGGGTGCATTTTCGACGGAACGTGTCTCCGCTGCGGAAGCCAATACCGATGCCGGATCCGGATGATCGAGGAACGATTGGAGGATCAGCACGGCGGCAACCTGATCCACCAGGGCAGCATGCTGCTGCCGTTTTTTCCCGGCGGCATAGAGGATTGCGTGCGCATCCTGGGAGGTGAGGCGCTCGTCCCACAGCCGAATGGGCAGGCTGCTGTAGTCGGCCAGCTGGGCGGCAAATCGCCGCACGCGTTCAGTTTGTGCGCTCGATTCGCCGGAAAGCAGCAGTGGCAGACCGATGATGAACTCGGTGCAACCGTGCTGCCGGGCCATGCGGCTGAGGGAGCGCAAATCCTCCCGTGGATTGGCTTTGCGGGTCATGGTCAGCAGGGGTTGTGCGGTCAGTCCCAGCGGATCGGAGATGGCAACCCCAATGCGCTTGGTGCCGACATCCAGCGCCAGATATCGGGCAGCGCTGCGGCGCTGAGCCGACGGCAATCCAGATACTCCAAGCTTGGGCGTCTCTTCCACTCTGTAGTTGAGTATAAGCCGCTCACGGTTGCGCATCTCCTGTTGCATCAACGTTACAATGGAGGAAGCTTCCCTGGGGGTCAATTTGCCGCAGGGATCCTCATGATTCCAGTTCAGAGAACGGATGGACCACGCCTCGTCGCGTCGGCCCTCGCTCGGAGGAAGTACGGTTGATGGCAGGCGGGCGAAGGAAGCGCAGGTCAGGGGCAGGTGGATCCGGAATCGTTCTGCTGATTCTGGTCCTGGCCGTGGCCGCCGGTTGGTATGGCCTGCTGCCGCTGCAGCCCACTGAACCCACATTTGTCGATATCGCGCCGGGCACCTCCGCCACGCACATTGGCGCGCAGTTGGAGTCTGCGGGGATTATTCGCAGCCGATGGGCGTTTCTGGCTGTGCGTCTTCTGCGACATCGCCGTCTCAAGGCCGGTGAATACCGCTTTGAGAAGAGCGCATCGGTGGTGGATGTCTATGATCGGATTGCCCGTGGGGATATTTTTACCGTGGCAGTCACCATTCCGGAGGGCTGGACGCGGCATGAAATTGCGGCGCGTCTGGAGCAGGCCGGATTGGGTACGTCGGACGGTTTTCTGGATGCCACCGTCTCCGATGTGGGGCAGATTCATGATCTGGATCCGCAGGCTGTGAATCTGGAGGGCTATCTGTTTCCGGATACGTATCGCTTTAGTCGCCATGCCACGGAGGCGCAGATGGTCGATGCCATGGTGCATCGCTTCCGCACGGAAGCCCGGCAACTCAATCTCTCCCAGCATGTCCATGATGTGGTCACCCTGGCCTCGCTGGTGGAGAAGGAGACTGCCGTTTCCCAGGAGCGACCCCTGGTTGCCAGTGTGCTTCGGAACCGGTTGGCCAAAGGAATGCCCCTGATGACCGATCCGGCAGTGATCTACGGGCTGCACGAGCAAGGCAAATGGCGCGGAGCCATCTATGCTTCCGACCTGAGTGATCCTGCGCATGACACGCCATACAACACCTATCGCCACATCGGATTGCCGCCCGGGCCGATTGCGAATCCCGGCACGGCATCCCTGCGCGCAGCCATGCATCCAGCCAATACGGACTATCTCTACTTCGTGGCGGCAGGAAACGATCCTCAAGGACACTCATTGTTTGCCTCGACGCTGCAGGAGCATCAACGCAATGTGGCCCTCTATCGCAAGGCAAAGCAGCAGGCAGGTGCACAATGAATCTGCGTTCCGGCACTCTGCGTTCTGGCACCACAGTTCGGCGATGGTTGCCGGCGCTTGCCGTGCTGGCGGTTTTGCCGGGATTATCCGGATGCCTCAGCCTGCTTACCTCCAAGCGGAAGCTTCCGGTCCCGGTTGCGCCGCCTGTGATTCAAACCGTGACCGCAGATCAGCTGGTGGAGCGACTCAACCAGCGCTGGGATGCCTTCCAGAGCATGACGGCCAGTGTGGATATTGTGGCCAGCCGACTGAAGGAACAACAGGGAGAAGCAACGGATTATCCCAGTTTCCGCGCCAATGTCTTGCTGCGCAAGCCGGAGATGTTGCGCATTCTGGGCAAAGCGCCGCTGCTGCAGACCGTCATGTTTGACCTGGGCAGCAATGGAGAGCAGTTCCGGCTTTCCGTGCCGCCCAAGGGCAAGGCATACATCGGCAACAGTCGCGAGACCGGCACCTCGAAGAACTGGTATGAAAATCTGCGTCCGGGATTTCTCTTTCGGGCATTTGTCGTCCGCGGAATCACGTCGGATGAGTTTTACACCGTGATTGCGGAAACGCTGACCGAGGAGGATGCGGCCAAGCGCCATCTGCTGGCACGGCCTGAATATGTGTTGAGCGTGATGCGGCGAGGCAGTCATCAGCAGGGGTTGATTCCGTTGCGCGTGGTGAGAATTGACCGTGTGACCCTGCTGCCCACGGAGCAGGATTTATACGACGATCAGGGCAATCTGCAGACGCAGGTGATTTATGGTCCCTACCAGGACTTTGATGGCACGCAGTACCCATCGACCCTGCTGCTGAAGCGGCCGGAAGAGAATTATCAGCTCACGGTCACGGTGGAACGAGTGACGTCGAATCCGCCACTGACGAATGAGCAGTTCCATGTAAAGTTTCCGGAGGGTATAACCCCGATCCAACTCCGATAAGGAAAGAATCTAGTCTGCCCGCAGCGCGTAGGATCCGTCGGGATGTTGCAAATCGAGTTCCTTGGCCATCGCATGCTGGCGTGCCAGATCTTCCCGGTCCATCAAGTGGCCCATTTCAGTGGCTGCTTCAGCAAGCACTCGGTGATGCAGTGTGAACAGCGCAAGTTCCAAGCGGTCGCTTACGCCGGTTTTGTCATAAATGGAACGCAGGTAATTCTTCACCACCTGCTCGGTAGTCTTCAGGCGCGTAGCAATCTCCCGATTTTTGCAACCCTGGACAATGAGAGCCACGATCCGCATTTCTTTTGGTGTCAGGCGATCCCGGACTCGCGTTCCCACACTGTCTTCACTTGGACTGTGCGTCGTTTCTGGTAACACTGGGTGATAGAGCCGCCCGGCGGCAACAGACTTTAAACATTCCATCAGAAGACTGCCTGTGGAGCAGCGATAGAGTACTCCCTTCAAGCCGGTCTTCATGTAAAAGTCAGCCGATTCAGAGTCTTCCAGAATAGCAATGCCACTGCTCCCAGCCGACTCAAGAATCGTAGTAACGCGTGGCCATTCTGGTCGTAGGGAGGAAGCAATCAGTACGAGCGATCCCGGAAAAGTAGTGATGGCATGCAGGGTCCGCTCCATATCGGAGCACTGGGCTACGATGCGGAAATTTTCTTCCGTCGCCACCAGCCTTGCGATGCCTGCCCGATATATTGGCTGGATATCAGCCAGAATAAGTTTCGTCATTGAACACGGCCCTTGTTTGCCAGATTCCGATGCTCATTCCCAAGCCACCAACCATGACCTTGACAGGAAAATATGCAGGTGACATATGCAACGTCCGCTTCACGTTATATCGGTTTATTCTGAGAAATCATCTCTGTGTTTCAATACGAGACAGTATTGGGGAAAAAAAGTTCAGCAGTACATGGGCAAGCCATCTACCCCTGATTGTGACATAGAATTCAGATTCCCGTTGCAGCATTGTGCAGCCAAAAATTTTGTGGGTCAAGACGGATGGGGATCGGATTTTCAATGATTTTTGATTTGCAGCGGCACAGGACAGTGGCGGCATCGCCCAGCATGGCAGAGCTACACTATTTTCAGGATCATGAAGCGGCCAATTTTACTTGCAGTCGATGATGATGTCAGTGTGCTGGAGGCGGTGGTGCAGGATCTGCGCAGCCGCTATGGGCAGGAGTATCGAATTGTGCGCGCCGCCAGCGGACAGGCCGCGCTGGACACCATGCGTCAGCTTCGCGAGCGGCAGGAGCCGTTGGCTCTTATCCTGAGCGACCAGCGAATGCCGGGCATGACCGGGGTGGAGTTTCTGGAGCAGGCCCGGGACCAGTATCCCGAGGCGCGGCGCGTTCTGCTGACGGCGTATGCCGATACCGAGGCAGCCATTCGGGCCATCAATTCGGCGCGGATTCACTACTATCTGACCAAGCCCTGGGACCCGCCCGAGGAGCGGCTTTACCCGGTTCTGGACGATCTGCTCAGCGACTGGAGGGCCGGCCATCAGCCGAAGTTTGAGGGCCTGCGGGTCATCGGGCATCGCTGGTCGCAGCGGGACCACGAACTGCGCACCTTTCTTTCGCGGAATCAGGTGCCGTACCGCTGGCTGGATGCCGCCACGAATGAAGAGGCGATACAACTGCTTGCCGAGCGCGGTCTGGATGCGGCGATGTTGCCTGTGGTCCTGTGCGAGGACGGGCACGTCATGGTCACGCCGGAGTTGGATGCCGTGGCGGCACGCGTGGGCCTGCGGACGCAGGCAACGAGTGATTTTTACGATCTGGCGATTGTGGGCGCGGGCCCTGCAGGACTTGCTGCGGCAGTATATGGGGCATCCGAGGGGCTGCGTACGCTGGTGATCGAGCCGGAGGCTCCGGGCGGACAGGCAGGATCGTCCTCCAAAATCGAAAACTATCTGGGATTTCCGACCGGCATTACGGGAAGCGATCTGGGAAGGCGCGCCCATATGCAGGGAGTTCGCTTTGGTGCCGAGTTCCTGACGCAGCGCGCCACCGGCCTGCGCGCAGAGGGCCAGTACCGTTTCCTGCAGCTGGCCGATGGGCGGGAGGTCTCTGCCCATGTGGTGCTGCTGGCCATGGGCGTGCAGTATCGCCGGCTGCAGATTCCCGGTGCGGATGCGCTTACGGGCCGGGGAGTCTACTACGGCGCGGCGTTGGTGGAGGCTTCCGCCTGTCGGGACGAAGAGGTGTTTCTGGTGGGGGGAGCCAATTCCGCAGGGCAGGCAGCATTGCATTTTGCCCGGTATGCCCGGCGCGTCACCATGCTGGTTCGCGCGCAGAGTCTGGCCATCAGCATGTCCAAGTATCTGATCGATGAGATCGAGCGGATTCCCAACATCGTTGTCGAAACAGAAACCCAGGTGATCGATGTTGTTGGCCGGGAGCGACTGGAGCAGATTCGCACCCTTGGCCCAGAGGGAGAAAGGGTGCGGGCGGCATCGTCGCTGTTTGTTTTCATCGGGGCGGCACCACGCACGGATTGGCTTCCGGAAGAGGTGCTGCGGGATGAACATGGCTTCCTGCTGGCGGGTGCAGATTTGCGCTCCACATCCGCATTTTCGCGGCTCTGGAATCTGCAGCGGGAGCCCTATCTGCTGGAGTCCAGTGTTCCCGGTGTCCTGGTTGCCGGAGATGTGCGTCACGGTTCGGTGAAGCGCGCTGCTTCCGCGGTGGGGGAGGGTTCCATTGCCGTACAGTTCGCCCACCAGTACCTGGCAAGCTTCTGATGTGGGAGCTTTTCGGGCAGGGATGGAGCAGCAGGTACCTTTGATGAGAAAAAAATGATGTTTGTGGAGCAGGAAATCGAATCTCTCAGCGCGAAACTACATCCATTTTTCAGGGGGTTGCGCATGGTTTCCACGCAGCCACTCTGGATGAGGCTTCTGCCGCGACAGTTGTACCGGATTCTGTGATGCCGATGGATGATTCCCAACCCTGGCTTGCCGGTCGCGTTTCCCTCTGCGATCCCGCGCTCGACCTGCGGAAAATGCGTGTCTTTGCGACTTTGACCGAGGAGGAGTTGTCTTCGCTAGGCGAGGCCGACCTTCTGGAGGTTCCTGCCGAAGGGACCATCTATTCGCTCGAGATGCAGCCTCTGGGCTATTGCGTCCTGCTTGCAGGCGAGGTTGTGGCGGATCGGAAAGAGCCGGATGGCTCCCAGACCCGAATTGGCATCGCGCATCCCGGGGATTGTTTCGGTGAGACGATGCTTATGTCTGGCCGACCAAAGTCAGTCCGCGTCTATGCACTCCAGCCCTGTCGCATGTTGCGCCTGGGGGTGGAGCAGTTCTGGCAGATGATGGCCTGCTGTCCGTCGGTACGCAAGGTGATTCTGGCAGATGCTGCCCAGCGGCAATATGCCATGCAGGCGGAGGTTCTGCACCGGGAAAAGCTGATCTCGCTGGGGACTCTTGCGGCTGGATTGATGCATGAACTCCATAATCCCGGATCGGCCGCACGACGCGCTTCCTCGCAGCTGCGGGAGAATATTTTGCGGCTGCAGGAGCTGAGTCTTCGCTTCTGCGATCAGCCGACCACGGAGCGTCAGCTGGCGTGCATGCGCGACCTGCAGCACGAGGCGATTGTGCATGCTCGAAGCGCGACGATGAGTTCGATGGAGCAGATGGATGCCGAAGAGACGATGACCGAGTGGCTGGAGAAATCCGGCGTCCAGAATGCAGCCAGAATTGCACCGCAACTGGTATCCATGGGGGTCACTCCGGGGGAGCTGGAGTGTACGCGGCAGGCGTTTAATGATGAGCGGCTCTCTGATGCCTTGAACTGGCTGGAGTCGCTTGTCTCCAGCATCGCCCTGGTCGACCTGGTGGAGCAGAGTGTGGCGAGGATGTCCGAGCTGGTCATGGCCGTCAAGAAATTTGCCTATGAGGACCGCTGCTCGCTGCGCCAGGTGGATGTGCATGACAATATCCAGAGCACGTTGACGATTCTCGGCCACAAGCTGCGGCAGCGTCGGCTTGAGGTGATCAAGCACTTCCAGGCTTCCGATCCCGGGATACAGACCGGAGGCATCGCCCTCAGCCAGGTTTGGACCAATCTGTTGGACAATGCGATTGATGCGTCTCCGGAGGGCGGTACCATCGAAGTGCGCACCTGGAACGAGCCGGATGCCTTCTGTGTCGGCATTGCCGATCACGGGGCCGGCATTCCGGAAGAAATCCAGTCCCAGATCTTTGAGCCGTTCTTCACCACGAAGCCGGTGGGCCACGGTACGGGGCTGGGACTCGAAATTGCCCACCGCATCGTCACCCAGAACTTCAACGGAACGCTTACGTTTACCTCGCAGCCGGGGCACACGGAGTTCCTGGTTCGCCTGCCGCACACCCCAGCCTGATCCGATGGACAACCAGTCCCATGCAGCCGATTGACTCCGGTCGTGCATGCCGGTGAAGTTTGTAGCTGTTTCGTCGATATACCCACTGAGAATCTTCAGCTGCTGCTGTGAAGGCGGATGATCCTGTGGGCGATTCAAAGACGACCAGTATTTCCGACCATAAAACACGAGATTTCCAGGTTCGCGCACTCATCCATGCCACACTGGACGCGGTGGAAGAGGCCATTGTGGTGCTGGATGCAGAAGGCCGGGTCGTGGTCTGGAACAAGGCTGCAGAGCTGATTTCCGGATATCGACGGGCAGACCGGATTGGACACCTGTTGCCGGAAGACTGGTTGCATCAGGACGAAGAAATGGCTCCCACCGGCGTGCATGGTTCCTCTGGCAAGGGTCATTTCTATACGGGGTCTCCGTCCATTGCGCCGGACTTGGAAGATGCGGATGCAATGCCGCCTCATGCCCTACCGATACGGACCACACGCACACCCTCCATGCCAATGGGCAACAGTGCCGACGATCATGCGATTCGCATGCAAATGCGCCATGCGCAGGGGCATCCGGTTCCGATCATGATGCGGCAGCAACTGCTGCGCGATACGCTGGGCTCTCGAATCGGTGCCTGCCTGCAGTTCTATCCTTCCGAAGAGATGGATCGGCTGCCTCATGGGGAGACAGGGGACAGTGCGCAGGTTAGCCAGGCTCAGGACGAGATGCAGGACTGGCTGGAGGAAACCTACCGTTCCGCCGTTTCCTCCACGATCCCGTTCGGTCTGCTGTGGATGAGCGTGGATCAGGGGAAATCCCTGCGCCGCACACATGGGATGGATGCCACCGAAGAGATGATGAAGGCTGTGGAGCGGGCTTTGCGACATGGATTGCGACCCTCCGAGATGCTGGGGCGGTGGGGCGAGTGTGAGTTTCTGGTGATCTCCCACGAACGCAGTTTGCAGCTGTTGCTGAATCATGCCCATCAACTTGCAGGTCTGGCGCGCACTGCGAATTTTCGATGGTGGGGAGATCGCATCGGGCTGACACTCAGCATCGGTGCAGCGCAGTGGCAAGCAGGAGTCACGTTGGCGCAGATGCTGGAGCAGGCGCAGTCTGCCATGAGGGCAAGTGAGTTTGCAGGTGGGAATCAGGTCAGTCGTGCGCATGCCGATGGCAGCGCCGGAGCATAGGAAACCAGATTTGGAGGGAAGGAAATGTTTGCCATTGTAGGTATCGTCGTTGTGCTGGGAGCCATCCTTTCCGGCTATCTGATGGAGCACGGCAATTTGCTTGTGCTGGTGCAGCCGGCGGAGCTGATCATCATTGGCGGTGCGGCGCTGGGGACGCTGCTCATCGCCAATCCGCTGCATATTATCAAGTCGATTCTTGGTCAGGTGATCGGCGTACTGAAGGGCTCGCCATTCGGGAAGAAACGCTATCTCGATACGTTGAAGATGATGTACGAATTTCTGAACAAGGTCCGCAAGGAAGGACTTCTGTCCGTGGAGATGGACGTTGAAAAGCCCAAGGAAAGCGCCATTTTCAAGAAGTATCCGGAGTTTCTGAAGGATCATCATGTTCAGGACTTTGTCTGCGATACGCTGCGGATGGCCATCACAGGCGGTGTTGAGCCTTTCGACATGGACCAGATGATGGAGCTGGACATGGACGTGCATCATCACCAGTCATCAGCTCCCATTGCCGCACTCTCCACCGTGGCTGACGCCTTGCCAGGATTGGGCATTGTGGCTGCCGTGCTGGGGGTTGTGATTACCATGGGTGCGATTGGCGGACCGCCTGCGGAAGTGGGGCACAAGGTTGCGGCGGCTCTCGTGGGCACATTTCTGGGCATTCTGATGTGCTACGGAGTGGTGGGCCCGCTGGCAGCCAACATGACCAAAACTGCGGATGCGGAAAAGGAATATCTGCACATGCTTCGCGTGCTGTTGTTGGCTTTCCTGAAGGGCAATGCGCCCATGATTGCGTTGGAGATGGCACGGCGCGCCATTCCCGCATATGTCCGTCCGAGCTTCAATGAGATGGAAAAGGCCTGCAAGGGTGGTGGTGCCGCAGATGCTGCTTCTGCGGTAGCAGCCTAAGTCAAAGGAGCATGCAGTCATGGCGGAAAAGCGACCCATCATCGTCATCAAAAAGAAGGGTGGTCATGGTGGACATCATGGCGGTGCCTGGAAGGTGGCATACGCTGATTTTGTAACGGCCATGATGGCACTGTTTATTGTTCTGTGGCTGCTGAACTCCACACCGCAGGTCAAAAAAGCCGTTGCCGGATATTTTCAGGATCCAAAGAGTTCCCTGAAGGAAACAGGCACCGATCTTGCCGGGGATGACGAGAATATTCCCATTGACCGGAAGAATGTGGAGAACCTGAAAGCGCAGATTGAGAAGGCAATTCGCGAGCAGCCGGATCTGAAAAAGCTGGCCAAGCAGATTGAAATCACGATTACGCCGGAGGGGCTGCGGATCGAACTGATTGAAGACAAGAACGGGACGTTCTTTCAGAGCGGAAGCGCCGTGCTGAGTCAGAATGGTCGTGAGCTGCTGGCGATGCTTGCGGGCCAGTTGAAAGCACTGCCCAACCGACTGCTCATCGAAGGGCATACCGACGCACAGGCCTATTCTCCGAGCAGCACCTATACGAATTGGGAGCTTTCGGCAGATCGTGCCAACTCGGCGCGCCGCCTGTTGCAGCAGGATGGTGTCCGCTCCGATCAGGTCTCGCAGGTGCGCGGCTATGCCGATCAGATGCTTCGCGTGAAAAGCAATCCCTATGATCCATCGAATCGTCGGATTTCGCTGATCGTGCAATGGTCCACGATGGGTGCGCCGCCAGCCATTCAGTCGCCGGGCACAACCGTGCGGCAGGCAGGCAAGAGCGCAGAACCAACGCCTGCTGTTGCTGCGGGTGCCAAAGCAGCGGCCGGTGCGGTGCAGAAATCGGCAACCAGCGCAGCCCCCATTGCCAAGCCAACTGCCGGAAAACCAGCAGCACATCCGGGACTGCTGGCTGGAATTACGGCCCACTTCCATCGTGGGCTTTAGGCGGACTCGATCAGGCAGGCTCCGTCGAGCTTATTCCGCAGCATCGGCGGCTTCCATCCGTCCGCCGGGCAGGAGTCGGTAAATGCGTCCTCGCCATAGGACTTTGCTCGACAGATAACTCGCCGCCCAGAAGCCGAAGCCCATCAGGTCGCGCATGGGGTAGAGCAGCAGCATCGACAACCAGCTGCGGTCGCCCACCACGCGCCATCCCGCAGCCCATGCAATCGCGATACGCGTCAGCGTTCCCCATGCCAGCATCGCCCAGGCAAGCATGGGATGGTGCATGGCCATGGCAGCAGCAAAGGCAAGCAGGGCAAAGGGCATGCTGAAGGTGAGCGATGTGCCGAAGTGGCCTTTGGGCCTGGAAAACCGGGTGGATTTCATCCATCGCGTCTGGTGTCGCAGGGATGGAAGGAAGGCGGCATGCAGAACCATATGGTCGATGGTGTGGTGGCTGAGGGCAACCTTCCATCCATGCTGAAAGGCCTCATTGCCGAGCACAAAATCATCGGCGCAATATTCGGCAGTGACGGCAAATCCTCCCATCTGGCGCAATGTTTCTGCACGGAATGCCATCGTTGGGCCGAGAACAAAACGCATTCCCTCCAGCATGTTCGCGACCAGCACCCCGGCGGTCATCTCCACGGACATGCCAACGGCCTCCAGACGCGACCACACGCCACCCTCTGCCGCCACACCGCGATAGAGACAGGTCATGGCACCGACCTGCTCATCGGCGAAGGCGGCAGCCACGGCATGTAAATAATTCGGGCGGACGCGTACATCGCTATCGCTGATGACCAGGATTTCGTGTGCGGCTGCGGCCGCCATCACTTCCATGGACTGAGCTTTGGCGTTGATGTAGCGGAGTTCGCCGACGCTGAAAAATCGCGTGGGAACCTTGGGATATCGCGCTGCAACGCGGCGGGCAATCTGCAGCCCGGCGTCGTCTTCCGAGCGGGCACAGAACAGAATTTCGTACTCCGGATAATCCTGAACAAAGAAAGTGGCCAGGTTTTCTTCCAGACCCGGCTCAGCGCCATGCAGCGGCTTCAGCAGGCTCAGCGGTGGGGTCCATGTCCTGGACTGTGGCTGCCGGGACCGGAGGTGAAAACGCGCTCCCGCCAGAACCATTCCAGCGAAGACCGTCGAAGTGATCAGACCGAAACACCCCAGCACAAACAGGATGGAGAGAAGCATCAAGGCAGCGAACCGTTCACGCCTTTCGTGTGGAGCGCCGCTGCTTTTCCGCAGGGACCACAATCTCGGATCGAGGCACGATTACAGGACGTCTTGCCGGCACCATCGCTCCGGTCGCGCCTTGTCCGGCGGCCTGCTGCATGTGGGAGAGCATCTCCGTACGCACGTATTCCACGAAGCTTTGCATCTGCCGGTTCATCTCCTCCATGCGCTCACGCATTTGAAGAATAATGGCAATGCCGGCGATGTTGACTCCAAGATCGCGTGCCAGATTCAGAATGAACTCCAGCCGTTCAATATCCTCTTCCGTATACAGGCGGGTATTGCCATCGGTTCGGCTGGGCTTGAGCAGTCCTTCGCGCTCATACATCCGCAGCGTCTGCGGGTGTATGCCATACATCTCGGCCACGGCCGAAATCATATACGCGCCTTTGGACTTTCGTTTTGCTGCCATGGGATTCCGGATACTCCTGTTTTCCTGCCGTTCCTGATTTTCCCGCGATTCCGTGGGAATGTGCAATCAAAAACAGAGCAGCCTGAGTGGCAGGATCATAGTTTGTCAAACAGGCTGACGCGCGGATCCTGGCTGTTCAGTCGGGCAAACTCCCGCATGATCTCCCGGCTTCGTTCGTCGGTCAGTTGAGGCACCACAATTTCCACGGTCACAATCTGATCCCCGCGCTGTCCGCCGGCCTGAGGATTCTCCACCCCACGCTCGCGCATGCGCAGCTTCTGTCCACTTTGTGTGCCGGGAGGAATGCGCAGTTGGGCGCGACCATCGATCGTCGGGACATCGACCTTGGCCCCAAGCGTGGCTTCTGCAATCGTGATCGGGACATTCAGGTGAATGTCATCGCCTGCTCGCCGAAAAAGGGGATGGCTGCCGGCGCGAATGATGACGTACAGGTCGCCGGTGGCTCCTCCATGGGTTCCGGCATTGCCTTTGCCCTGCAGGCGGATGCGCTGTCCATCGCGCGTTCCCGGCTTGATGCGGAACTCCACCGGCTCTGATCGGGTGATGAGGCCCTCACCATGGCAGGTCTGGCACGTGCTGGAGATGCGCCCGGATCCACCGCAGCGCGGGCAGGCGATATTGAACTTCATGCGGCCGCCCATCTGCGTCACCTGGCCGCTTCCGTTGCACTCCGGGCACTGCATGGGGGCACCGGACGATGCCTGTCCATGGCAGGTGGGGCAGAGTTCCTGCCGCTGAATGGTCAACCTTGCGTTGCCGCCTCGGATTGCCGTCCAAAAATCGACCGGGGCCTGATATTCCAGGTCGGTACCGGCAACCGGACCGCGCTGTGCCTGTCCGGGGCCGTTTCCACCGAAGATGCCACTGAAAATATCGCGAAAACTCCCCCAGGAAGAGCTGGCATTCTGATTGGCACCAGGCTGGAAGCCGGAAAAATCAAAACCGCCGAAGTCCACCGGTACGCCGCGACCGGCTCCCTGACGGGCATAGGCTTCCGCGGCTGCCGGATCGATCTGATCGCTGTAGAAGCCCAATTGATCGTAGATCTTGCGCTTCTTCTCGTCGCTCAGGATATCGTTGGCTTCGGAAATCTCCTTGAACTTCTCTTCGGCGCGCTTGTCGTTCGGGTTCACGTCCGGATGATATTTGCGTGCCAGCTTCCGGAAGGCTTTACGAATCTCCTCCGACGACGCCCCTTTTTTGATCCCAAGGATGCCGTAGTAGTCCTTGTTCTGTGTCGTAGGCATAGACCCTTTCCCTGACCTAATTATGACAGCAACTCACTCAATTTTGTTATCGGCGTTTCTCCGCATCCGGTGAGTGGGAATGGGGGATGAGGCGCGACAGGTGAAAAAAATGCCCGGAATGCTTGTGCATTCCGGGCCAGAGGGAAAGTGTTCGAAGCGGGGATGGTGCTAGATGCCACCGCTGCTGCTGCTGCTGCTGCTTCCACTTCCGCCGTCGCCGCTTTCCGGTGTCTCGGGCGCCTGGATCTGTGCCACCTTGGTGGCATAGAGCGTAAAGACTCCGGGGCTGGTCTGCAGCAGATAGCCATGCACCTCGATGCTGGCACCGGCTGCCAGAGCCGTGAAAGTGCTTTCCGTCATTCCGTTGCCATATTCCGTCGCCGAGCTGGTCATGGCATTCAGCGTCACGAGATTGCCATAGGTCGTCAGGAACGAGGGGACGGCAATGTTGAGGGAGAAGCTGTAGTTGGGTGAGGTTCCCGTTGGCGTGGCACCCAGGGTGGCTGGAATGCTTTCCGCCGCCAGCATGATCTGCATGGCATTCAGCGCAGGAGTGGAGCCGGTGCTGGATGCAGCGCCGCTGACCGTCACCGATTCTCCGGGGAACAGATCGGCAGTTCCGAAGGAAGAGGCAGTGAGGCCGGCGTTGATGGCGTCTTCCGGCAGTGCATACGTCGTGGAAGGCGACAGATTGACGGTAAGCGCTGCATTCGTATTGGCCATGCCCGATCCGAAGCTTTCGCGTGGCAACATTGTGAAACTGGTCACAGCTCCACCGCTGCTGTTCACCGTAAGGATGATGCCCTTCGCTCCGTTCTGATCCTGACCGCTGGAGGATGCATTGGATGTGAGCGTGATCGAGGTGGCAAGGATGGTTCCATCCGTCTGCGTCTGGCCCATCACCTGCACAATTGCTCCGGGAAGAATGCTGTTCAGCGCAACGCCGGCGGGCAACTGAGTGCTGCTGTTGACGGTGAACGTGAACTGCTTTCCAGAGTCGCCGGACTGCACCACAATGGAGGTTGCGCTGAGGGAGACGACACTGCCATTGACCTCAACCTGCCGGTCTCCGGGGTTCTCCGAGCCCACCTGTGCGCCCATCGTGTTGATGGCCGGGGTAAAGGTCACGGTGCTGCCGGAGATGCTGAACGACTGCGCCAGATTGAAGGCAAGCTGCAGCTGCACTTCTCCGGTGGAGTTGACCGTAAGACTGGGCGACAGGGCAACGGTCACGGTGGGATTACTCAACGTTGCAGTCGCCGTGGTGACGACTCCATTGGCATTGGTATAGACCACCGTTGCGGCGCTGACGGTCAGGGTGACAGAGCTGTAGGTTCCGCTGGCCAGGCTGGAAAATTCGATCGGTTCCTGCACGGCACCCAGGCCGGACAGCTCCACCGTGACGGGATTGGTCAACACGGAGACAGGGGTGGCACCGGTTGCTCCAGTGGATACAGAAACAGAAGAGATGGTCACACGTGCGGAGAGAATGTTCCCAAGCGGTGCATCGCTGACGGTCAGTACCATGGGAGCTGCCGTGGAGGAGCCGGAGCCACCGGCACCTGTGGTATTGGTTAACATGCCGTTGCTGCCAGATCCGCAACCGGCCAGCAGCACCATGGCTGCCAGACTCACTGCGGAGACATATTTGACGAGGGGGATTGGATGTTGCATCTTGATCTCCTGGTATATTTCGGCGCCCACGACGCATCGCAAGCTGCCGACGAATCGAGCCTGGATGGAACTTGGTACCAACATGTATCCGGACTTGTTACCAGCTTAGACTCAGCGGCACCGTCGAGGTCGCCCTCACCGCTCATGAAGTTTCCATGACAGACAAAATCGGGAAAATGTATTATCAAATCGCGCATTGCAGAGGGGCTGTCTCTTGCGATAGCGTGACCGCATGCGTGGTTTTTCTTTGGATTTGTCAGGCCGTGTTGCTCTGGTTACCGGCGGGTCGCGCGGCATCGGCCGGGCTACCGTCCGCCTGCTTGCTTCGGCAGGTGCCCGGGTGGTGTTCAGCTATCGAACAGCGGCGCAGCAGGCAGCAGAGCTTGTGGCGGAGTGTGGCGGAGAGCAGCGTTGTGTTGCTCTTTGCCAGGAGCTGTCCTCCGCGCAGGATGGTGGGAGTCTGGTCGAGGCTGCGACGCGTGTCTTTGGACGGCTGGATTGCCTGATCGTGAACCATGGCGTCTGGCCGCCCCACGATGCACCGATTGCCGCAATGTCCGATGCGCAATGGAAGAGTACGCTGGCCATCAACCTGGATTCCGTCTTTGGGCTGGTGCGTGCTGCCGTCGCACAGATGGAGAAGCAGTCGCCTGCATCGGATGGAATACGCGGCCACATCGTGCTCATCAGCTCCACGGCAGGGCAACGCGGAGAGGCCTTCCATGCCGACTACGCCGTCACCAAAGGCGCACTGATCAGCCTGACCAAAAGTCTTTCCTCAGAGCTTGCGCCGCGCGGAATTCGGGTCAACTGCGTTGCTCCAGGATGGGTGGCCACGGAGATGTCCGCAGCCGCTCTTGAAGACCCGCAGCGCGGCCCCCAGATTGCCGCCGCCATTCCTGTGGGCCGAGCCGGAACCGCCGAAGAGATTGCTGCTCCGGTCGTGTTTCTGTGCACTCCGCATGCCGGATTCATCTCCGGCGAGGTACTCAACGTGAACGGCGGTGCCGTTCTGGTGGGTTGATGCGTTTCCGCGAGCTCAAGTGCGTCGCCGGAAGCCTGCTGATGGCCGCCATTCTGTTCGTGGTGCCGCTGTCCGTGCCACTTGCTGCCCAGGATGCCGCCACCCTGAACAATGCCGCTCCGGATAATGCTGCACACGCGCGAAAGCTTCTCGAACAGATGAAGCAGGCACTTGGCGGCGATCTCTGGCTGCAGATGCCAAACTACGAGTGGTGGGGGACAACCGCGGAGTTCTTTCACGGAACCCCGAACGGCATTCGTACGCAGTTCTGGTACTTTCATCAGGCTCCGGATCAGGATCGCTGGGAATTTACCAAACATCGGGATGATATCCAGTTGATTGGCCCCACGCAGGGCTGGGAAATCACCTATCGCGGATTGCATGCGTTGCCGAAGGAGCAGGTGGAGGATGCACTGCGACGCCGTGCGCACTCCCTTGAGACCGTGATGCACCTCTGGTTTCCCGATGCACGCACCCTGCTGACCTACGACGGACAGCAGCTTGCCGAACGTCATCTGGCCGATCAGGTCACGCTGCTTTCTGCTGACAATGACTCCGTCACCCTGCAACTGGATGCCCAGACCCATCTTCCCTTGCGCCGTATCTTTCGCTGGCGCGACCCCGTCTACAAGGACAAAAATCAGGAAGTGGAGGAGTACGACAACTATCGGGTGGTGGACGGTATTGCCACCCCCTACAGCATCACGGAATATCACAACGGTGAAATGACGCGTGAGCTATTCCTGCTTGGCGCAGAATATGATCGCAGTCTGCCTGCGGATGAATTTGATCCCCAGGCAACGGCTCGGCGCATCGTAAAGTAGGCTGGCCGGAAGAAGCAGGCCCCAAGTCTTTTGCCGGGATTCGATCGCAGATCGACATCCGGATTCGCATGCAATTTATAATCAGTGCTTGCGCCACAGGCGCGTATCTTGCACTTTGGAGTCCCGGATGAGTGACGCACCTCAGACAATGGACATCAGCCAGGTGATGGACTATCTGCCGCACCGCTACCCTTTTCTGCTCATTGATCGCGTGGTGGGTTTTGAGCGGGCGAAGCGCATCACCGCCATCAAGAACGTGACCATCAATGAAGAGTTTTTCAACGGTCACTTTCCCGGTCATCCCATCATGCCGGGCGTTCTGGTGGTGGAGGCCATGGCACAGGCTGGCTGCATCCTGCTGCTGCAGGAGATCGCCGATCGCAATTCGAAGCTGGTTGTCTTTACCGGAATTGAGAATGCCAAGTTTCGCCGTCCCGTCACCCCGGGCGATCAGTTGCGGATCGAAGTGGAAGTGCTCAGCTTCCGTCCGCGTCAGGGACGCATGGAGGGCAAGGCGTATATCGGAGACAAGCTGGCGTGCGAAGCAACGCTTACCTGTGCCGTGGTTCCTCGTCGCGCCTCCGGTGGCTCACCGGAATCGAGCGTGATCGCGTGAGTGTGCATCCCAGTTCGGTGATTGCTCCAGGCGCAGTGATCCCGGAGTCCTGCGAGATTGGTCCCTTCTGCACTATTGGGCCCAACGTCGTGATGGGGGAAGGGAATCGACTCATTTCCCATGTGGTTCTGGATGGTCATACGCGAATTGGGGACCACAATCTTGTCTATCCCTTCTCCTCGATTGGCATTGCTCCGCAGGACCTGAAGTACCACGGTGAGCCCACACTCACCGAAGTGGGCTCTCGCAATACGATTCGCGAATCCGTCACCATTTCCCGCGGAACGGAAAAAGGCGGCGGCATCACGCGACTCGGCTCCGATTGTCTGCTGATGGCGTATGTGCACATTGGACACGACAGCTCGGTGGGCAGTCACTGCATCCTTGCCAATGCCGCCACACTGGCCGGACACGTCGTCGTGGAAGACTACGCCACGGTGGGCGCTTTCAGTCCGGTGCATCAATTCTGTACCGTTGGCAGATATGCGTATATCGGCGGTGGCACCATCGTCACCCAGGATGTGTTGCCCTTCTCGCTGACGAGTGCGCGCCGGGAGAACAAGGCATTCGGCATCAACAAAGTCGGTCTGCAGCGGCGTGGTTTCAGCACGGGGCGTTTGAAGCAGCTCCATTCTGCATTTCGACTTCTGCTTGCAGCGAAGTTGAACACTTCAGAAGCGCTGGAGCGCATCCGGGCACTGGCCGCATCCTGCCAGGAGGATGCCGAGGCGCATGCCGATCTGGAATTGCTCATTCACTGTATTGAGCGCAGCCAGCGTGGAGTCATCAAGTGAGCGAGCTTACGGGGGAACGCCTCGGGCTCATCGCAGGCAATGGCCGTTTCCCGTTTTTGCTTCTGGATGCAGCGCGTGCTGCCGGCCTTACCGTGGTGGTTGCCGCCATTCGCGAAGAAACAGATCCGGAGATGGATCGTCGCGCCGCAGCAGATGCTGCCATTCACGTTCACTGGTTGTCGCTGGGTGAGCTGTCGCGCCTGATCGACACCTTCCATCGCGAGGGGGTTTCGCAGGCTGTCATGGCCGGGCAGGTCCGTCACAAGCAGATCTTCTCGTCCATCCGTCCGGATTGGAGGCTGGCCAAGCTGCTGCTCAGCCTGCGCACCCGTTCCACAGATATGCTGCTTGGCGCCGTTGCGCGGGTGCTCGCCGATGAAGGGATCGAGCTGATCTCATCGACGGCGTTTCTGGAGCCATTGCTGGCCCGTGAGGGAGTTCTGACCGAACGCAAGCCCAGCGAGGACGAGGAATGCAATATTCGCTACGGCCTCGGCGTGGCACAGGGGCTGGCGGCCTGGGATATTGGACAGACTGTCGTGATTGCAGCGCAGGCATGCGTGGCCGTGGAAGCCATGGAAGGTACGGATGCCACCATTCTTCGCGCCGGGCAGTTGATGGCGTCGCTGGACCAGGATGCTTCCACACTGCAGCGGTCGCTGACCGTGATCAAGCAGGCCAAGCCCAATCAGGACATGCGCTTCGATGTGCCGGTCATTGGTCAGCGAACGTTGGAGTCCATGGTGCAGGCCGGGGCCACCTGCCTGGCTATCGAGGCGGATCGAACCCTGCTTTTTGATCGCAGCACAATTCTCGACATTGCCAACCGCGCCGGCATTGCCATAGTAGCCATTCCACGCGGATAATCGTGTCGTGACGGAAATCGGATCGGTTCATGCTTCCCTTTGCCTTGTCGCGATCCATTCCCTTGCGTATTCTGCCCTCCACAGGAGCAAACCATCATGAAAAAGTTCGCCATTCTCGTCGCTGCGCTGTGCTGTCTGGCGGTCGCTCCGGCCTTCGCTGCCGATCCGCTGCAGCCCGGAGCCATGGCTCCCGGCTTCACACTTCCCTCGCAGAGCAATACTCCCATCAGCCTCTCGCAGTATCGGGGGAAGTGGGTTGTGCTCTATTTCTATCCCAAGGACATGACGCCGGGCTGCACCCTGGAAGCGCATAACTTCCAACGCGACCTTTCCAAATTCACGGCAGCTCATGCCGTCATCCTCGGCGTCAGCCTCGATACACCCCAGAGCCACGCCACGTTCTGCACGAAGGAGAGCCTCACCTTCAAGCTGCTGGCAGATCCCAACCACAAGGTCGTGGATGCCTACGGGGTTCCCGTGCATCATTACGGCATTATCAATATCGCCTCGCGGCAGACGTTTCTCATCAATCCGGAAGGCAAGATCGTCAAGGTCTGGCCCGATGTCGATAAGGACCTCAAGGACCACAGCACGCAGGTGCTGGCTGCCATTCGCGAGGATGGAAAGTAGCCATCGGTCCACGCGTATCGCGGTACGCGCTGGAACGCAAAAAGGCCCGAGTGCAGAATATGCATTCGGGCCTTTTTGCTTGCCTTGGTAATGCGGTTGGGCCGCGCCGTTACTTGGCTGCCGGCTTCTTTGCAGCAGCTTTCTTTGCGGGAGCTGCCTTCTTTGCCGGTGCGGCCTTCTTGGCCGGAGCAGCCTTCTTGGCCGGAGCAGCCTTCTTGGCGACAGCCTTCTTTGCAGGAGCTGCCTTCTTGGCTGCCGGTTTCGGAGCAGCTTTCTTGGCAACTGCCTTCTTGGCCGGAGCAGCCTTCTTGGCTACGGGCTTCTTGGCTGCAACCTTCTTCACTGCAGCCTTCTTTGCCGGTGCCTTTGCCACGGCCTTCTTTGCTGCCGGTTTCGGAGCAGCCTTCTTGGCTGCCGGTTTCTTCACTTCAGGTTTCTTAGCTGCTTTGGGAGCTGCCACAGGTATACCTCTCTTGGTGGATTTGCTGGTGCCTTTGCTTACTGCAGCTTTCGCTGCAGTCTTGCCGCCGCTTTTTGCACCAGAACTACTCTGCTTGTTTGCGGCAGACTTTGTCGCGGCAGACTTCACCGCAGATGTCTTTGCTGAAACCGATGTCTTTGCTGGAATCCTGGATGCTGTCTTAGCAGTCAGCTTTGCAGCCGGCTTCTTTGCGGATGCCCGGCGTGCCTTCGCTGCGGGCATCGGTGCGGAGGCGTCCACGGGAACGGCAACAATCATGACCGCCTCGGTGATCAGCAGGCTGTCCCCCATCTCCGCGCTGGGTGCCGGATCGTCCTGCAATTCCACATCCTGCGCAGGCTGAAATGTCGGGGGTGCGAAACCATCGCCCGAATCGCTTGCAGCATATACGCGGATCATCCGATTCATGTTGATTTCCTCCAGCTCCTGCTCCGTGCCATACCACTCAAAAATGTTTGCCGCACTCATTTTTGCGCATACGTCATCGGCGCACATTTTAGCAATAGCTTGCTACGAAATGCGAGCACTGACAAGTACGTAATTGACTACTTCTGTGTTTTTTTTCGTTTTGTGCTGGATGTGGTCGAGGTGGACCGTTTTGATTTTCGCTGCGGATGGGCGCTCTGCGCCTGCTGTGCACGCGTGTGGCTGCTGCCACTTCCGGTGGCGTGCGCAGCCTTGCTGCGTGTCGCTTTCCCCTGCCTGCGATGTGCGCGGGAATGGCTGGAAGGCGCATGAACACTGGCTTCCGGCGCTGTCACGCGAATGCGGTCCCCGCTGCGGACGTGTGTTCCGGTCAGATGATTCCAACGCCGCAGATCAGACAGGGAAACTCCAAATCGATCCGCGATCGTCACCAATGTATCGCCGTGATGGGCACGGTAGTAGGTCGTGTGTCGACGCGGTGCAATCACCGGCGCTGCCGGAATCACAAGTGCCGAAACGCTCTGCAGCGTGTCGTCGGACTGAAGATGATTGACGCGCGCCAGCTCTTCCACACTCACGCGATAGCTGCGTGCCACACTGGCAAGTGTGTCGTCTGCCGTGACCGTGTGGTAGCGCCACGCCGTCCGATGTTCCACCGGGATGAGGGAAATCTTTTCTTCAAAGGACGCTGCCGTGCCGGCTGGAAGATGCAGCGAGAACGGCTCGGTCAACATCTCTGCCGGTGGCGTCTGCATGCGCAGCAGCGAGGGATTCAGCGCCATGAGCTCGCGTGGATCGGCATGCACCAAATCGGCGACCAGTCGCAGATCCACCGAGTAGTTGATCTTCACCGTGTCCGTAAGCACAGGTGGGTCGATCGACAGATCATCGAAGCCGTACTGCTTTTTATTATTGGCAATGATGATGGCTGCCAGAATCTCCGGCACATAGTTCTTGGTTTCCCCCGGCAGGTTGTTGCGCTTGTACAGCTCCCAGTAGTCGGCATACCCGGTCTTCTGCACCGCGCGCTGGACGTTGCCGGCTCCCCAGTCATAGGCAGCCATGGCGAGGTACCAGTCGCCAAGCTGGTCATAGAGGAACTTCATGTAGCGCGCATAGGCACGCGTGGATTTTTCCGGATCGAAGCGCTCGTCCACATATCCATTGCGCACCAGTCCGTAGTTGCCGTGAGGCATGAACTGCCACATGCCGCCTGCGCCCGATTGCCGATTCACAACCTGAGGCTGAAAACCCGATTCCGCCACGGCGAGATAAATCAGGTCCTGCGGCACACCCTCTTCTGTCATCACGCGTTGAATCATGGAGCGATATTTTCCGCTGCGCTCCAGTGAGTGCTTCAGCGTGTTGTGGCCAATCTTGGTATTGGCAAAAAAGTTGATGAACCCGGCAACGTAATCGTTGATGACCAGCGGCAGATCGCTGCGTGTGGTTGCCAGGTTGGCGCGTGCCCGCGCCACCAGGTTTGGATCCACGGCGAAGGTGACATCATTGGCCACATCCGCCGGCGTGGGCTCTTCCACGGGGGCAAATCCGTTGCCCTGCTTCAGCGCCTCCATCTCCAGGCCATTCACCACATCCAGCACATGGTTGTACTCATCCAGCAGCTGAGAGTTGGTGCGGATATCCAAACCGCTGGCGAGCATCGCATCCACTGCGGCATCAAAGTGCTTCTTGGCATCGGTCAGCTTTCCAGCTCGATAGCTTGCCTGACCCTGCTTCAGATCCGCTTCCACCTCGGCGATCAGCTGTGCAATGCGCTGTTGCTGCTCCGGCAGCGGACTCTGGCGGTCGGTTTTTCCCGCGACGTCGGAAGAGGACGGATTCTGCCCGTTGCCTTGCGCTACGGATGGTGCCGTTGCTGCCGGTGCCGGTTGGGTTCCCGTACCCTTGCAGCCAGCAAGCAAAATGGCAGTCATCAGCACAAATGTCCACGGTCGGTTCCGTGTCCAGTTCTTCCGTTTCATTTCCAGTCCTGGTGGCGATAGTCGAAAGACCCGGAAGTGGGCACAGCGCTTCGCCAGAATCGATTCTGATGCCGTTTGCGCGGGCCGCATGACGACTAGCAACGACTCTCCCGATGATAAGCTATCTAAGTGAGCCCAGCCTGCGGAATAGCTCCCGTGGTGCCTCTCGCCCACCCATCTATGGACGCCCACCTGATCAGAAATTTCGCGATTATTGCGCACATCGACCACGGCAAATCCACCCTCTCGGATCGATTGCTGGAGCGGACCGGCTCGCTGACGGCGCGGGAAATGCAGGCTCAGGTGCTCGATGCCATGGACCTGGAGCGGGAGCGCGGCATCACCATCAAAGCGCATGCCGTACGCATGATGTACCAGGCCCGCGATGGAGTCACCTATCAGTTGAATCTGATTGACACTCCCGGTCACGTGGACTTCAGCTACGAGGTATCCCGCTCTCTGGCGTCCTGTGAGGGCGCATTGCTCGTCGTGGACGCCAGCCAGGGCGTGGAGGCGCAAACGCTGGCCAATGCCTATCTGGCCATCAATGGCGGGCTGGAAATCATTCCCGTCATCAACAAAATCGATCTGCCGTCCGCCGACATCACGCGCACCCAGGAAGCCATTGAACAGGCTGTCGGGCTGGATGCCACCGATGCCATCCCGGTGAGCGCCAAGACCGGGCAGGGCATTGACGATGTGCTGGAAGCCATAGTCCATCGCCTTCCTCCGCCGGTTGCCGATCCGGAAGCTCCCTTGCAGGCGCTCATTTTTGACTCCTGGTTTGATCCCTATCGCGGTGTGGTTGTGCTGGCTCGCATCGTTCACGGACGCATGCGCAAGGGGCAGCGGATTCGCTTCATGTCCAATGGTCGCGTCTACCCCATTGATGCCATGGGCGTGCTGACTCCCAAACCGGTGGAGATTCAGGAGCTGGTCGCAGGCGAAGTCGGATTCTTTACCGCCACCATCAAGAACGTGGCCGACACGCAGATTGGCGATACGGTCACAGATGAGGATCGTCCAGCCGTAGCGGCACTTCCCGGCTTCATGGAGACCATGCCCATGGTCTTTGCCGGGCTCTATACGGTGGACTCCCATGAGCACACCCTGCTGCGGGATGCCCTGGAAAAACTGCGACTCAACGACTCCAGCTTCTTTTTTGAACCGGAATCCTCGGTCGCCCTTGGCTTCGGCTTCCGATGCGGATTCCTGGGCCTGTTGCACATGGAAATCATTCAGGAGCGCATTGAACGCGAATACAACCTGGATCTGATCACCACGGCACCGGGCGTGCGCTATCGCATCACCCTTACCAGCGGCGAGGTGGTCGAAGTGGACAACCCATCCCGCTGGCCGGAAACCACCAACATCGAGACGATTGAAGAGCCCATCATCCGCGCCATGATCCTGACCAACGAGGAGTACGTGGGCGGCATTCTGAAACTGGTGGAGGAGAAGCGCGGCAAGCAGATCAACTTTGAGTACGTGACACCCACCCGCGTCATGCTTACCTATGAGTTGCCGCTCAATGAGATCGTGCTCGATTTCTATGACCGCCTCAAGTCCGTATCCCGGGGCTATGCTTCTCTCGACTATCAGCCTGCCGGTTCCTGGGTCTCGCCGATGGTGAAGATGGATATTCTCGTCTCCGGCGATCCTGTCGATGCGCTCTCGATCATTGTGCATCGTGACCATGCCTATGAACGCGGTCGCGCGCTGGTATCCAAAATGCGTGAGTTGATCCCGCGCCAGCAGTTTGAAGTCGCCATCCAGGCCGCCATTGGCTCCAAGGTCGTGGCCCGAGAGACGGTGGCTGCATTGCGCAAAAACGTCATCGCCAAGTGCTACGGCGGAGATATCAGCCGCAAGCGCAAGCTGCTGGAAAAGCAGAAGGAAGGCAAAAAGCGCATGAAGCGGATCGGCAAGGTCGATATTCCGCAGGAGGCGTTCCTGGCCGTTCTCCGTGTTGGGGAAGATGCACAAAACTAGTGTGGCAAAGGGTTTGCTGCCGTCCCCGGATTCGTTGCAATTCAATCCTTTACAGGCAATACTTGCGCGATAAAGGCATACATTTCCATCGATGATTCACGAATTTTTCATCACAAACTGTGGAAAGCTGCGTCCCTGATACAAAACGGGACACCTGTTTGTCAACTAGATTCCACCTCGCGCAAGAATTCTCCAAGTAGCTGATATATATAGATTTAATTTCTTCATATTTCGATTCCAAAATGAAGTGGGTGGCCGGCAACCCGAAACTTCCGTGCTTTCGCAGATTTCTTCCACATTTTTTTCCACAGGGAAGGGGAATTCCCTGGCCATGGGCATAGCAAGGGAGAATGCCGTGAAAAGGAAAGCCCCGGCCGAAGCCGGGGCTTTTACTTCTCCTTGAGTGGTAAGACTCAGTGGGAGGCCGGTTTGGGGGCCGAGGGAAGGCCACCGGACTGCGCGGGTGCAGCAGGCGCAGGCACGCCGGACTTGGCATTGTAGGCCGCCACAATGTCCTTGGTGATGTTCGTGGAGTCGGCTGCCCACAGAACAGGGCTTTGCTGCTGGCTCACGTCAACCACGAGGGTGTAGTTGTGCTGCTTGGCGTAGGTGTTGAGCACGTCATAGACCTTGGAGGCCAGGCCGTTGTACATGTCCTGCACGGACTGCTGGAAGTCCGACTGGGCATCCTGAGCTTCGCGCTGCAGCTGCTTGGTCTTCTCGTCGATCTGACGGGTCTTGTCGGCAGACTGCTGGGAGGTGAGCGTGGATGCCTGCGTCTGCAGCTGCTTCTTCATGGCCTCAATCTCGTCGTTGAGGGTCTTGAGCTGCGCGCGCTTGGGCTGAAACTTCTGCTGGAGATCTGCAAAGTCGCGCTGCCCTTCATTGGTCTGTGCCACGGCAGCCTGGAAGGCGATCACGGCAATTTTGCTGGGTGCCGATGCGGTGGATGCAGACTTCACGGGTGTCTGTGCGACAGCTCCGATGGTCAGGCTCGACGCAGCGAGAACTGCTAGGGTGAGGGTACGTTTCATCGACTTCAAAAGCTCCTTCGGTCTTCCTGTTTTGGTTTTGCCCGCATTCCTTCAAGAAAGCAAGACATTGCTTCCTGGTTGGTATCTCCTAGCTCTCCATGCATTCCGCCCCGGGGATTGCCAGAGGCTTGGAAAACACAGTGGGATGCGGACAGAGACGTCAGCAGGAACTATCTGGATTATAGGAGTGGCGCCTGCCTTGGTCAAACGAAAGAACCCGTGAAAATCCGCAACGACGCGCAGGCCGACAGCGGAGTCTCCCGTGGATTCAGCCAAGCAAAAAGCCCTTCGGAGCCATTGCTCGCGAAGGGCTTTTGTTGGAATGAAGGATGGCCTAGAAGGTGGTGGAGACCGTCAGGCGGAAGGTGGCATGCGGCTCACGCAGCAGGTACTGGGGTCCGTACAGCTGGATGGCCCGCTGATAGGAGAAATCTCCAGCGCCGCCCGGCGGGAACATCGCACGGGTGATCAGGGTTTCGCCTGGATCGTAGCGATCGATCCTCATGGGGTTCCATGCGTAGTAGAGACGGACAGGAGCGTTGATGATCGGCATCAGCACCTGCAACTCCCCACCGGCCGACATGCGGGGACGGAAGTTGGTTCCAGTCAGCGGACGGATGTAGTCACTGAAGTGAATCGGAACGCCACCTTCGCAGGTGCCGTTGTTATAGACCGGGCAGCCATAGAGCGGCGAGTTCAGGCTGGCGTAGCCTTCCGGGCTCTCCTGCAGCTGGTTATTGTCCACCGATGCCGCAATCCCGAAGTCGTCAAAGATCGCAAACGTGATGGGTCCAATGATGGGGATACGGTACTCGAGGTTGTTGGTGAAGTCCGTATCGCCACCGATGGAGACGATGCTGTAAACGGGCAGCGGAATCTGGATGCACTGTCCCAGCTGCGGATTGTAAGGATCACGCGGGATGCAGCTTCCATCGGGATTTTCCAGCTGGAAGGTGATGCGATTGGGAATATAGGCGTACGGTGTGGCCGAG